>CAZIJO010000129.1:0-17079 GCA_964539515.1 uncultured Bifidobacterium sp. | reverse complement strand
CGTCGCCGGCCTGAAGAAAGGCCGCACGACGGGCAAACTCGTTCGCGAAATCTCGGTCGCCGCCGGCTTGGGTGGCCCGGACCCCACCATGATCGCGCGCCTCTTCACCGCCGTGGAAAAGGCAAAGAAGGAGAGCGTGACGAAGGATGCCATCCAGCGCGCCATCAACAAAGGCGCGGGTATCGGCGACGAAAAACTCGTGATGGAGCATGTTGTGTTCGAGGGTTACGCCCCGCACAAGGTGGCCGTCATCGTCGAGGTGTATACCGACAATGTGAACCGGACTGCCCCCGAAGTCCGCGTGCTGTTCAAGAAAGGCCAGTTGGGCACGGCCGGCAGCAACAAGTTCCTCTTCGACCACGTCGGCCTCGTCGAAGCCCATCATCCCGACGCCAACATCGACCGGGAGGCCGCCGCCATCGAAGCCGGCGCGAATGAAGTCGAAACCCTCACCCACGAGCAAAACGACGATATTCCCGAAAGTGCGGCGGGCGCACGGTTCATCTGCGACCGCACCGCCGTGCATGCCGTGGTCAAATGGGTGTCCGCGAACGGCTGGACGGTGGTGACGAGCGAACTGGGTTACGTGCCGAAACAGATCCCGGAACTCACCGACGCCCAAAAAGCCGAGGTCGGCGAATTCCTGCAGACCCTGGACGACCACGAGGATGTCCACCGCGTTTGGGCTGCCCTAAAGTAGAGTCGCAGACCGTCGCAGCGGGCAGACGAACCCGATCGCCGGGGAACGGGCGAGTTTTGGTTGAGGATGATTGTTTGCAAATAGTTTGAAACGAATCCGCAACCTTGCGGTCCAAGCATTGTTAACAACGGGAAACCAAATCATGACATCGACTAACCCAGTTGTCGCCCCCGCAGCTTCGCCCGACGTTTCCCATCACCTGGTTCATGCCATTCGCGAACGCGTCGCCACCGTCGTCGTCGGTCAGGACAAGGTCGTGGAGCGTCTCCTCATCGCCCTGTTCACCGGCGGCCACCTGTTGCTGCAAGGCATGCCGGGGCTGGCCAAAACGCTGCTCGTCAATGCCATCGCCAAGGCCATTGACCTCAAGTTCGCCCGCGTGCAATTCACCATCGATCTCCTTCCGTCGGACATTGTCGGCTCGGAAATCCTGGATCAACGCACGAGCGAGTTCCGCATTCATCGCGGCCCGATTTTCACGAACCTGCTGCTGGCCGACGAAATCAACCGGGCGGCGCCCAAGGTGCAGAGCGCGTTGCTCGAGGCGATGCAGGAGCGCCGCGTGACGATTGGCAACACCACCTTTCAATTGCCCGCGCCGTTCGTGGTCATCGCCACGCAGAATCCCATCGAGCAAAGCGGCACGTTCGATCTGCCGGAGGCCCAGCTCGACCGTTTCATGCTTTGCCATCGGCTGGACTATCCCGACGCCAAAGAGGAGGACGAAATCCTCCGCCGCCAGCTGGAACTCGGCTTGCAACGTTCCGAGAAAGGCGCGGTGCCCCAAAGCGCGTTCGACCAATTGAACCAGGCCCCCGTGGCCACCATCACGGAACTGGTCGGAGCGATGGAAGCCGTGCAAAAGGTTTTCGTGAGCGACGTTTTCCGGAAACATTGCGTGGAACTCGTCCGGCGGACCCGGCGGCACAAGGCGATCGACGTGGGCGGCAGTCCGCGCGCCGGCATCGCGCTCACGCTGGCGGCCCGGGCCCGGGCGTTCATTCACCAGCGGGACTATGTCGTGCCGGAAGATTTATATGCCCTGGCCGAGGATGTATTGCTGCACCGCACCCGGCTGACTTATGAAGCCCTGGCGGGCGGGATGAAGGGCGCGACGGTCCTGCGGGAAATCATGGCGGAAGTGGGGTGAAGCGTGAAACGTGAAACGTGAAATAAATCCGAGGACTGGCCTCACGATTCACGTTGCACGCTTCACGTTTCACGACTCCCAAAATGCACGCACAACTCGAAGTCTCGGAGCATCTCGATGAGCGGCAGTTCGCGCTCGAGATCAAGCGCCTGGCCGACAGCCTGAGCTTCGGCACGGATGCCTCACCGTTTCTCGGCTCGGGGATCGAGTATGTTCAATCCCGCCTCTATCAGCCCGGCGATCCCATCAAGTCCATTGACTGGCGGGTGACGGCCCGCACGGGCAAGGTTCACCTCAAGGAATACGAAGCGCCGAAACGCATGGCGATTTACCTCGTGGTGGATACCTCGGCCTCCATGTGTGTGAGCTCCCAGCCGGTGAGCAAATATGCCTGGGCGGTGAAACTCGCCGGGGCGCTTGCGCTGGCTTCCCTCGCGCGCATGAGCCCGGTCGGCTTCATCGGCGGCGGCGAACGTGAACTGGATGCGCATCCCACCCTGTCGCGCGCCCGGATCTTTGTGTGGCTGCACCAGCTGCGCAGCTACCGCCTGGACGAGCACACAAACGTCGGCGTGCGGCTGCAGCGCCTCGCCAGCGTGCTCGAATCCCGCACCGCCATCTTCGTGTTGAGCGACTTTCACGATCCCCAAGCCATCCCCGCGCTCAAGCTGCTGCGGCAGGAACACGATTGCGTGGCGCTGCAACTTCAGGACCCGGCCGAGCACGGGCGACTGGGCGGGGGCGTGTTCCGGATGGAAGAGGCGGAATCGGGGCGCGCGTTCGTGGCCACGGGACGCAGCCAGTGGTTTCAGGGCGATGCCCTGGCCCAGGAACTCAAGCACAGCGGCATTGATCATCTAACGCTGCCGATTGATAAACCCTTTCTCCCTCAATTGCGCGGTTACCTGCGCCGGCGCGGCAACTTCGGGAAAGGAGCGCGATGAATAAACTAGTGGTTCGGCAATCCCGACGGGATGGTGTCATTCAGCTCAGGGTTGCGAGGACCGAGCTACCTTGGGTGGCTGTCGACACGGTTTTCAACCCCAACGGGGTTGCGCCGCATCCCCGCCGCTCCGCAACCCCGTTGGGGTTGTTGGCCCACGATCGGTCTTCCCAGGGTAGCTCGTTCCTCGCAACCCTGGGCTTTAAGCCGGAATCCCGTTGGGATTCTGTATTGGGATTCTTTAAATTCAGTTGCACGAAGCCCAAGTGCAGATTTCCTTCGTCCTTCGTCCTCCGGATTTCGGCACTGTTACTGGCTGCTGCGGTGATGAACTCAATCGGTTCCGTTCGCGCCGAAACCAACCTCCTCGTCATCAACCAGAGTGCCGCGCCGCCGACCGTCGGCATGGAAGGGCAAATCGACGTCGCGCTGCCCATCGCCGGTTTGATCACCAAGCCCGGCGACCATCGTGCGCCGTTGGTGTTGCGCATCGCGGCCGCGCAACCGCACGGCACGCTGACCCGCTACGATCTGCGCTATGCCGGACGCGTCCCGGGCCCGCACGATCTGCGGGGGTATTTGTTCACCGCCGAGGGTCAACCGGCCACCAACCTGCCCCCGGTCACCGTCACCGTCGCCGGTCTGCTCCCGAGCCCGCACAATGGCTGGCTCGAGGAACAGGCGCACCGCGCGCCGACGCTATTCAGCAGCTACCGCGCGTTGCTGATTGGCGCCGGCGTTCTCTGGATTCTGGCCTTCTTTGTCATCCGGCGCCTGGGCCGGACGCCAAGAACGGAATCCGCACCGGCGATGGCTTCGCGCCCGCCATCCTTCGCCGAAAAAATCCGGCCGCTCGTTGAGCGCGCCGCGGCTGGGCAATTGACGGCGGACGAAAAGGCCACGCTGGAACGGATGCTCATTACGCACTGGCAGCAACGGCTGAAACTCTCCGAAACGAATGCCAGCGAACTGATGGCTCAGTTGCGTCAGCATCCGGAAGCGGGCGCGCTGTTGCGGGCGATGGAAGACTGGCTGCATCGTCCACCGGGCCGCGCCACCGTGCGCGTGGAGGAATTCCTCGCGCCCTACAAGCAGATGGCGGATTCCGAACCGAGGGAGGTGCGGGTGTGAAACTCCAAACTCCAAACTCCAAACTCCAACGAGGCTCTATCGCTCAAGCTTCCAAGGGTTCACGGCGGTTGTTGCCAGGTGTTGTCGAAAGCATTGGAGGTTGGGGCTTGGGATTTCTTTGGGATTTGGAGCTTGGAATCTGGTGTTTTTCATGACCTTCGCGCGCCCATTCGTTCTCCTGCTGCTGATCCTGCCCGTGCTGCTGATCTGGTGGGAATGGCGCCGGCGCGGACGGCCGATCGTCCTGCCGCTGGACCATTCCCAGGCGCGGCCGAAGCGCTGGCTGGAACGCATCGTCAAGGGCGCCAATCTGCTGCCGGCCGCGCTGCTGGCCGTCGGCCTCGGCCTTCTCGCCGGCCCCCAACGCACCGCGACCCCCAAGGATGAACGCGTGCTGACGAACATCGAGGTCGTGCTCGATGTCTCCGGGAGCATGATGACACCCTTCGGCGACGGCACGCGCTCGGATGCGGCCATGAAAGCGATTGTGGATTTCACTTCCTATCGCAAGGGCGACGCCTTCGGCCTGACGATCTTCGGCACGGAATACGTGCATTGGACGCCTTTGACCAAGGACCTTTCGGCCATCCGGCTGGCCGCGCCATTTCTCCGTCCGGAAAAAATGCCGCCACACATGGGCGGCACGCGCATCGGCCACGCGCTGCAAGCGGTCGGTAAAAAGCTGCGCACCCGCGAGGAGGGAGACCGGATGGTGGTGTTGATTTCCGACGGCCAGAGCTTCGATCTGAACGGCGGCGCCGCGCAACGCATCGGGGAGGAATTGAGCGCGGACAACATCGCGGTGTTTTATATCCACGTGGCCGAAGGCCAGCCGCAGGAGGAAACTTTTACCCTGGCGAATCTGACCGGCGGCCAGGCGTTCGCGGCGGACGACCCATCCGCCCTCAACGAAGTCTTCAAGCGGATTGACACGATGAAACCCGTCAAGCTCAAGCCGTCCGCGCCGGACCAGGCGGACTGGTTCTGGCCGTTTGCCGTGGCGGGGTTGGGCCTGACTGGTTTGCAAGTGGTCGGCGGCCTGCGCTTCCGGTTCACGCCCTGGTGAAGACCAAATGAACTACGCCTGGCAAATTACCCTCGGGGTTGTCCTGCTGACGGGCTTGGCCGAGTGGCTGCATGTTCGCCGCTGCCGGCGCGTGGCGCGATTGGCCTTTGGACCGGCCGGCCGGCCGCGGTCCTGGACGAAGGCGGTGCCGTGGTTGCGGACCGCCGCCACGGGCGCGTTGACGTGGGGCTTCCTCACCTTGCTGCAAATCGGCCCGCAATCCGTGCGCCGCGAGGAGTTCGTGCCCGCGGGCGGCTTTCGGCATCTGGTGATCGCGCTCGATGTCTCGCCCAGCATGCAACTCGCCGATGCGGGGACGAATGGCAAACAAACCCGGGCGCTGCGGGCGGGTGAAGTTTTAATGTCGCTGCTCCAACGGATCGCCCTCGATCAGGTCCGCGTGAGTATCGTTGCCTTTTACACCGGTGCGAAACCCGTGGTCGTGGACACCTCGGACATGGAAGTCGTCAAGAATTGCCTGAACGACCTGCCCCTCGACATTGCCTTCAACGTCGGGAAGACCGAACTGTTGGAAGGCGTGCGGCAGTCGGCGGAACTGGCGAAGGCCTGGCCGCCGAACAGCGCCACCCTGGTGATCGTGACCGACGGCGACACCATCCCCGACAGTGGAATGCCGCAAATGCCGGCGTCGATCCAGCGTTCGCTGGTGGTGGGGGTCGGCGATGCGCTGGCCGGCAAATACATTGACGGGCATCAATCGCGGCAGGACGCCACCACCTTGCGCCAGCTGGCGGCGCGTTTAAAAGGCGATTATTTTGACGCCAACCAAAAACACCTCCCGAGCAAGGCCCTGGCGGCCCTGGCCACGTCCCTGCCGTTGCGCGACACCCGGGAACGCGGCCTGCGCGAGGCGGCTTTGATCGCCATCGGGCTGGGCAGTTTTCTGCTGGCCGGGTTGCCCGTGGCCCTTGCGCTGGCGGGGAGTTCATGGCAGGCTGGAACGCGTTCCCGAAGCACCCCGGCCGTTGCCGCCCAAAAACCGATTTCGCCCATGACAACTGCCGTAAACCATCAACCGGAGAAAATGACCTATGCTTAAGAAAATTCTGTTCACCTTGTGGCTGCTGGTGCCGGTGGCCTTGCTCGCTTATCATTTCGGCCCGGGCCAGTACCGCCTGAGCACGGAACGCGCGGCCAAAGCCATTGCCGAGGCCCGTGCCTTGGAAGCCGCGGAATCCTGGCCCGAAGCCGTGCAGGCTTGGGCGGATGCGCTGGCCGCCACGCCGGCGGACAAACCGCTCGCCCGCTTCCAGCTCCGGCTCGCGCATGCCAACGCCCGCATTTACGCCGGCGAACTGCCGGAAGCGATGGCGGACATGGAAACGTTGCTCACCGAAACACACGCGGCCAAAGTTGACGCCGCTTTCCAGCGCGAAGTGCGAAGTTCCCTGGGCAGCGCCCGGTATTACACCGCGTGGCTCATGCGGCTCGAAGGCGCCGCCACCGATGAATGGCTGGTCCAGTCCGAGAGCGCCCGCCAGCATTTTCGGTTGCTCGCCGAAGAGACCAAAAACACTGCGCTGGCGGCGGGTTTCGAAAAAAACCTGGAAGCCACGGTCCGCCTGGAACAAATGGACTTGTCCGAGCTGCAGGGACTGCCGCTGCCGAAGAAATGTTCCGGCTGCAAAAACGTGTGCCAGAAATGCCGGAGCCAGAACAAGAGCAAGTGCGAGAACCCCGGCGAAAAGGAAAAGAAAGACGCGCGCGGCGCGGGATTCAATGAGGTCCCCAAAGGTGGCTCATAACGCGCAGTTTTGATCTTAATCTTAATCGTAATCCTACTCTTAATCTCCATCGGCAAGGGAACAGATCATGATCAAGACGAAGATTAAGATTAAGAAAGCGGGTTGTGACCGAACGATCAAAACCGGGAGCACGACCATGAAAAGCAATTCTCTTCTCCACCTGACGCTGCTGGTGCTGACGCTCGCGGCATGCAGCGCTGCCGCCCAAACGACGGTGATCGTCCAATCTCCGGAGGGGATCGAAGTTTCACCGGGCGAAATTGTCCTGCCGCCCGGAGTGGAATTGCCCCCGGGCGTCCAGCTTCCCGTCGGTCCCGCGCGACCCGACGGCACGAACAACCCCGCCAAAGCCCCATCACCCGAGGAAAAGCGCCTGCAGGAGTTGTTGAAACTGAAGTTCGATCGCTCCCCCGCAGCGATCATCAAAGGGTTGTCCGCCCAATTCGACACCGGGAGCGGCGCCACGAATGAAGTCGAACAATTCAAACAAAACGTGATTCGCGGTGACTGGAAAAAGACCGGCGCGTATCTCGCCACCCTGCCCAAGGATCATGGCAAACAGGTCTATCGGTATCTGCTCAAGGAGTTGCCCAACAGCGCGCGACCGGCCGGCCCGCAGCCGGGTGGCATGCCCGGGCCGGTGATCATGGACGGCCAGCCGGTCATGATGAACCCGGGTCAGCAAGGTCCCGGCACCCTTCCCTCCCCCACCCTGGTGATGGACGACGTGCTCGCGCTGGCCGAGATCGCGCCGGACGAATTGACGGAGGCCGATGCCAAGGCGCTGGGTCAGTTGTTGGGCAGCCTGCTGGCGCGGGGCGATGCGTTGGAGCCGTTCGTGACGAAACTCGAAACCGGCGTCAAACAGCTGGGCGGAAGGAAACCGGAAGATCGGCGGCGGGCGGCGGAACTGTTGCTCGGCGCCAACCGCCTGCCGGAAGCCGTGGCGTTCCTGTCGCCGCTCGACACCGCCAGGGAGAAACTGGATTGGCGCTCCCTCGAACAGCACGCCCTCGATCTCGCCGCCCGCGGGGTGCGGGAAAAGGACAGCAAACTCCTGCTGCAGGCGTGGGATTTGAACCAGTTCATCGTCGGTCTGACCAACGCCGCGGCGACGAATCGCGATCCCGCCCTGCGGCGGGGCATGGAATTGCTCCCGCAAATTTCCCGTGAAGTGGGCACCAACTGGCTGCGCGAGCGTTTTCTCGCGGCGCCCGCGCAGGGCCTGGGCGTCTTCTCGGTGGTGAATCAACTGGTGCAGAAGGGTTTCTCCGACCGCAATGCGGAGGCGCGGCGACAGAATCTCGAATTGCAGCAACAAGTCGTCGAAATCTTCCTGGCCGTGGGCGATCCAAGCCAGCCGTACTGGCAGGCCGCCTTGCAATTGCTCGCGCAAGGTTGGATGCAGGAAGCGACCTGGGCCAAACAACGCTACCGGCCGCCCCGCAATTACGGCCCGCAATATGACCAGTTCGGCAACATGGTCGGCTACGAGAACTATCCGCCCGAATTCCAGGACGGCAACCAGATCCCCGCCCTCGCGCCGGAGGTGGTGCTCGCCGCGGCGCCGGGGGATGCCTGGCTGGCGCAGCTGGATCCCAGCTTGCGGCTCGCCGCCATGAAGACAATCGCGGAGTTGTATTCCAAAACGGAAACGCCCGATCCCGCGCTGCCATTCATCGAGGCGATCGCCAAGGTCCAGCCGCGCACGGGGACGGATCTGGCCGGCGCATTTCTGCGTGCCTGGGCGGAGGCGCGGAATCCCAACCGCAATTTCCAAAACCAGAACCGCTACATGATGGGCGGCATGGTGTATTACGGCGGCAACCCTTACGGCCAGCCGCGCCCCGGCATTTCGCTGACCCGCGCCATGCAGGTGCGCAACATCAAGGAACTCGCCGGCTTGATGCGCCGCTTCGAGGCCCTGGCCCTGCCCAAGCTCGACAACGAAGCCATGGTGGGCGCTTTTGCCGCCGCCCATAGTCCGGCGGAAGTTTTCCGCATCGAGGACATCGAGGCGGTATTCGGCCCGCGCGCGAAACTCAAGGCCGACACCCTCGCCGGGCTGGCCCAGGTGATGCGCGAACGGCTGGCGCAACAATGGCGTCAGCCCCGCGTCCAACAGGAGGCCAAAACCCAGCGCACCGACAAGCAGATCGAGGAGGAAATCCTGCGCGGCTATGACATCGTCCTGCAGCTGGTGGATGAGGCGTTGCTGATCAGCGATCGCAACTGGCGGCTGCATCTGGCGCGGGCCTCGACCCTGTTCGACCTGGCCGAGTTTCAATACGGCAAGAAGGTGGACCTCGCCCTCTACGTCGAGAAACGCGAGGCGGCCTTCAAAGAATACCAGCTGGCGGCCCAGCTTTACGCCGACGCGCTGCCCCGGATGGAAGAAAAGGACGAAACGCCCCTGGTCTATCAGCAGTGGTTCAACGCCCATCTCGGCGCCAGCGATCTCGCCTATGTCACGCGGCAGCAGGAACCGGAAACGAATCAGCTGGCCCGCGTCAAAAGTGCCATGCGGGCCTTGCCCGGCGCGGCCGCGGATCGCCACCTCGCCGCGTTCGCCAAACAACTCGGGCAGAGCGCCAACTCATTGCGTCCCGAATTGAAACCCCGCTACCTCCGCGCGGGTCTGGACATCGTCGGCCAGCATCCGGACGCGGCCGAGGCTCGCAAGCTCGTGGCGTATTACGACGATCTGCTTCAGGAACTGGAGCTGGTGGTGCGTCTGGATGGCGAGGCGACCGTCGGCCACGGCCAGCCCTTCGGCGTATTTGTCGCGCTGCGCCACACGGCGGATCTGGAACGCGAGGCCGGCGGCTTTGGGCGCTATTTGCGGAACCTGAAAAATGCCAACCCGTATTATTACAATCCGTTTGGCGGCGGCCAGCAGCGCAATTTCCCGGAGGAATTCGAGAAACAAGTGCGCGAAAAACTGGCGGACCATTACGAAGTGAAGACGGTCACCTTCCTCGACGACAAGGTGAAGTCCCGCGGCTACGGGCGCCCCGGCTGGCGCGAGACCCCGCTCGCTTATCTCCTGCTGCAAGCCAAGGACGGTTCGGTGGATCAACTGCCGGCGTTCAACATGGACCTGGATTTCTCCGATGCCCGCGGGCAGGTCGTGCTGCCGGTGAAATCGCCGGTGGTACTTTTGGATGCCCGGCCCGACCAAGTCCCCGCGCGGCCGCTCGACAAGATTGAAATTGTCCAGACGCTGGATGACCGCGAGCTGGCCCAGGGCCGGATTGCGCTGGAAATCAAAGCCACCGCCAATGGCCTGGTACCGGACTTGAAGGCATTGTTGCGCACCAACCACACCCATCTGCGAATCGAAGCATTTGAAGATCGCGGCCTGGCCATGAACCGGATTGATGCCGAGGCCGACGTATTGGCGCCGGTGAGCGAGCGCAACTGGTTGCTCAAGTTCACAATCGCCGAGGATGCGCCGGCCGCCCTGGAATTCAAGTTCCCCGAACCGCTGCGGACGGACGCCAAGATCACCTACAAACGTTACGCCGACGCCGACCTCGTCGAAGTGAAGCCCATGCTCGCGCTGGCCGGGGTGCCGCTGCGGCCGCGCCCGTGGTGGCATTGGGCGCTCGGCGGATTGCTGATCGCCGGGGCCCTGACGGCCCTCGGCTGGTGGCTGCGCCGCAAGGTCCAACTCCCCGAAGCCGCCGCGCCGGCCTACAGTCTGCCGACCCAGATGACGCCGTTCGCGGTCATCCAATTGCTCCGGCGGATGGAGTCCGATGCCAGTCTCCACCTGGGCGAATCGCCCCGGAGTGAATTGCTGAAAACCATCCGCGAGTTGGAAGGTCATTACTTTGCCCGGAGTCAGAACGGACACGCCGAGCCGGACCTCGCCCGCATCGGGCGCGAATGGGTGAGCCGGGTGGCGAATGGGAAATAGCCTTTGCGTTCCGGAGCGTTTAGCCTCCGGCATGGTCTTGCCTGAATTAAGCGCCCGCCGCCCGGGGAGAAACCGCGGCCGGTGGCGGCTCGTTGCCTTGTGCCTCGCCCTCGGTTTGCTGGGGGAGGTCGGCCTGTTCGCCCAGCTCGACGGGCCCGGGTCCCCCGGCGTCACTGCTTCACTCATTCGATTGTTCGGCACGAACACCGCCTTCACCGCGCAGGCGGAAGTGCAGGTTCTCGGCCCGGACCAAAAGGAACGCGTTGGCCTCCCGATGGTGCTGACCCGCCTCGACAACCGGATCCGGGTGGAGGTGGACATGGCCCGGATGCGGAATCGCGAGCAACCGGACGCGCTGGCCCGGCTGGCGCCGCTGGGCATGGACCGGGTCGTCAGCCTGATTCGCCCGGACCAGCGCACGACCTGGGTGACCTTCCCGAAATTGCAATCGGTCGTGAAACTCGCCATGCCGGTGGCGGAAGCGGATGCCTTTCTCAAAAAAGCCAAGGTGGAACGCGCCGGGTTGGCAAAGGAAAAAATGGAGGGCCATCCCTGCGTGAAACAGCGGGTGGTCATCACCGATGATCAAGGCCAGAAGCACGAGGCGACCGTGTGGGTCGCTTCCGATCTCCGCGAATTTCCCGTTTGCGTGGCCACCCGCGAAGGCAATGACACAGTGGTGATGCGCTTCCGCCAGGTGCAGTTTACCCGCGCCGACGCAAAACTTTTTGAGCCACCAGCCGGCTGCGCGCAATACGCGGACATGCAGGCGCTCATGGCCGGACCGGCGGTCAAATACTTGCGAGGGCAGGCCAGTTCGACGCCGTCCAAATCCCCTGCCCGTCCCGCGACGCCGCCGAAGAAGAAGTCATCCTTAAAACGGCAGTTCAGATTGACCGCGAACCACGCGAACCACACGAAAACAAAAGCCGAAACGGTTCATTTCTGGTCCCGCGAAGTATCACCTTTTGAGTGGCGCCATGGTTTCTGGCAATGCCTTGGCCTTTCGCGTGTTTCGTGTCTTTCGCGGTCACAACTGCCTTTTCTAGGGTCATCGTAGCTTGGGAGTCAACTTACCGGAGGCAGCCGAAGCAGCGGAGAACCAGCTGCATTTCGGTTTGGCCCCGCAAGATTCGAGACCTTCCCATCCCCCGCCTTTGTTCTCTGCTCCCTCCGCGATCTCCTGTTCACCCACTATGGAATCCGGGGTTAGCCGGTGCGCCGTTGATAGCGCAGGATCTTGAACTCGGGCGTGGCGTGGAGTTCCCCGGCCAGTTCGAATTGATCTTCAAACGGTGGGAAATAGGCATCGCCGACCACCTCGCGCTGGACCAGCGTGAGCAACAATTCGGCGCACTGCGGCAGGGTCTGGGCATAGATTTGCGCCCCGCCGCAGATGAACACCTGCCGCTCGCCGGCCAACGGCGGCAATTCTTCCAGCGATCGAATCGTCCTTACCCCCGGATGCCGGAAATCCGAACGGCTCAAGACCAGCGTCTCGCGATCCGGCAATGGCCGGCCGATCGACTCAAACGTCTTTCGCCCCATCACCAGCACGTGGCCGGTGGTCGTCCGTTTGAACCACTTGAAATCCTCGGGCAGATGCCACGGAATCCGGTTGCCCGCCCCGATCACGCGATTCAGCGACATGGCGGCAATGGCGATGAGCGGCTTCATTGCGTTACCGTGCCCGCAAGGCCTTTGGCGGCGGTGACGAAGGCGCGCATTTTCGCGGGATCCTTTTTGCCGGGCGCGGATTCCACGCCGCTCGACACATCCACGGCAAAGGGCTGAACCCGGCGCACGGCTTCCGCCACATTTTCCGGCGTCAGCCCCCCCGCGAGGAAGATCGGACGCCCCGGCTTTTTGGCCTCCACCGCAAGCTCCCAGTTGAATTGCTCGCCCGTCCCACCGAGCGCGGCGGGCGAAAAAGCATCGAGCAACCAGGCATCGGTGCGATAAGCCGGCAACGCGGCGAGCGACGCGGCATCACGGATCCGAAATGCCTTCACGCTCATCACCCCGAACTGGGTGCAGAAGTCCGGCGGCTCGTCACCATGAAATTGCAGCAGCGTGACCCCGCACTCCGCAATGGCGCGGCCCACCACCTCCACCGGGGGATCCACAAACACCCCAACTTTCAAAACGTGCGCCGGCAGCGCGCGGGCGATCGCCTGGGCGGTGGCCCACGCCACGTGGCGCGGGCTGCGTTCGTAAAACATCAACCCGATCATGTCCGCCCCCGCCGCCGTCGCGGCGAGACCGTCGGTCACGCTGGTAATGCCGCAGATTTTAACTTTCACGCTCATGCAATTGTCGACCCAGCGTAGGGAGGAATCGGCGGGACGGAAAGCGCCGTTTCGTCCCCCGCCGCGCCAGGGCGATGCCTTGACTTCGAGGGTCGGATTGGAAACAATCCTGCCCGACGTATGCCGGGAAAAAGCAGTCCGCGAAAAAGTCGTTCCACCCGCCAGCAAACGCGGGAGTTGGATGTGCAAATCAACTTCATCGAGGGCGTGGTCCGCCGCGATCCCGGTTACGTCGAAGCGCTCCAGCTGCTCGGCGACACCTACACCAAACGGGGCCGTTTCACCGAAGGTCTGGGCGTGGATGAACGGCTCGCCCAGCTCGAACCGGGCAACCCGCTGGTCTTCTACAATCTCGCCTGCAGTTACTCGCTCACCGGCCAGTGCGAAATGGCCGTTCGTTCGCTGGAACAGGCGTTTCAACTTGGTTATCGCGACTTCGCCTGGCTCGCCCGTGACCCCGACCTCCGCAAGCTGCGCAAGCATCCGCTCTACGCGCAAATCCGCGCCACCATCCGCCGGCTCAAAGCCAATCCCGCTTGAAGAACCGGCGCTGGCGTTCGCCGTCCGCGTGCCCTAGCCTTCCCGTATGAACGTCACCGTGCGCGGCAAATCCCGGCCCTGCCGGACCGTCACCTTCGACGCGCAGCACAATCGCGTCCGCCTCATCGAACAACGGTTGCTGCCGCACCAGTTCAAAATCGTTGCGCCCCGGACTTTTCACGAGACCGCCGCCGCCATCCGCGACATGATCGTGCGGGGCGCCGGCGCCATCGGCGCGACCGCCGCTTACGGGCTGGCCCAGGGCGCGCGCGCCTTTCGCGGGAGTGACCGACGGCAGTTTTCCCGCCACGTCGAAACCGTTTACGCCACGCTCAAGGACGCCCGGCCCACTGCGGTCGATCCGGTAAACGCCATGGATGCCGTGCGGCAGGCCATGGCGCGGGGACGGTCGGTCGCGGAGCAACAGGCGATCGCCCTGGCCGCCGCCGAAGAGTTCGCCAACGAGGACGTCCGCCATTGCGCCGCAATCGGACACCAGGGCGCGAAGTTGATCCGAAATGGCATGAACGTCTTGACGCACTGCAACGCCGGTTGGCTGGCGTTTGTGGATATCGGCTCGGCCACCGCCCCGATGTACGCGGCGCAGGCGGCCGGCAAGAAGTTTCAGGTCTTTTGCGACGAAACCCGGCCGCGTTCGCAGGGCGCCACCCTCACCGCGTGGGAACTCGCCCAACAAGGCATCCCGCACCAGATCATCGCCGACAGCGCCGCCGGCCACTTGATGCAGCGCGGTGAAATTGATCTCGTCCTGGTCGGCAGCGACCGCACGCTCGGCCGCACCGGCGAAGTGGCGAACAAGATCGGCACCTACGCCAAGGCCGTCCTGGCCAAACGGCACGGCATCCCGTTCTACGTGGCCATTCCCCTTTCAACGATCGACTGGAAACTTCGGCGGGGCCGGGCTATCCCGATCGAAGAGCGGCCTGAAGGCGAAGTGCTGGGTGCGTGGGGCGTTGTGCAATCGCGGAGTGCGGAACGCGGAGTGCGGAACGAAAAACGCACTTATGTCCGCGTGGCAAATCCCACCAGCGGGGCGCGAAACCCGGCGTTCGATGTCACCCCGCCGGACCTGATCACCGGCATCATCACTCCCGCGGGAATCTTCAAACCGGCCGAGCTTTGGTCGCGCCGCCGGGAGCTGGGCTTCCTCCCGTGAACCGCACCGCCAAATCATGAAACCCTTCCGCTATTTCTGGCTCTCGCTGAATCTGACGCTTTTGGCAAACGGCGCCGGCGCCCAGGCCGTCTATGATCCGCCTTCGGCTTCGACCGCCACCAACGCCGCCACCAGCACCAATACCTTTATCGGTTGGGCCACCAACGGCGCTTCCATTGTCAGACTTTACCGGGTGATGCGACCGTGGAAGTTCCCGTTTCCAACGAACAATCCTGCGTTCGCGACCAATGGTGTTGTGCAACGGATGATGGCGGCGCACTCGCCGTTCACGAATCAGGTCTTTGCCGGCTTCCTCCCGGAGTCCTTGAACCACCTGATCTGGACCAATTTCATCGCCCACACCAATGGGCGCGACATGACCATCTGGTCGCAACGCGCCCACCCCAACGGCTGGCCGGCCGCGGCGCCGCTCCTGCAATGGAACACCAACAATCTGATGTGGGGCATGAAGGGAATGACGGCACTCAGCCCGTGTTGGGAAGGCGAAGGCAGCCCCGGCCAGGTGCCCATCACCCTGCTCACCCGCCGGCACGGCTTCACGCGCGGTCACGGCATGGGCGCGGAAGGATTCAACACCGCCAGCCGCGGTTTGAAAGTTTGGTTTCTGGCGACCGACAATTCCCTCGTCACCGCAACGATCCGGCGGCAGGTGGTCCGCGCCAGCCAGAAAGGCGACTATACGATCTTCCTCTTCGACCGGGATTTGCCGGCCACGATCCCGCCGCTCCGGGTGGCCGCCTTTGCCGAGGTCCAGGCCCGGTTTACGGGCGCGGCCCGCGGCGGCGGGAATTGCCCCGTCTTCAAAACCGAACAATTGGGCCACGTCAGCGCCGAAGTCCCCGGCTTTACTTTCAACACCTGGAAAGGCGGGGATTCCGGCTCCCCCAACCTCCTGCCCCTGCCCGGGGAACTGGTGTTTATCGGCGGACGTTCCACTTCGCCGCCCGGCCCGGCCATGCAAGCGGACATGGACGAACTTTCGCGACAGGAAGGGCTGAACCCGAAGGCCTATCAGCTCCAGTGGGTGGACCTGTCGCAATATCCAAAATACTGATCGGATTGGGGGCCTGTGCCGGCCGAAATCGCCGCGGGACGGGCGCTCTCCACCCGAACCCGGATAGCGCCGCCGGTCTGGTGATCGACGCGCACCCGTTCCCCTCGCGCGGGTCAGGCCTCTGGTTGGTCTCCGAATTCCGTCTCCTCCTCGTGCCGCAGGTCTTCGGAATAATCCGAAAGCTTCTGCTGCGTCTGGTCGAGCAAATACGCCAGGTCGGCCGCGCGATAACAAATCTGCTGCACCGCGCTTTCCAGCTCCGCATCTCCGATCTGATGCCGGCCAAACTCGTAGGCCAGGGATTGCCGGACGGCATGCCGAAACGACTCCGCCGGGTTTTTGGCGTCCACGATTTCGACCGCATCCTGATACCGCTTCCTCCACGCGGGTACCGCTGAGAGTTCAACCTCCAGCTTTTGCGCCAGGCGTTTGTCGTTCCAGCCCTCCTTCTCGGCCCGCTCCAGATTTTTGGCAAACTGGGGCATAATTTGTTCGAAACGCAGGTGACCGAACCCCAGATGGCTCGCGTAATTGGCGAAGCTGTAAGTGAAGATCTCCGCCGCCAGCAATTGATAACGCGTCATGCCCGGCATGAATACCAATCTCGCCTTGCATTGTCACCCGCCAAACGCCCGCCAACTCGGCGGCGCGTTTGTAAGACCGTCTGCCCGCTTGGCTTCAGCCGACGCAAGCGCCTGAGTTGCTCCCCGCCCAATCTGCCGGGCCGCGCTGGGCGAAAAGGATGTTTTCCCGTGGCGGAAAAAAGTGCGGTCGCAGGGTGCAACGCAATAAACTTCCCGGGCCCGACCGGTGAGCCGCAGGCTTTTACGGGGCGGCTTCAACCACGGATTGGAATGCGGCTCCACTGCGCTCCGGTCATTTCACTCGATTGGCGATTAGCCGTCATGCCGCCTCCCGAAGAGTCGATGCTGCTCAAATGCTCGGCGGACGGCCTCGACCTGCGGGCACTCCTCCGGCGGCTCTGTAACAATCCAGAACTCTGAGTTATCGCCGAACGGTTCAATGGCGAGGAAAGTCCGGCCGTCAACGACGAACTCGCAGAAGTCATTCGGCGCAGACAGTGCAAAGCGCCTCTGTTTTCTCACAATGTCCGCGCCCGGGATGTCCGCGACGATGCGCGGGACGCTGTGTCGGCTCAGTAAAAGGTTACTCACGATAAACCCAAAGAGCTGTCCTCGGTCATTGCGGAGGTCGCGAGTCTTCATGACCGCTGGACAATATGGATTTGCATGAAAGCGCAAGCGGTGTCTGTTCTCCGGAGTAAGCGTGGGTTGCCGCG
>CAZIJO010000128.1:0-17169 GCA_964539515.1 uncultured Bifidobacterium sp. | reverse complement strand
CGGCCGCGACGACGCGGATTTCGTGGAAGTTCTCAAAGCCACGCCCGACGTAGCCAAGCATTTCAAGAAAGGCGAACTTGAAGCACTCTGCTCGCTGGATTTCCATTTCAAGGAAGTGAACAACCGGTTTAAGAAACTAGGTTTGTAACAACGGGAGAACGCGGCTGAATAGTGATGAACGATGCGCCGAAGCCATCCGAAGAAACTCCGCCGGGCCAGTCCAGCGACATCGTGGTCTTCATGGTGCGGCGGGATACGAAGTGTGCCGAGTGCGGACGCGAGTTGTGGGACGGACAAATGTTGCGGATGGAGCACAACCGACCCTTGTGCCTGGACTGCGCGGATCTGGGCCACCTTGAGTTTCTCGGGGCAGGTGACACCGCCCTGACGCGGCGGGCCACGAAACACTCGCCGTTGCGCGCCGTGGTGGTGCGTTGGGCGCGGGCGCGAAAGCGCTACGAGCGTCAGGGAATCCTCGTGACCTCGGCGGCCATTGAACAGGCGGAAGCGGAGTGCCTCGCCGATGAGGAACGCCGGGCGCGTCAACGCGAGCGGGCGGCCGAGCGTCGCCAGGCGGAGGATCGCGAGTACGAAGTCGGCGTCACCGCCCGGCTGCGGGAGTTGTTTCCGAACTGCCCGGCGGAGGAAGCGGCGCGCATTGCGGCCTGGACCTGCCGCAAACATTCCGGTCGGGTCGGGCGCTCGGCGGCGGCAAAGGAATTCCACCCCGAAGCGCTCCGGCTGGCGGTTGTGGCGCACATCCGGCACGAACACACAAAATATGACGCGTTGTTGATGAAGCACGGCGACCGGCAGCTGGCGCGAGCCGAAGTGCGGGGCCAGATCGAGGCCGTGCTGGAACGATGGGAGCGGAAAACCGCTCAATCGTGAATTGATGGCGCCGGCAAATGCCGGTCGCGGTCGTAAGGCGGTTTTTCCCGGGGCGGCATTTCGAAGTCGGGGAAATCTCTCAGCCAGCGCGTGCGTTCCTCGTCACCGGCGTAATAGCGCATTTGCAGAACGATATCCTCGTCACTGCATCCGCCGAGCACGTCGAGGTGGCAGTGGCCGAACGGCAGGCCGAAACCCATCATTTCCTCACGCAACGCATCGGTCACAAGCCAGGTGTAAAGTTCGCGATCGCTGAGGTGATCGGTGCAATGCAGGTATAAGCGGCGACGGGCGAGTTCACGGATCAACGCCCAGAGTTTGCTCGTCAGTGTGGCGTCATCGAGCTTCTCCGGCGGTGGCAGGTCGAAGCCGGCCTGTTGCAACGTGTCGAGCGGGCAAACGTAACCGTGGGTTTCGAGCGCGAGCACGTTCTGGAGGAAGGCTTCCTCAACCTTGGGATCGCCGTCGGTGATCTTGCCGCTGATCATTTCACCGCCGGTGATGTCGTCAATTTCGCGGCGGAGTTTTTCAATGCGGATTTGGCGGTCCACGCCTTCAAGGCCGAGCGGATCGCCGGCGGGCGGTTCGGGTGGATTGAGCATGGCGGGACATTATCGAAGCGCGGTAAACTTGGCGAGCCCTCTGCCAGCCCTCTGCCGCCACTGCGGGCTCGGAGATTCGCCGGATGTGCCGCGGTCTTCGGCTGTCGCCGGCAACGCCACCTTTATGACGGAGTTCCGGCGGAGGGCGGCGAAATCGTTTCCGCATCGGTCGGTTTGCCGCTTGGATTCATGGGTTGGTTGCGGTCGGGTGTTTCGCTACTGCCCGGTTTCCATGATTGAAATGCGATCACAGCCAGGAAAATCAGCGTCATCGCCGGATGCCAGGCCAGGGCAAACCGGTTGCCAAACAGTGGGCGCAGCAGTTCGGGCAGCAGGCCCATGGTCAGCACCATCGCGGCGAACAACCCGGCCGCAGGCTTCGCGTGGGCAAGGTAAGCCCACCACGCCATCAAGCCCAGCGCCGGCGCGAGGATGACGTAGCTGTTTTCTTCGGACATGGGATTGAAGAGCATCAGGAAACCCGCCGCGCAACCCAGCCAGATCAGCGACCGGCGGGGCTCGCTTTTGTGACGGGCGGCCCGCCAGCAAACCAGCATGAGCGCGCCGCCGGCAAGCGCGCGCGCGGCGAACGAGAGCTTGCCGGTCAAGGCCGTGCCGAAGGTGCGCAACAAGCCATTCAAGTCGGCGAAGCGATGCTCGGTGACTTCCGCGCACTGCCGCAAATTCTCCGCCGCTCCCAGATACTGGCTCCAGGCATAGCCCGGAGGTGCGAACAGAAATGGCAGCCCGGCAAAAACCGGTAGGCCCAGCGCCAGCCGCCACCAAAGGTGCGGATACGCCGCCCAAGCCAGGCCCATGGCGGCCAGACCCAGCGGCTTGATGCACGTGGCCAGCCAAAGCAACCCGACCGCTGCATTCCAGTGCTGCCGGCGCAGACACCAAGCCGCGAGCAGCAGAGCGGCGCCGAGTTCAGCGTTGGCCTGACCGAACTGGAGCGCTGGCAAACACAAAGGCAGGGTGAGGGCGCTGAGGAGGAAAAAGGTCTTTGCGCGATCGGTTCCCCGTGGTTCGCCGCAGAAGAGCCACAGCCCGGCCGCCAATCCGGCCGCGGCGGTCACGCGCCACAGGATTTCCCCCAGGACGCGACCAATCCATTCATACGGACCAAACAGCACCGCAAAATGCGGCAGGTAATTCATGCCCGTGGGACCGTGATAGAGCGGCAGGCGTTGCCACCAATTTTGGACGGCTTCCTGATAGAGGGGCACGACCGTTCGCTTTCCCGGCCGCATGATGATCGTCACGGCGAACGACACCAGCGGCACGACCCAAAGCAGCGCGGCCAGAATCCGCCAGCGCCAGCTGCTCGCGGAGCGCGGGGCTTGCGGCGATGCGGGGATCGTTGCGCCTGTGGTCATTCGACGGATTCCGGCCTGTTAGCGGTGGCAAGTATGATTCATGAACTGCTTCCCGGTCAGCAATGCGCTTCTGTCCCTCGAAGGCTCAGCGCGCAATCCCACGTTTTCCGGACCGACAACCGGACAAACCGGTCCAGGACGACGGGCGCGACTGGCGAGTTGGTGAACTGAAAGATACATCGCGCCGCACCGCTCGCGCTGGTCAGTGGCCCATGCGGGCCTAAGGAACCCGCGCCCGCCCGGTTTGTCAACGTTCATCGCCGGCTGGGATTCGACTCCGAAACCGGACGCCTGGTGAATGGGGATCGAGCCCATCAGGCTTGAACTCACCGACGCGCTGGCTAGGCTCCTGCCTCCGTGACTTGGGAACAACTCCGACATTTTCATCGGCAGCCGGGCATCATTGCCTGGTGGCAGCGCCTTTGGGGGCCGGTGCTGCCATGGTTGACCCCCCGCCGCCGGCGTTGGTTGTTGGCGCTGGGAGCGATCGGGATTGCCGTTAGCAAATCGTTGAAGATTGTCCGCCGGGCGACGCCGGAAGTTTTTGGATTCACGCCCGACACCCTCGGGTCGTTGCTGGTGATCGTTGCGATGGCGGGTTTTGTCTGGGGGTGGTATCGGCTGGCGCATCAGTTTGCCTCGCTCCCGGCGTACGTGAAGCGGCATCCGCAACTGTGCTTGCACGGAACTTTTTGGATCTGGCTGGGCGGGCTGGGGTTTATCGCGCCGGCCAGCGTGACGGTGCGGACGACGCTGGGCGGAGGCGCGTTGGTGTTTTCGTTCCTGCTCTGGCGGCTGGGCTTTCTCCTGCTCAGCGCCCAGCGCGGCCGGATGGCGGGCACCACTTTCGTGGATCACTGGTTCTATCTCTGGCCGGCGTGGGGCGGTGCGAACGTGCCCTATGGCAAGGGGCTGGAATACCTCAAGAGCTGCGAGGCGCAGGACGCCGAAACACTGGCCCGCTCCCAGCTCGCCGGGCTGAAACTATTCGTGCTGGCCGCAGTTTGCGGTCTCGGCAAGGGACTGATGGATGGCCTGGTGTTCGGCGAGGACAATCCCTATCGCCGCGCGTTGGCCGGTCTGACCCTGGGTGTGGCCGGCACCGAAGACATGATCGCCGCGCCGGGCCTGCAGCCCCTCTGGAAATCCTGGGTCGCGATCTACGGCGAGCTGTTCCGCCTGGTGATGGGCTTGGGCGCGCGTGGTCACGTCGCCATCGGCCTGCTACGGCTCTTTGGTTTCAACGTGTTTCGCAACACCTACAAGCCGTTGCTGGCGGAATCGATTGTCGAGTTTTGGAACCGCTACTACTACTACTTCAAGGAATTGCTGGTGAATTTTTTCTTTTTTCCGATGTTCACCCGCTACTTCAAATCCCACCCGCGGCTGCGCGTGGCCGCGGCGGTGTTCGCCGCTGCTGGTTTCGGCAACATGTATTACCACGTCATCAAGGCGCCGGCGCTCATGCAAGGCCAGTGGGCGGCCGTCTGGGCCGAGTTCAATCCCCGCCTGCTCTATTGTCTTGCCCTCGCGCTGGGAATTTACATTTCCATGCAACGCGAGCAACGCCGGCCCAAGGCCAACCACCGTCCGCCCGGCCGCCGGGCGCTGGCCATGTTCGGGGTGTGGACCTTTTTTTCCGTGATTCACCTCTGGGCGAGTGGCACCATGACCCACACCCAGCGTTTTCATTTTTTACTTGGACTTTTCGGGCTCGGCTGAAATCGTGTCGTTCTGTAATTCATGCTCATCGAATTGAATGTTGGCCAGCTCGTGGAGCCCTTCGAGGGGCGCCGCTGGGATCCGGTGGAGATTCACCGCCAGGTTGCCCGGCGGGTGGGGCGCTTTCAAAGCCTCGGGCTGGCGCCGGAGGACCGCGTCTTCCTTCCCTTTGGCAACCGCCTGGAGTTCTTTGTCGAACTGCTCGCCATCTGGAAACTCGGCGCCTGCGCCATTCCGATTGACGCGCGGCTCACCGCCTTCGAGGTCGAAAACCTCGCCCGCGCGGCCAATCCGAAAATCGCCGTGGTGGACGAAGCCACGCACGCCGACGTGCTGGCGATGCTGGCCAAAGCTGACGTCCGCACGGTGTTGACCACGGACACCGGCAACGTCGAAGCCGCCGCCAGCCGCATCCGGCTCGACCAGGACGCATTGATGCTGTTCACGTCCGGTTCGACGGGCGATCCCAAGGGTGTGGTGCATACGCACCGGTCTTTGCGGGCGCGTTGGACGGGACTGCGCGACCACCTGCCCGCCGCGGTCTTTGCGCGCACGCTCTGCATGTTGCCCACGCATTTCGGCCATGGGCTGATTTGCAACTGTCTCTTCCCCTGGCTTTCCGGCAACGACCTTTACATCACCCCGCCCTTCCGGCCGGATCTGGTGACCCGCGTGGGCGGTGTTATTGACGAGCACGGCATCACTTTCATGTCGTCCGTCCCGCCGATCTGGAAGCTGGCGCTCAAACTCGCCAAACCGCCGCAGAAGGGCACGCTCCAACGCGTCCATGTCGGCTCGGCCCCGCTTTCCGCCGCCACGTGGAGCGACATCCGCAAATGGACCGGCACGCAGCACGTCTGCAATGCCTACGGGATTACCGAGACGGGCAGCTGGGTCGCGGGACTGGAAAAGGCGGATGTCCCCGCCGAGGACGGATTGATCGGTGTCGGTTGGGGCGCGGTAATAAAGATTCTCAAGACCGACGAAACCACCCAGCCGCTCAGCCCGGAGTGGGCCTGCCAGACTGGCGAATCGGGTTATGTGTGGCTGAACACGCCGGCCCTCATGAAGGGATACTTCCGCCGCGACGATCTGACTGCCAAGGCGGTGGTGGATGGCTGGTTCATGACGGGTGACATTGGTTTCCTGGACGAACAAGGCCGCCTCGTGCTACGTGGACGCGAACGCGACGAGATCAACAAGGGCGGCATGAAGATTTATCCGTCGGACATTGATGCGGTGGTGGAACGCTTCAAGACCGCCACCGATGTCTGCGCCTTTGGGCTGGATGATGCCATCTACGGCCAGTCGGTGGGCATGGCCGTGGTATTGCAGGACACCAAGGATGAAACCATCCAGAGCCTGCATGCCTGGATGAAAACGCACCTGGCCGAACACAAGATGCCGTCGCGGTGGTGGGCGATTGACGCCATCCCGCGTACGTCCCGCGGCAAGATCAACCGCGAGGCCGTGAAGAACGCGTGCGACAAACAGGCGGCGTTGGATCTGCCGTCCATCCTGGGCCGGAAACCCGGCGCATGAACGAGACCCGCGAACAACGCCGGCAGGATTTGTTGCATTTTCTCCGCAGCATCCAGAAAGCCGGCCTGCCGGTGGAAACGTTGAAAGACACCGACCGGCTCGTGGCTTCCGGGCTCATTGATTCGCTCGCCATTCTGCAGATCGTTTCCCACCTCGAAAGCACCTACGGGATTGATTTTTCCATCCGCGGCGTGTCGCCGGAGGAACTCGGTTCCGTTGGTGGCATTCTGGACGTGATCGAGCAGGAGCAAAAATGAAGATCACCGAATCCGCCAATCAATCCCCTGGCAGCCGCTTGCGGGCCGCGCTCCGCGAGCGCGACATCACGCCGTTCATCGGGGCCTACGATGTTTTTTCCGCGGCGCTGGCGGGGCGGCACTTCGACGCGCTGTTTATCAGCGGCTTTGGTTTTGCCGCCAGCCATTACGGCCTGCCGGATATCGGCTTCATTACCTGGTCGGAGATTGTTTACTACGTCCAACGCATCCGCACGGTCATGCCCCAGCACCATATCCTGGTGGACATTGATGACGGCTATTGTGATCCCGAAGTCGCCTGCCACGTGGTTTCCATCCTCGAAGCCTCGGGCGCTTCGGGGGTGGTGCTGGAGGACCAGAAACGTCCGCGGCGCTGCGGCCATTTCGAAGGCAAACAGATCATGGACCTCGATGAATACCTCGCGAAGCTCCAGCAGGTGCTGGCCACCCGGCGGGATTTGTTCGTGGTCGCCCGCACCGACAGCTCCGATCCGGCGGACATCGAGCGGCGCGTGCTCGCCTTTGCCGCCGCCGGCGCGGATGCCGTGCTCGTGGATGGGTTGAAAAATCTCGATGCCGTGCGCGAGTTGAGCAAGAAGGTGAACGTGCCGTTTTGTTTCAACCAGATCGCCGGCGGCAAATCGCCCGCCTGCACGCTCACCGAACTCCGGGAAGCCGGCGCCAAACTCATCATTTACAGCACCCCGTGCCTCTTCGCGGCGCAACCGGCGATCGAAGATGCGATGCTGGCCTTGAAACGGGAGGACGGGTCCTTGGCCCGCAGCCGCATCGGCGTCAAGGAATGCACCCGGGTGCTCCAGGAAAACCTCGCCCGCCGTCAGGCCCCGCAAATCTGCGTGCGGCAACCCCAACCGCAAGCCTGAGCGGCCCGGCGCTCGTCTTGGCCATGTCCGCCACCCGCCCCTCGGAGCCCGCTCCCGCTCCCGCCGGCACCCCGGGCGAGTTCGCGCTGCGCCATCTGATGGCGGACGCGGCGTTGTGGCTGGGGATGGTAGCCTTGCTGGTTGTTTTCCGCGGCGTGTTGTTGTGGCAGTTTCGCGGCCAGTTGGCGGACGACAGCGGTCCCGGCCAGATTGGACGATGTTTTGCCACCGGGCTGCGCTTCGATATTTCCATCGCCAGTTATGCAGTGATTCCCACCTTGGTGCCGACCTTGGTTGCCTTTTTTTATCCGCTCGGCGGGTGGCATCGCCGGATCCGCTGGGGGCTGGGCATTTTTGTCACGGCGGTCAGCGTGGTCGTATTTGTCTTGGATGTTGGTTTTTTCAAGGAATACCACGACCAGTTTAATCATTGGATTTTCGGGTTGGTGTTCGACGACCGCAGCGCCATTGCCCGAACCGTCTGGAAAAGTTATCCCCTCGGCCAGTTGGCCGTCCTGGTCGTCGTCCTGACGGCGGGTTTGATCTGGCTCGGGTGGGTCGTGGGGCGTTTCGGGCTGAGCCGGGTTGTGCTGCCCGCCCGGCTCGCCGTGGGTTGGGGGCGGTGGTTGACGCCGCTGGTGACGCTCGTCCTGTTGGTGTTTGGCCTGCGCGCCTCCTTCGCAAGCCGGCCCGTGCAGTTGAAAGCGGCGGCCGCGACGAGCGACCCCTTCTTGAACAAGATCGTGTTGAATCCGTACGCGGCGCTCCGCTACGCCATCGTCAGCCATCGCACGCTGGCGCGGGCGCAGGGGCTGAATTTGATCCTCCCGGATGGCGACGTGCGGGCGGCGGCGAAGGCGTGGTTTCCCAACACGGGCGCGGTTACGAACCTGGATGATTGCTTGAAACGAACCGCGGCCGGTGCCCCCGCAAAACCCGCGCAGCACATCTTCCTGATCGTGAGCGAGAGTTTCGATACCTGGGGATTGCGTCCGGAGAACCAGGACCTGCACGCCACCGACCGGCTGGCGGCGCTGGGCCGCGCCGGGATTGCCGCCGATGCCTTTGTGTCCGGCGGGGACAACACCATGGCCAGCCTGGCGGCGTTGATCTCCGGCACCCTGGAAACGGGGGTGCACGTGAATTATCAGCCGATCGCAAAAGCCACCCTGCCCACCGCGACCGCGGCGATTTTCAAACGGCTGGGTTATCGGACGCGTTTTTTTTACAGCGGCTATCTGAGCTGGCAGCGGCTGGGGGATTTCTGCCGCGACCAGGGCTTTGACGAGGTGCACAGCGGCGCGGAAATGGGGCCGCGGTTGACTGATGAGGAGTGGGGGGTGCCCGACGAGGATTTGTTCCGCTTCGCGCTCGCGCAACCGGCCGGGGGCCCGACGTTCGACGTGTTCATGACCACCTCGTACCACGACCCGTTCAACGTGGATGTCGAGGCGAGGGGGTTCCCGCGCACGACCCTGGCCCCGAAGCTGGCGGCGCGCGGATTTACGCCCAAGACAACGCGCGTGCTGGGTCATTTGTGGTACGCCGACAAGGCGATTGGCGATTTCGTGGCCGCCGCGGAAAAGAAATTCCCGCGCGCCCTGTTCGCCATCACTGGGGACCATTGGTCACGCCGGGATTTTGTGCCGCGTCCAAGTCTGTTCGTCCAGCGGACGGTGCCATTTGTCCTGTATGGCCCGGAGGTGCTGGCCACGGTGACCCGGCCCGAACGCATTGTCGGTGGTCATGTGGACATCGTGCCGACGCTCGTGGAATTAAACGCGCCGCCGGGCTTCACCTACCACTCCTTTGGTCGCAATCTGCTCGATCCAACGCAGCCGCAAGTTGGCTACGGCAACCGGGCAGTCGTCACGCCGGAGTTTATCGCGGACGTTGCCCCGCAGGGCCAGGTGCAGGACGCCGCTGGCCGCGCTGTAACGAACGCGGCGGGCGTGGAGGAACTGCGACTGCGTTACCGGCAGTTGCACGCCCTCAGTTGGTGGCGGGTCATGAAGGGCCCCGGGTTATGATGGGTTTTTGACCGGGTCCGGGACTATTTTGCGGCGGACCAGCCTGCCGGCCAGCGCGGCTCCGGAGATGACCACCAGCAATGGATCCACGAGATAGTCCCACAAGTTGCGCGATTCCAGGAGCCTCAGCTGCCAGGCCAGCAACGCCGCCCCCAGCACCAGGCTGAATCGATTGCCGCGCCAGATGAGCAGGAGGGCAAGGGCGCCCACGGCGAGGGTGAGCGCGCTGAAGTTCCAGCCATACTTATAAACATCGAAGCGCCCCCACCCCAAGGCTGTCGGATACAGGGCCAGGCCTGCCACGACGGCAAAGCAGAAAACGGTCGATCGCAGTGCGGAAGGCAGCCAGCCCTTGCCGCCGGCCTGGCGGTGAATGCCGTCCACCAAAAGGGCCAAAGTCGGCAGGCTCAAGCCGGGCACAAAGGCCGCGAACCAACTCCCCACCGGCCAACCCCCGAGGGGCAGCACCGCCACCCCTACGGCTGCCAATGCCAGTGCGCCCTGGCATTGCCAGCGCGGACAGCATCGCTGGCTGCGGAACAGCCATCCCAATGCGAACCACATCAGCAGGATCACGGGCACGAATGACATCATCCAGGTGGGCGCGGTATTGCTCATGGCGTTTGCCCCCCGATCCGGGCATTGAGCCACGCGGTGTTGAACGTGACATGGCGGATGCCTTTGCGTTTCCAGGTGTAAACAAGATGGATCGAGCCGTCGCTGGACTGGCGAAGGAAGGGGTAGGAGAATTCCTGGCCAGCCTCTTCTTCCAGTAACGGGTTCATTCGTTGCCAGGTCGCGCCTTCGTCGGCGGACACCGCAAGGCGGAGGTTTTCGCGATTGCCCGCGGTGTCGTTGAACGCGAGCAACACCCGACCGTCGCGCAAACGGATGGCGTCCAACCCGGAACGTGGATTGGGCAGACCGGCATTGGCGAGCGCGGACCAGGAATCGCCGCCGTCCTCGCTCCGGCTTGCCCACAACCGGCCTGCCGGGGAGTTATCGCGGGCAAGCAACAGCGCGCGTTGGGCACTGAGTGGAACCAGCGCCGGTTGGAAGCCCGTGGCCCCACCGTTAATCCGCGTCTTGTGATAGCTTGGCGAGCCATCGATTGCGGACAGCCAGAGCAACTCGGAGAACTTGCCCGCCAATTCGTGATAGATGGGAACCGCCCAGCCCCCATCGCGCAGCGCCGCCGGCTGGTTCTTCACCAGTTCACTGATGTTGAAGAATGGGCTGAGCTGCAGCCGCTGGCTTGCGCCCCACGTTTGTCCGCCGTCCGCCGAGGTTTTCAGGTTCAGCGTGCTGCCGGACCAACCCCCCAGCGCGATCGAGACATAGAGCAGGCCGACCCGCTCGCCGCCATCGGAAAACAACAGCGCGTTGCCCACCTTTTTCACGTAACGTCCCAACTCCTGCTGGGCGGAGTCACGCGTGACGATGGCCCGCGGTGCGGACCAGTTCGTCTCCCCCCGATTCAGGGTGGCCAGGTAGATGTTGACGTCCCGCGCGCCTTCGCGAGTGCCGCCATACCAGGCCGCCAGCAGCCGGCCACCGGAGATCTCACACAGCGAAGCAACGTGAACACTCGGGGTCAGGAACCCGGGGTCGATGAAACGGCTTGTGAACTGGGGCGAAGCGTTGGTGTCCCGGCCGAAGACCGGCGGAGCAACCGCGAAGACCGCGGGCGGCGCCTTTGCCATTCCGCCACCGGGCGGACGGAGCAAGGGGAGGAGTGTTAAGCCAAGCACCGCCGCCGTCCAGAACCAGCGCTGTTTTCGCGAGTCCATGATCAGCCGGGCCGGGTGATTTCAAAAATCAAGAACGGGGAGCGCAGGTCGTCCAGCGAGCGCTGGCGAAAGGCCGCGAGCCAGTCCGAGGCGGTGGCATCGCGGCGGGCGAAACGGGCCCAAGCTTTGCGCGAATAGAGCGTCGGGAAGCGGGCAATCTCGCGGGCCACCAATCCGGCCGAGCGCGCGGTTTCTTCAAACTGCGGACGGGCGTCGCTTTCGACGAAGACGACTTCCGTCTGTCCGGGTTGCAGGCGGTCAGCCCGGAAGTACTGAACGCTGTAGCCAAGGCGCATCGAGAGCAGGCCGGGTTGCCGGGAGTTGAAGGTGCGCGCCACGCGCGGTCCCACGACCTGCCGGATCTCCGGCGAAAGATTCGAGAGACCGAGCGTGGGATAAATCCCGCCCAGGACCACGGTCAGCAACGCCGCCGCGCCCAACGCCACCGACGGGGCGGCCGCGGGTTGGTTGACGCGCCAGAACAGCCAGCCGGTCAGCGCCAAGGCCAGCAACGGCAGCCAGAGCGCGAGTTTGAACCAGAAGGCAAACGCTGCAAATCCACCGGCCGCCACGGCGATGATCACAACGCCGACCCCGAGCGCGATTTGTTGTGGCCGGCCTTCGCGCTGCAGCCAGATGGCGGCCAGCACCGCCTGGGCTGGCAGCACGGCGAGCATGTAGCGCTCGAAGGCTTGCATGAAAAAGAACGGGATTACCGAGATCACCACCCAGGCAATGAGCCCGCTGATTGCCGCCGGACGCTCCACCTGCGGTTTGCGAAGGTGCTGCCAGGCGGCCAGGATCACGGCGAGGGTCCACGGAGCGATCAAGCCGAGCGCGCCGCCCAGCGCGGAGAGCGGGGCCATGCCGGTGGATTTGCCGAACTTTCGGGCGGTGATTTCCTCCCCCAGGATGTCGGTGAAGCGGTCCGCCCAGATCAGGTGCATGGCAAGCGGCCAGGGCACGCAGATCGCGGCCAGCACCAGCAACGCCAGGAGACATTGGCCGGAATGTTCGCGCAGCAACCGCCACGTGTCGGTGGCCCAAAGCGCCCCGCCGGCGCCGGCCAGGAAGAAAAGCATGCCGACCGGGCCCTTGATGAGAAACGAGATTCCGAGCCCCACGGCGCAACCGAGAAGATCACCCACCCCTCGCGTGCGCTGCCACCGGATGAACTGCCACACCGCCAGGGCCGCAAAAAAAGCCAGGGGCAGATCGAGCATGGCCTGCCGCGCCGATGCGGCCAGCCCAATGGACGAGAGTGAAAGCAACCCGGCCAGCAAACCGCTGGACCGAAACAATTCCCGCTCCAGCAGGCAGCTCACGAGCGCCAGGCCGGCCCCGGCGAGAACCGCCCAGATGCGGGCGGAGACCAGGTTCACGCCCACGGTCTTATAGGCCCCGAGAATAAGCCAGTACATCAACGGCGGTTTGCGCAGCCGGGGTTCTTCGTTGCAATACGGGGTGAGCCACTGCCCGCGCTCTTGCATCTCCATTGGGGTGCGAAACGTCAGGGCGTATTCGTCCGAAGCGGTGATGCTGGTTTCCGACCAGATGGATGGCAGCAACAACCCGACGCCGAGCAGGAAGATCACCCCGGGAATCCACGCATGCAGTGCGTCGAGTCGTTTGAGCAGGGGAAGCTGCGGGTCCGTCATTCATCGGAAGATAGCTGTCGCGAAGTCGGCGGGACAAGCGAGAAGCCGTGGCGGGGCGGATCAGAGAACAATTTCGAGGCGCTTTCAAAACACGCACAGCACGATGGGAGCGCCGGTCTCCGACCCGGCACGGTTCAAGCCGGACGTTGCCGATGCGCGGCGCGCCGAGCACCGTCTCGGCCAGTTGGGGGTCCGGAGGAACACGCCGGATTGGAGATCGGCGCTCCGGTTCATGGGAAGAGGGATTTCGGATGGCAACCGTCCGGTTCGCCCCGGCCATTTCTGGCAACCGATGGCAGCAAGCGAGCAGAGCCATCCTGTTCGCAAGATTTTGAAAGCGCCTCCCGATGTTTCCGGGCTGTTCTTTTTGGCGGATTTGCGCCAGTTTGTGGCATGGCATCGACTCGGTCCGCAATCTTCCCGCCGCTCCGCACTCTCGGCGTTCCGCTCGATCCGTCCCCCGACAAGTTCGGCTTCTTGCGCGACACCGTGCCGGGCAACGACGACGTCGCCGCCTTGCGCGAGCGGATGCAGGACGACGGCTATCTTTTCCTGCGCGGCTTCTGGAATCGGGACCGGGTGCAGGCGGTGCGCGACTCGATGACCGCCCAACTTGAGCGCCTCGGGTTTCTCCTGCCCGGTTTCCCTCGGGACGAAGCCCGGTGCCTGCCCGGCAAGGAAGTCGGCCGCGCCATGGGCAATCCGCTGGATCAGCATGATCCCGTCCTGCGTGAACTCATCTTTGGCGAACCGGTCATGTCGTTCTTTGCGGAGTTCCTTGGCGGTCCGGTGCGACATTTCGATTTCATCTGGTTTCGCACGAAGGGCACCGGCCCGGGCAGCCCGATTCATTGCGATCTCGTTTACATGGGCCGGGGCACGCCCAATCTATACACGCTTTGGGTGCCACTCGGCGATGTGCCGCTCGCCATGGGCGGACTGCTGATTCTCGAGGGCAGCCACCATAAATCCGCCGAGCTGCAATCCTATCTCGCCCGCGACGTGGACACCTATTGCACGAATCATGACGACGCGGCGGAGTTTGCCGCCGGCCGCAAATGGTGGGACGGCACGTTGTCAAAAAATCCGGTGGCCCTTCAGGAAAGCCTGGGCGGCCGGTGGCTGACCGCGGAAAGCTTCCGGCTCGGCGACGCAGTGATTTTCAACATGACCCTGGTGCATGGCAGCCTCGACAACACCACCGACCGCATCCGGCTTTCCACCGACACGCGCTACCAGCTGGCCGGCGAACCGATTGATGAACGCTGGGTCGGCGAACGGCCGCCCGGCCATGTTGCCGCGATGAAACGTGGGCGGGTGTGCTGAAAGGCCGGAGCCCATCTGGGCGGGCCAGTAGACAAGTTCGCGCAGGAAATACAACTGACTAGGATGCGACGCGAAAGCATCGATACCAAAGCGCGTGGCAAGATTTAATGCCAACACTTTGGGTTTGAGCGATAGGAATGGGTGAGTTCATGCTTGGGCTCATCTGGCTAATACGCTGTGATCAGAGCCCCGTGAAGGTCGTTTGCAAGTTTTCGGAGGGGCGAGGACTGAAGCGGAGGTGAATTTCGTATTAACGACCAATTTGCCGCATTGCCACGGTCGTAAATCGGATGTATAAGGTCACTCGGAATTCTCAAAATGTCTGCAAACAAACGCATGCCGGAAGCCGAAGGGTTGGACGTGGTAATCATTGGATCGTTTAACCCCGCCATCTTCCATCCCGAATGGTTTCTCCGTCAGAAGCTCATCGGCGAGGAAGATGCGAAAGAGGCGAAGGTCAAGTTGGTTAGTAGCGAGGTCTCGGACATTCAGCTCGGCGGGGTGAAGGTGATCTGTATCCCAGAGCGTCTGTCGCTAGGCACGTCAAATATTTCCCAAGAGGCGCGGGTGCAGGACATGTTGGGGCAGATATTCACTTTACTGTCGCACATTCCAGTGACGGCGTGCGGCATAAATGCTTCAGCGCATTACCTTGCCGGCAGCGCGGAATACTGGCACAGAATTGGGCACACGCTAGCACCCAAAGAACTGGTCTGGGAAGGCTTGCTACACCAGCCCGGGATGCAGTCGCTCACGGTCAAGGGTCGACGCGATGGGGAATTTCCGGGTGAAATCAACGTGACGGTCGAACCCTCCGCGCGTTATAGTCCGGGGATATTCGTCCGGTCCAATTACCATTACGGGCTGCCTGCGGACAAGGTACATGCCGGGGCAAGCGAGTTGCTGATAAAATTTCTGCGGTCGGAGTGGAAGCCAGCCTGTGCCGTGGCGAAGCGAGTTGCCGAACAGATTTTCGACAAGATCACATCATGAATGAATCGCTTTCAACGCTGGAAGTTCCGCTGCGATGGGCGGAGGAAGTCGGCGGCTCACGAGATCGCAAAGACACACGTTATTTTCTTTTTGCCCATGAGGTTGGGCACTTGGTGGTGCATGAAACAGTTCAGCAAGAAATCGAGGACTTGGATGCCACCGCTACCGGGGTTGCGCCGCTCGCAAAGACAGATTTGGGCGTTGAGCGGGGCGTACGCGTGCCCCGAGCCAAACGGTTTAGTTCGCGGCCCGACGACCGGTATATCCTGCTCAAAAAATACGAAGGCTTTGTGACGGAGCGCACCAACGCGGGATTTTCGGCACGCCTGTTCGAGAACTCCAACGATTATCCGGTGCTCGAAGCCGAGTTTGACCTGGAGGAATTGTCGGAAACCGACCGGGAACTGGCAGTTCAAGGCGCACCGTTGGTTTGGACCATCGGGTACTGCTACGACGGTAGCACCCGCAAACGCGAGTCGGCGATTTACATGCGACGACTACCTCCATGGACCGAGACGGAAATGGCGCAGGCAAAGCAAGCGACGGAAGATCTGACTCGTGGCATCCAATGGCAATAACTCGTTCGATCCTCCCGGGACGCAAGAACTGGAGGTTTCCATTTTTGGGCCGGGCTTCGGAGAATGTGTCATCCTGCATCTGGGCTACGGCGATTGGGGAGTAATTGATTCCTGTCTTGACCCCGACACGAAACTCCCCGCCGCACTGCACTATCTCGGGTCCCTCGGCGTTGACGCGGCAACCGCAGTGAGATTTGTCGTTGCGACACACTGGCACGACGACCACATGCAGGGAATAAGCGGGGTGTTCCAAGAAGCAAAGTCGGCTCTGTTTGCCTGCACGCAGGCGGTGCGCCAACCCGATTTCAACGAGGTTTTGTCATCCTGGACGGGCACACGGTTCCTCGCCGGCGGATCGGGAGTTGATGAATTGCACCGGGTGCTTACCGAAATCAAGAAGCGAAACACGAATGGCCAAACTCCGGCCCCCAAATTGGCTTCCGTTGGTAAGGAGTTGTGGAAACGAACCGCTCCGTGTTCAGTCACCGTCAAAGCGCTTTCGCCTTCCGATGCGGCTGTCCTGGCCGCAATGGCGCGTCTGAAGGGAATCAGACCTGGTTCCGGCACCGCCCGCAGGCGCATCCCGCTGATAAAACCGAACGACGCGTCCGTGGTAATAGCTGTGCATGCGGAAAACCATCGGCTGCTGCTGGGCGCAGACTTGGAAGTGCGGGGTGACCGCAGCATGGGGTGGAGCGCTGTGGTTGGTGGAGCCGAAGCGGACGGGGGAAAACATCAGGTGTTCAAGGTTCCGCACCACGGTTCCGCCACAGGACATAGTGACGCTGTCTGGGACAAAATGTTGATCGCGCAGCCTTGGTCGGCAACGACACCGTTCGTAGGCGGTAAAGTACGGCTGCCTTCACTTGAAGATTGCCAGCGCATTCTGAGCAGAACTCGCCGGGCGTATCTGACAGCTCCCCCTTTGCCGGGAAAGTTCCATGACTCAAATCGAACGGTGGAAAAAACCGTGGCCGAGGTGGCGCGATCGGTTCATTGCTTGCCGGGAAGATACGGACACGTTCGCATTCGGAAGAACATTGCCGAGACCGCGGATTCAGATTGGCGCGTCGAGTTGTTTGGGAATGCGACGACCGTGGGAAGCTTCGCCAGTATCGCGGCGTAATAATGCGTTCCACGGGACGAGGCAGAACGGGTGAGAACGTGCAGCTGGCTAACTTTGGGAGTCTGGAAAAGACCACAGCTAAGAGCTGCAATAGGATTTGTCATTGTGGCCAGCGAAGCGAGAGGAAGCCGCCATTCGCCGTCGTATTCCTTCGCGGTGCGCCAATGGCGCGCAGCCGATAGGGCAAATCTTCCCGCCTACTTTGTGGTTCTCAACTCAAACTTCGGGTTCAGCTCCAGTTTAAAGTTTTTGAAGCGCACTTCGGTTGGGCCGCCGGAGTGAACCTGCAAACCGGTGATTCCACGCGTTGCCACCAACGGGTCATCGAGGTCGGTGCAGAGCTGGCCGTTGATGGCCGTGCGGATTTTGCTGCCGAAGGCGAGGATCTCGT
>CAZIJO010000127.1:0-17247 GCA_964539515.1 uncultured Bifidobacterium sp. | reverse complement strand
TGTTCACCACCACGTCCAGATCCCCGTCGTTGTCCAGATCCCCTAACGCCATGCCGTTGGCCACTCCCACCACGTCGAAGCCCCACGCATGGCTGACTTCCTCAAAGGTTAAATCGCCACGATTTCTAAAGGCCAGATGCGGCAGGCTGAGCGGTGGAAACAGATGAAGCGTTTTGAGGCGTTCGCGCGGATCCGCAGCCTTGGGCAGCCGGTCCATTTCAGCCAACGCATCGGAATTGGCGAGATCACGTCCGTGGCCATTTGCGATGAGCAGATCCTCATAACCATCCAAATCAACATCGCAAAAAACAACACCCCAAGTCCATTCGGAGGCTTGCACGCCGCTAAATTGGGCGATCTCCGCATACGTGCCATCGCCACGGTTGAGGGACAAGGTGTTCCGCATTACCTGGACGGGGCCGATGCCTTCTCCCATCCGCCAGCCCCAACCGAAGGTCGGCAGCGGTCCGAGCTCCAGCAAACTATGTTGAACATTTCGGCGTAAATGATCACGGCTGAGCATATCGGTGACAAAAAAGTCATCGTAACCGTCCCGGTTGATATCCGCGAAGTCAACGGCCATGGCGGCGTAGCAGGTCTTGCGCAACGCCGGCGGTGCGAGCGCCCGGAACACGCCTTTGCCCTGGTTAATCCAAAGTCGGTCCGGGGTGAAATAATCGCTGCAGACGTAGAGATCCGGCAACCCATCGCCATTGATATCCCGAAACATTGCGCTCAAACCCCAGTCACTGGGCGGACTGGTCAGCCGCTTGCCCGCTTCATCAAGGAAGACTCCATTCGTCCAAGGAACGGGTTGGAAGTGGCCTCGACCGTCGTTGCGGTAAAGAATGTCCGGCTCACCAAGTTCCAATAATGCCACAGAATTGTTGACGCCGGATTCCGCGACAAACCGCTCACGGTGTTCGGGAGGAACTTCCCATTTGCCACCGACTTGCTTTACTTTGACGGCGATAGGCGAGTCCCGCACCGTAGTCGTCCGGTAATTGGCAACGTAAAGATCCAAGTCGCCGTCGCCATCAATATCCGCCAGAGCCATGCTGCGGGCGCCGAAGCGCTGAATGAGGCCCGCATTGACTGCTTCCTGGAAATGCGCCTTGCCATCATTGAGGAAAAGCCGCGTTCCATTTCCCAAGGATGTCACCAACAAATCCAAAGACCCGTCGCCGTTCACATCTGCCAAAACTGTGCCCGTGGAGAGATGGCCCTCACACGCCACCCCAGCCGAGGTTGTGATATCCTGAAAGCGCCAGTTGCCAAGATTGCGATAAAGCACATTAGCGCTGTCCAACCCGCAGAAATAGACATCACACAAACCATCGCCATCAACATCGCCGGCTGCGACGCCAGAGCCATCCTCAACCAGCCGGTTCAGACTGACTTGGTTATCCGACAGCAGATTCGAGAAAGTGATCCCGCAAGACGCACTCTCCAATCGGACGAAACCCGTTTTGCCCGAGGCGGGGATACCAAGCGGTGCACTCTTCCAGCCTTCGGCTGCCAGGGAGACGGAAGTGCCAAAAGCAGGAGGGATTGTAATTGCTATCCAATACAGACAACCACGGCTGAGCGCGGGTCTGAACAATTCACCCAATCTTCTGGCGAGCGAAGTAATAAGACTCAAAGCTCCTTGGATTGCGGCCTTGCAACCAAAAACACCGAGAGCCCCTGCATGACGCCGGCGACCCCGCAAAGGAGTTTCAAACAGCCCTGGTCTTTCATCGAAGGCTAGTGTGGGCATGAACAACTGCGGAAGCTGGGACTTTAACAGCATTGACAATTTCAGGTGGTCCGACTCTAAGCGAGCCATGTGCAGTTGACAATGCGAACCCTTGGCAAACACGCCTGACTGCTTATGGCCGAAAGGAAACTAGGCTCCACCGCCCCTGATCCAGTGATCGCAGGGTACAAAAAGGAGGCCGGAACAAGTCCGGCCTCCTTTGCGATTCTAATTTAACTCGTGATTACGGGATCACGCGGTAGAACAACCGCGCACCGGTGGGTGCCGCAACGTACGGGCTGCTCTGTTTTGGCACAACCGTCCATGGACCATTTAGGCTCGTGGACGAGACCAGCGTCCCTGCGAAGGTGATGCTGATATTGGTGCCCGCTTTGGTCGCGGTAATCGCTCCGATGGAGGCAGGCGTTGGATAGAGTCGTACTTTCTGCACCGTATAGTTGGACTCGTTCTGAACACTGCCACCGTTAACTGTTGGACCGAGCGGATCTGCTGGATTAATCGTGTGGCCATTCCCAGCATAGCCGCTCAACGGAGGATTGCCACCACCAGTATCGGTCATCGTCGAGATACCAAGTAGGAGCGGCTCGTTCAGGGTTGGCAGATCATTGCTACCTTCATCCGTCGCCCAGTTGATGCCATCGTAAGACCACAAGAAGGAATACAATGTGCCAACGCGCTTGATACGCAGCCAGCGGGCTGAGAAAGAGGAGGATTGCGGGTCAAGAGTGCCGGAGGCATCCGTCGCCCTGAGGTCACCAAAGTAACCTTTGACCCCGCCAACGACCGTCGTCCAACCAACCGGATTTCCGTTGCCATAGCCAGCACCCGGATCAGTGCGGAAGAGCGGGATAGCAGCGCGCCCGGGAGCGGAATTCTCCATATACGTAGTGTTCGCGACCATCGGCACTTTGGTACCCTCTTCCGTATATTCCTGCCCCGCTATATAGGGCGCGGCGCGAAGCATGAGGCCGGAATTGCCCCATCCAGCAGTGTTGTTGGGCCGATCGTAGCGGCTTAACTTGGCGGTCACATCGAAGTCACCAGTGATCGGTGTCGGGCTGTAGAGCCAGTGAATATAATCACCAGGATTCCACGCATTGGAACCGCCGCCAATAATCTCAACCTCCGCCGCGTCATCCGAAGAGGTCGCAACTGCCTGGCCGGCCCGATACGGGTCATCACCGGGCGTCGGAGTACGCGGACTGGGAGTCTGAATGTAACCAATATCAACGGATTGCAACCCAGTCGCTTTAGCGTTTACCGTTGAGTTCGCGGCAATCTTATTCCCGCTCGGATCCGTGACATTGGTCACGGTCACAGTGAAGGTGTTGGCGGTCAGCCCACTGACGGTAAGGTAAACCGAATCACCACCAACGCCCAACTTTGCTGCCGTCACTGTTCCCTGGCTGAGTGAGTAATTTGCCAATACAGTTCCAGTAACTGAACTGACGGGTTCGTCGAATTTGACCCCGACGGTCTTCTTATCGAGCGTGCCGGCAGAAATCAGCACTGGTCCGGTGGTGTCACCAAGTTCCACATCGCTGTAAGCGTCGAACGAGGCGAGCGCCCGGGAGAGCAGCTGGTCTGGGTTGCCAGTTGTATCGGTGGGGCTCAGTGACGCCGAGCAATACGGTCCAAAGTAAACCGTGCCGGGGAGTTCCTGATAGCACTGACCAACCTTGGACCACACGACGCCGTCCTTGCTAACATAGAAGGAGAAGGCGTTGCCTACGCGTTTCATGCGCAGATATTGGTTAGGAATGGCGTTTGAAACACCTGAATAACTCCGGCTGAACATGGTGTAGTTTTGGGCATCAATGCCGCGCCCCATAACCCGCACCTCGTTCGCGCCCGCCGGGTTCGCTGCCACGATCTTTAGACATTGGCTGTAGGCATTGGTGTCACTCCGCACCATCAGACCGGCGCGGGCCCAAGCGTCCACCGGTAGCGGTGCCGTGAGAACACCAAGATCTGTTATCGCAACACCGTTAATGTCGTAATAAGCATTGGTGAGGCTGGTTATTTTGACCTGCTTGTCAAAGTCGCCCGTAACGGTTTCGAAAGCGAAGCTCAGTTCGTCGCCACCGATTGTCCCGTCTTGGGGTGATGGCAGATTGCGGAACTGAGAGACACCGCCACCGGTCATGTTGAAGGAGAATGTGCCGGTGGAAGTCCAGCTGCCTGAAAGCGCGTTCACGTCGCCATCCGCCGGCCGGATGTCCATCAGAGTCAGGGACGCGGGCAACGGGTCAGTGACACCATTCGGGAAGATTTTGATTCGCTGAACCACGTAGTTCCCGTCGTTCATATAACTACGGCCTGGGTTATTCTCACCGGTTGCCAGCGTGTTGTAAGCCGTCGGCACGAGCGGATTGAATGGATCAGTCACGTCAACGGCGTAATCCTTGATCACGTGCCCGTTGCCGCCATAAGCCGTCAGAGGTGTGCCACTGGCGCCCGTGTCGCCCATGGTGGAGAACCCAAGCAGAAGTTGGTCGGGCAACGTGGGAAGGTTCACAGGGCCATTGACCAAAGCCCAAGCCGCTCGGTCCCAAGATGCGTAGAACGTGTATTCCGTACCCACACGCTTGATGCGCAGGTACCGAGCACTCTGAGAGGATGACTGGGGGTCAATATCTCCCGCCGCGTTGATTGCCCTTAAGTCGGAATAGTAGCCTTTGATTCCGTTGATAAGGGTTGGCCAGCCAAAACCGGCATTGCCGTTACCATAGCCACCGCCCTCCGATGTCCGCCAGAGGGGAATGGCACCACGACCGGGAGCAGAGTTTTCAAGGTATGTAGTGTTTGCAACCATGGGCACTTTGGTCCCATCCGCAGTGAATTCTTGACCTGCAAGATAAGGCGAGGCCCGCAACATGAGGCCGGAGTTAGCCCACCCTGCAGTCTGGCCGGGACGATCATAACGACTTACAGCGATCGTCACGTCAAAGTTTCCGGAAAGCGGTGCGGTCCGATAGATGTAGTGCACAAAGTCACCAGGATTCCAAGCATTCGAACCACCGCCAATGATTTCAACTTCCGGATTCTCATCCGAGTTAATCATGACGGCCACACCCTTCGTACCCGGATCATCACCGGGAGTTACGTTCGGGCTCCCGGGATTTTGAATAATGCCCAGATCAATATGATTCCAACCCAATGCGCGAGCGGCCACGGTTGAGAGAGGAGTGATCGTATTACCCGCAGTGTCATTGACCCCGCTAACCGTCACGTTGAAATTGTTGTTGGTCAAACCACTCACAGACAGGTAAACCGCATCGCCAGCGATACCCATTTGCACTCCGGTGACCGTGACCGGGCTCCCGACTTGAGTCACCGTGTAGTTGCCAGGAACCGTCGCGGTTGCGGAACCGACGGCTTCGGAAAACTTCACACCAACAACCTGTTTGTCGAGGGTACCCGCCGAAACTAGTGCAGGCTTCACCACATCAGAATTCGGTGTGTTGCCATAGCTGTTGAAGCCGACGGTCGCGATCGTCCCCGGCGTTCCACTCAGCGCATACGGCCCCACCAAGAGAGTTGCTGGCATTACTTGATAACGTTGGGCAATCAGCGTCCAAGTCGTCCCGTTGGTTCCGACATAGGCATTGAAGGAGTTACCGACACGACGAATACGTATCCACTGGTTGGGAAGCACGTTGGTCACACCCGGGTAGTCACGGCCGTAGTCGGTGTAATTGGCGCCATCCAAGGAGCGCCCACTAAACCGCACTTGGTTTGCACCGGCCGGATTCGCAACGGTCAGTTGAAAAGATGCGCAATAGTGATTTGTAGCCTTGCGGACTTCCAGCCCACCTTGCGTCCAAGCATCGGTTGGGTTGGTGGCGTCGGCGGCGACACTAGTCACCCTCACCCGTTTGTCGAAGTCACCCGTAACCGTCTCATACGCGAAAGTCATCACGTCACCGGTCGCGTTGACATCCGAATTTGTTCCTGCATTCAGGTTGATGTTCGGATAATAACCGGTGCCGTCACTGGTGATGGTAAACGCACCAGCTCCGCCGCCGGGAGGAACCAGCGTCCCTGCAGTTGCAGGAACAGCGTTCGAAGGAGCAATATCCACCTTGGTGAGCTGCGCCCATAGGGAAGGTGCGGCGGTTAACATCACAGCGCTGACACACGCTGCGATTCGGGTTTGGTTAAACATCTTCATACGGTTTTTCAGGACTTTTTATTGATCGTCGTCGTGCGATTCTGGGTTGTTTTTGGGCTTCGTCGGGTGACTTCGCGCCAAGTTTTAGGTGAATGCCCCGTGCGCGTCAACAAAATTTTCGAAAAATTTTTTCTGAATTTGAAATTTGGCCCCGCGCGTCGGCACTTCCGCCACAAATTCTTGAGCCTCCATCCCCATTTCGTGACGGCATGGAATTGTGTCACGGTTGATGCTTTTTCTGGGGCCGAAAGTCCAGGGTCATCCCATCATTTCGGCGAAGACCTTGCTGAGGTCTTGCGGATTTCGAGGCGGACAAATAGGAAGTCAAACTTGTCGAAAAGAACTATTTGGAGGGTAATAACTGACCCAGATCACTGCCGTCAGCCCGATCAAATGCCTAAGTTACTTGCTATAGGTTACATCTGACAATTTGTGTAAAGCTGCCACTGGAGTTCAGTATTAATCAACCCGGAGACCGCATTTACGGAGCATGGTAGCGACTTCCAATTCGGTGCTCCCGACTTTAGGCGCACTGCGGAGGAGGTCCTCAGTGAGCGCCGGATACCAGGGATGACGCACATGATCCCCGAGCCCAGCGACATCAAATGGCTCTATGGCGGTCCGAATGCATGCCCGCAACCGCCGAGCCTCTGCGTCACCGCTCGGTTGGCTGGCGGAGGCACAGATTTCCTGGAGCTGCCCGGCGAACCGAGGATGTCGGCACAGCAGAAAGGCATCGGCGAGATGAGATTTGCCCAAACGCCGGGTGGTTTCCGAGAAGCTGGCCGCAGCGAAATAGAGGAGGCTCAGTTCCTTGAACACCTCAAAGCGATCCATCGTGGCGTAGAGCGCCCCCACGAGCCGGGCGGTTGTCTCCAGTTCGAGCATCGTCAATTGCGCATAATCCGTGAGACCCGAACCGAACGTGGGCCGCTGCCAATCGGATTGGAGCAGACGGGCAAGACGCTTGACCCCCAGGAGGGTCAACGGAAACCCGGTGGAGAGCAGCGGATCAACCACTCCGGCCGCCGAAGGGAGCAACGCCCAAGATCGGCCCGTGACCACTCCGCTTTGGAAAGCGAGGCGCGGTTGATGAACGAATGGGACGACCGCCCGGGCTGGTCCAAAGATTTCCGCCAGGGAAGGCAGTTTTTGCAGGAGTTTTCGCCAGGCGGGCTCCCCCGAACCCAGCGCCAGCGCGTTGGCGAGCGGGTCTGTGGCCGCAATTCCCGCGCTGGTCAGGCCGTTGTTGAACTTGAGCACCCACACCCATCCGCCAGCAAAAACATGGTGTACGGCTGCCTGCTCGGGCGGGTAAGGCGGCACAAGGCCAGGAGTTGCGAAAGCCTCCGGGAGCGAGCCGACACGGGAGAAGTGTGAAAAAAGGGCCTGGGTAGGCGGTAGGGTGGGGAAGGTCTTCTCCGGCAGACCCAGGGAACGATGTAGAAAACCCCGTGGCCCGGTGGCATCAATGACAAACTCAGCCGTGAGCTCAACTGGCTCTCCAAGTCGTTTCCCGGCGAGATGCATCCCGTCCGGCTCCTCCCCTGCGCCGGCAAGCTCGACCTCGTCCCAATAGGTTACACCAATCCTTTGGGCCTGCTGCACGAGATAAAGATCAAAATCCGGTCGGTACCAATGCGTATCGGCGATTTGTTCCTGCGGGCTGGCGCCCATCATGAGTTGCCGCTCCCGTCGCGGATCCGGCCGGAATGGCTGGCCGAGTTCATGATGGTAAAAGGTGAAGCCGCGTTTCAGGCCGCAGACGAGGTGTGGTGTTTTTTCCTGCCAAGTCCCCCATTTGCAAAGCGGTCGCACAAACGGCAAATCGTAATCGCTGGCCAGTTCTTCGAGCAGGAGGTTCGCCAGCGGCGTCGACGATTCCCCGATCACGAAGCGCGGATGCCGCCCACGCTCCAGCAAGGCGGTGGACAGACCCAGCCGATGCGCAATCATGGCGATCAGCGAGCCGGCAAAACCGGAGCCGACGACGACGACCTGAAAGTGCTGTGGTTTCATTTTCCCTGGCAGTGCGGACAATCGACGGCCGGCAGGATCGCTTGGGTCAAATTCATTGCCTGCAGACGTCCCCGTCGCGCCTCCAGACAAGCTAAACAAGTTGAGAATTGTTCAAGATTCCAGGTGTCGGCAAAAACTCTTCCGCGGCGCAAATTGATGGCGAGCTCCAGCGCCTGTTCGAGGGTCGTAAGCCGGGGAGGGGTAAACTCGCCGGCGGCCATAAGTCGATCCATCGCGCCGTTGCCGGGCCGGGTGGGGATGAGCGAGACCACCCCCGCTCCGCAAGCGAAGGCGAAGGCCGCGGATTTCACCGCCCACTCCAATCCCTCCGCTTCGTTCAGGAACGGAGGTTGCACGAGGACGAACACGCGCATGGCAATCCCTGCCTTGCCCAAAAAGTCCGCTGCCTGGGTGAAATGCTCCAAGGTAAACTTCTTGTTCAAGCGCGGCAGAACTTCCGGATGGACCGTTTCAAGGCCCATCGCGACTTCCAAAGTTCCCGAGAGCAAATCACGGAATCGCAACGCTTTTTCGCCTACGAGCCGCGGGTGCGCCTCCACCACGACCTGTTGCGCGAACGAAACCTGGTCGGCGATGGCCGGGTAATCCGAGACCGGAATGGCAGCCGGATCAAAAAAGCTACCGCTGTTATAGAGCTTGAGTTGGTCGGGGCGGGCAGCAAGCTGCGCAAGTGCGTAGTCAATCTGCCTGGGAATAGCACCCGGCGGGACTTTCCCGGTGAGGGTGTTTTGCCACAGATCGCACATGAGACAGCGCCAGGGGCACTCCTGATTTGTTAGCAGAATGGCCGCCGACGAGACAATACGCCCGACCGCGGAGCGTTCCTCCTCCAGGAAAAACCCATGGGGCTTGAAGGGATCCAAGTTGCCCGACCGGGGCGGGCGCTGAGCCATGATCCAAGTAGTCCGATCGTGCTCTGGAAGGACGGACACCACGCGCGGATCGGTGGTCAGGAGTACATCCCCAAGAATTGCCGCCGGTAGTCGGCGTCGTTACCGGAAAGCCTTTGCCGCAATCGTTCCACCGGGACGGCGCCGTGCTGAAACCGACGTTTGGGGAAGATCGGCATCTCGAACCCGGTTATCGCCCGGACCCCGCGGCCGACGATTTCCCCTTTGAGCTCGTAGAGTTTGTCCACGGAATAGCCGGTCAACCCGATGAACGGAATTCCTTCCGCCGGCTCGATGACGCCCGGCCGCGTGAACGGGCTGAAGCCTTCGAAATGGAAATGCCGGGCCGGAGCGTAAGTGCGCGTGTAGGAGCGGCTGAGGCCGCCGGAATAGGTCAAAGAATGCTTGATCGTGCCCAGGCCCCAGCCTTCCTGATAAAGCAGGCGATTGTTCACCACGCTGTTGATCGTCAGCTCCGGATTCTCTTCGATCGGATAGTCTTTCAGATTCTCGTCGCCGCCATCGCCGTCGATGAGATACTTCCAGTCGGGGTAACGCTCGCGGATGCCACGGCACAGCGCCAGGCACATCGTCGCCGACTCGACATCCAACGACTTGTAATCCTCCACAATGCGAATCGTTTCCAGCGGATCGAGCGAAGCGGGATCCGCTTCGATGGGCTCCAAAAAAAGTCCGAGCCCAAGTGGATCCAGAAATCTTCTCGCCTGGCTGAGGTCCGGTCCGCCGGCCACGGAAAGCGTGAACGCCTTCAACCGCCCCGGGTTCATTCCCAATTTCAACAGCGAATGGTAAGTCACGAGGAAAACCGCGCCGCTGTCGATGCCGCCGGAAAAGCAAACCCCGATCGGCTCGTCGGCGGGCAGGCTGACCAGCCACCGTTTGATTTCCTGCGCCAGCGCTCCGATGTAATTCTCGCCGAGTTGCTGAAGATCGGTTGGAAAGGCGTTGCGCGGCGGCGTGAAAAAGCGTTCGCAAACCGGATCCGGATCCGGACACCCGACCAGTTGAATCTGCACGACATAATGGGCCGGGACCATACGCGTGTAACTCGGATGGAATTGCGCCGCGAACCCTTCCTGCCTGAGCCAGTTCCAAATGGCGTCAATGCGATGCGCCACCACGAGGGCGGGCCCTTCGTGACGTTTGGCGAGAAAATAACGCAACGGCCGATCCAAGGAACGGGCCAGGCGCACGGTCTTCCCGTGCTTGGCCACGAGCGCAAACGAGCCGTCGATTCCCCGGACCGCTTCCACCGGTCCGGAAAGAATTCGGCTCCGCGCTTCCTCCACGGTCATGTTGAGAATGCGATTGGCGGATGGTTCGGTGAGATCGACCAGCCGTTCGAGGTATTGGTTTGTCATGGCACCAGGGACTTGATTCGCTACCGGCGGTTTCGCTTGACTGCCCGCCGTCAACTGTCAACGCGTTTCGGTAACGACCGTTAACTTGTCGATGAGTGGATTAATCCGTTGGGTGCCGCCGCCGGGCCAGGTGATTTCCACACTCTCCACTTTGTCGGCCTCACCCAGACCAATGGATACGGGCAACTCCGATTGCGAAAGATAGCTGCGGGTGGGCATCACCTGGCGCGAAAGGGTGTGCCCCCGCACGCGCACCTTGAGCCAGGCACCGATACCGTCCCGATTGCTCCGCGTGCCGACCAGTTTCAGCCGCAGCCAATGATGGCCCAGCTGCTGGTCATTTCGCAGGAGCAAGGGCGTGCCCGCGACCTGCGTCAGCACGACATCGAGATCGCCGTCGCCGTCAATGTCCGCGAATGCGGAACCGCGGCCGACGATGGGTTGCAGCAGATCGCGGCCGCATTTGTCCGGCGGTACCGGCAGGAAGCCGAGCCCTTTGTCGCCCCGATTCCAGAAAAGCTGCGCCGGCTGGCGGTACTGCTGGGTGGTTTGAACCCGATTGATTTCGGGCTCCAAATGGCCGTTGGCGGTGAGCACGTCCAACCGGCTGTCGAGATCGTAGTCGAAAAAGAACAGGCCGAATTTCAACAAATTCTGGCTGGCCGGACCGACCCCCTCTTTGATGGCTTCGTCAGCGAAGACCAGGGAGCCGCGCGGGGCGACGTAGAGCGCGTTCATTTCGTTGGCAAAGTTGCCGATCGCAATCCCCAGGGTGTCGTCATTGCGAAACCGCGCCGAGTCAATTCCCATCGCGCCGCGGGTCAGGCCATAGGCATCGAACGCAATTCCCGAACGCGCGCCGATTTCCTTGAACGTGCCATCGTGCTCGTTGCGAAAAAGGAAGTTCTGCGCAGTATCGTTGGCCACCACCAGATCGATCCAACCATCGTTGTCCACGTCCACCGGCGCCACCGCCAGCGACTTGGCCACGGGCAAACCCGTGGCAGGATTCTTGACTTGAATGCCGGCCGTCACCGAGACGTCCGCAAATTTGCCGTTGCCCTGGTTGCGGTAGAGCTGCGGAAAGGTGCCGGCGAAATTCCGCGGCGGACCGTAAGCGCGCCCGATGTTAGGCAGTTCGAAATTGGCGGCGCGATCAATGTCGGGCGACCAACGGACGTAGTTGCAGACAAAGAGATCGAGTTTGCCGTCATTGTCGTAATCAATCCACGCCGCACTGGTGCTCCAATCGTCGGGCGCACCGTCGAGGCCGGCTTCCTTGGTCACCAGGCGGAATTTTCCCTTGCCTTCATTGTGGAATAAACGATCGCCGCCCAAGGCGGTGATGAAGACGTCCGGCAGTCCATCGTTGTCATAGTCGCCGACGGCCACCCCCATGCCGTAGAAACTCACGTCCAATCCGGACCCGGCGGTCGCGTCCGTGAAACGACCGCGCCCGTCATTGCGATACAGCGCCATGGTCGGCGATTGCTTCCCAGGTGGCACATGGCCCGGCCAATAGGTGGAATTGATGAATAACAAATCCTGGTGACCATCGTTATCGTAATCGAGGAATGCCACCCCACCGCCCATGGTTTCCGGAAGCAACTTGTCGCCGTAGGCACCGTTCTGGTGAACAAACTTGATCCCGGCCGCGCCCGTTACGTCAGCAAACTTGACGGTGGGGATGTCCTCGGCGGCGGCGGCGTTCATCCGCACGAACGGAACACCCACCAGGATAAACCACGCCGCAAGATAGGATTTGTTTGGAGTTTTCAATTTTGTTAGTTTTCAGTTTTTAGCAGAGCATCCGACCCATGACAATAAGAACCGTCATCCAAAAGCCCTGGGCCCGGTGGCTGTTTGGCTTCGCCTTTTGGACATTGCTCGGTCTTTCATTTGCGAGCCAGTTTTACATCTCGAGCGCCAAGGCGGGCATGGATGTAAGCTGGTGGCAGGCGGTCGGCTACGCCCTGGGTGATTGGTATGTCTTCGCGGCCCTCTCGGTGCCGGTGGTTCAACTGGCCCGGCGGTTTCCTTTCGAAGCGGGCAAATGGGGCCGGAGTCTCGCGGCCCACCTCGCCGGCGGGGTGACTTTTTCACTGGCTTACATGGTCATCCGGGCTGGGATCGGTCAATGGCAGAGCGGCGCCACCTTTGCCGAGGCCTTCCGGCCGCTGCTGGTCAAGACCTGGCATTTCAATCTGCTGGTCTATTGTGTCATTCTCGCCGTGAGCCAGGCCTTCGATTATTACCGGAAATACCGCGAGCGCGAACTGCGGGCCGCGGAATTGGAGAAAAGCCTCACCCAAGCCAAACTGCAAACCCTCCAGATGCAGCTCAATCCGCATTTTCTGTTCAACACCCTGCACTCGATTTCCTCGCTCATGCACAAGGATGTGGATGCTGCGGACCGGATGATCATGCGGCTGGGCGACTTGTTGCGAGCCGCCCTGGCGGGTTCGGACACGCAGGAGGTGACGCTGCGCGGGGAACTGGGCTTTCTGCAACGTTATCTGGAGATCGAGCAGATTCGCTTCGGCGACCGGCTCACCGTGAAGCTGGATGTGGCCGCGGATACCCTCGAGGCCCAGGTGCCCAATCTCATTCTACAACCGTTGGTGGAGAACGCGATTCGCCACGGCATCGAACCGCACGCCCGACCGGGCCGCATCGAATTGCGCGCCCAGCGTCAGGCGAACATGCTGGCGCTGGAGGTTTGCGATAACGGCGGGGGCTTGCGCAACCACAACCCGAATGACGAAGGCGTGGGGCTTTCCAACACGCGGGCGCGCCTGCAGGAATTGTACGGCAAAGCGCATCGCTTCGAGCTGGGGAATGCCCCCGGCGGCGGACTCTCCGTGCAATTGACCATTCCTTTCCGATTGGAAAACCAACCTCATGAAGACGCGAACGCTCATCGTTGATGACGAGTTGCTGGGCCGTGAACGGATGCGCCAGTTACTCCAGCCGGAAACCGAGGTCGAAATCATCGGGGAATGTTCCAACGGCCGGGAAGCCGTCACGGCGATTCAGGAAAAGCGACCGGACCTAATTTTTTTGGACGTGCAAATGCCCGAGCTGGACGGGTTTGGTGTGCTGCAAGCGATCGGCGGCGGGCCCATGCCGGTGGTTGTTTTCGTAACCGCGCACGACAAATTTGCCTTGCGCGCGTTTGAGTTTCACGCGGTGGATTACCTGCTGAAACCCTTCGACCGCAGTCGATTTCAGGCGGCGCTGCGGCGCGCCCTCGACCAGGTCAAGCAACGGCAGGGCGGCTCGCTCGACCAGCGGTTGTCGAACCTGCTCGCGGAGTTTAAAGCCCCGGCAAAACCGCTCGAGCGGCTCGCGGTCAAGTCCAGTGGCCGGGTTGTCTTCGTTCGGATCGAGGACATCGACTGGATCGAAGCCGCGGACAATTACGTGGATTTGCATGTCGGCAAGCAGTCCCATCTGCTGCGGGAAAAAATGAGTGTCCTCGAAACCCGGCTCGCGCCGGACAAGTTTGTGCGCATCAGTCGCTCAACCATCGTCAACGTCGAGCGCCTCAAGGAACTCCAACCCCTGTATCACGGCACGTATGCCGTGATTCTCCAGGACGGCACCCGCCTGACGCTGAGCCGCAACTATCGGGATAAACTGCAGCAATTCGGTCTTGGTTGACTCACCTCCACGACGTGCGGTTCACCCCAAGATTGGCGGATTCATCCCCAAGGCTGTGAATCTTCATTCCGGCAGGCATGCTTTTCCGCCAGGTGGCACCGCCCCAATCTGACTCAAGGAAAGAAGAACTGCAGATTGCCACCATCGGTCTCCTTGGCGGGGTCGTAACCGACGAGGGTCTGCACCAGCCGGGAGTCATTAACCTGCTGCACTGACCCATCACCCAAGGCAACCATCCCAACATTGGCGCCATGACAGATTCCTCTCCGCCATTTGGCGGAACGCGCTCCGGTTTCCGGTGACGTGAGGATGAAACAATTGATATTGTCCGGCAGACCGGTGAAATCAAATCCGGTCAGATTTCGATCGATGGCCAGCATGACGCGCGGTCTTTTTTCATCCGCTTCGCTGCAAAGAGCATAGCTTACATTGGTCAGCGCGATGGCGGTGAAGTTTGTGGCCGCGACGCGCGGCACATCATTTGGGCAGAGCAGGATCTTGGGGGTAACCAGTTCGTTCGACACGATGGTGAACTGGAAGTTCACCTTGGCGTTGTCAGTCCCGTTGGGCATCCCGCCACCGGCGGACTGGGGCACCTTCCACGGGAACTTCCCGTCGTTATTGTCCGCCCAGAGCCGCATACCCAGGCCAACCTGCTTGAGATTGTTCGCACAGGTGATCCGCTGCGCTTTGCTCTTTGCCCGGCTCAAGGCGGGCAAGAGCATTGCGGCAAGGATCGCGATGATCGCAATCACCACCAACAATTCGATCAACGTGAAGGCACGCGATGTTGACCGGACCCTGCTCATGGCGGACTTCACGTTTTGGATACTCCGGTTAAGGTGCAAGCGAGGCAGAAATGCGGAAGAACTTTTGCGGGTCGGTCAAGGCATTCGTGGTCGCGATCGAGGCCTCATACGCGATCTGGCCAACTCCGTGGTTGGTGTACGTGCCAGTAAGCATCGGCGCCGAGTGAATCTGGTAATAAAGTCCCCGCACCGCATTGAAACGAAGCTCCATATTGTTGCCCTCGATTTTTCGCGCGGCAAGGTTGACCGCAGAATTAAGGACGGAGCCATCAAAGAATTTTTTCGCGAGGGCCCACACATTCGTTCCCACCTGCGCGCCGACACGGCGACCGGCGAAATCATCCGCGGGCGGATGGATTCCACCCCAGATCCGCGAAAGGCCGACTTGATCGGCGGCATCGTAATAAGAGGCCCATTCCAGCGTGACGGGTTGCGTTGGCCCGAGCTCGTTCACGAGACGGGGGAGGGTGTAGGTGCCAAGACCATGCGGGAACCATTTGGAGCCCGTAAAGGCGGTCATGGCTTCGGCGGCGGATCGACTAAAAGTGCTGTGACCTGAAATGTATCCCGGGAAAGCGGGCGTCACGAAGGTCTTCTTCTGGTAAGTCATCCATTCATCCGCGTGAACCCAGCGGACGCCGCTGGTTTCAGTATCCGGAAACTCAGGCTGACCAGGCCATGAAAAGACGGCAATCTTGCCGGGCGTGAGTCCGGGGTGACGGCCGGAATCGACGGTGGCTTGGGTGACGAGTTCAATCAAGTTTGTCACCAGCGGCAAGCCGTTGGTGTGGTAAGACGGCAAACCGGGATCGCTGGATTGCCCGAGACCGCCGCAATGACGGATAGCGCTGAGCGGCCGCCAGCCATTGTAGTAGCGCTTCACGCTCCAGGCCGCGCAAGCCGCGTCGTGCAAAGCCGCGTTCAAGGTGAAGTAGAGTTTGACGTCCCATTCCAAACGATCAACCACGGGTCCGGTTCCGCCAATTCGGAAGGGAATCAGGTCCGCAGCCATGTCATCGGAAACGTGATTCGCAATCGAGTTCCAATGGCCGGGAGGCGTTTCGGAAGAAGGTCCATCCGCCCAGAATTCCGTGAGCGCGCGCGTGTAGTCCCCGCGCAGGACCACGTTGGAGGCATAAGCCAGGCCGGTAACGGGGTTGGTTGTGTAGCCACTGCCATCACTTGTCCCCAACGTGTTGTTGCCAAGGGTTGCGGGCGAAATGTCAACCGTCACACCGTCTTCCGTCGTCAGCTCGCTGCTGGCGCGAATCACCGCGACCAGGTTTGACAGGAATTCTGCATGCGTCGCCGTGCCCAGGAACGGAGGCGGACCGGGATCAATCCACGGCTTGTTCTCATCAATTCGACTCAGCGCGAAGGGGCGCACCCAGAGCCACTGATTTCCCGCGTAGCCCTGGAGGGGGGGTTGGGGAAAGCCGTTTTGATCAATGGAATTGGTGACGTACAACCGTTGCCAGACATTCACATTCGTCAGGGTGTTGTTCCCCGCACCGTCGGTGGTGCCCGGGTAGGCTGGATTCAGTTGCCCGTTGAGAAATGCATACCGGCGGGGATGGCCCACGGGATAATCCGGATACGTTGGACTGGGCGGATTGGCGATGGGATAGGGCGTGCCGTTGGTTTGCCTTGAACCATCGTTGATGAACCACGCCGAAACCGCATCGTAAATGCTGTTCCCGACCCCGGCGGGTGTGGATGTATCCCGCGAAACATTGTTCGTGTCGTAGCCCAGGGCCGCCATGAAGGCGGGGTTCGCGTACGACTGGTTGGTGGCCGTCCGGGAATAGGCGTGCCGCTCCAGCATCATGCGATACATGGCGTAGCTGATGGCCTCGCGTCGCGCCGCCGCCACGTCCACGGCGGTGTGCTTCGCATGATAAATAAACCCGACGGCATTCGTATCATAGGCCGCCCAGGCGTCGTACATGCAAACCGAGAACGTGAACAAATTCCGCGCATGAACCGGCGGATGCGGCGTGTCCATCCGGATGCCTTCCAGAATGCGCTCATCCCAATTACGCGCAATGGAGTAATTGGTCTTGGGTGTGTACCAATTGATGCTTTGCGCCCCACCAGTAAAAGCAGTCAACAGCATGATGCTGGCGGTGAAGTGCAACTTCCAAGGCATCCGCGACACCCGAAGCGATGGTTCAATGAGTTTTTTGTACATGGTTTTTATAAAGCTTGCCCAATAATATGATCACAGGGATTTCGCGTGTTTCTACGCTATCGGGCTGATTCCTCAATTCTAATGGGACGAATTGCTTTCTCTTAGGGACGAACGCCACGCTTTGGGTGGCGAACGGCTGCATCCGGATCGGCACGGCGGGTTGAGCTGTCTTGCTCTCAACTGGGGCGATGACTCCGTTGAGCCATTCAACGATCAACGGCGGCCCGGCACCGTTCCGGGCATCGACCGGCTCCGGGAAGCCTTGGAAGGCACCAGGCGCTCCTTCCGGCCCGTTTGAGTTGCTCGGCAAAAATTTTGTTTCTCTGAAAAGGGGTTGCT
>CAZIJO010000126.1:0-17254 GCA_964539515.1 uncultured Bifidobacterium sp. | reverse complement strand
TTGGCCAGCAACCAGACGCGGAAGGTTTCGCCGCCCGATTTGGTGGCGTCGAGTTGCAGCCACTGATAGGTCCCCCCGGGGCGGGTTTGCACTGGGCCGAGACTGACCACGAGGCGCTTCACGACCGTGTCCCGCAGGAGGATCGTCGATTCGTTGACGTAGATCGCCTTGGTTCCGACCGGTCCGAGCGGTGGCAGTTCTGCGGCGTTCGACCAAGCCGCGCCGGTCAGCAGGAGGCCAAGTGCAGTGACGGCGAACGTAGCCGTGATCGCAGCTGAAGCGCTTTGGGAGCGGGTCATCGGCTGGCGAAACTGGACCGATTTGCGAAAATCTCCGCGGATTTTTTGTCCCATGGAAACGTTTATTTCAGTGGCATGCCCGGTTCAGGTTTGCCGTTGGTGGTGAGGATTTGGAAATGATGCACGCCCGCCGCCAGCGGATGGTCGCTGGTCCAGACGATCTTTTTTCCCGGCGTCACTTCGACCATGGCGATGCCTTGGTTCGCAGCATGACTGCCAACCACGGTATTCCCGTTTGCCAGCCGCTGTGAGCCGCAGGGGTCTTTGAATAATCCGCGAACGTCCTCATTGGTCACTTTCCAGATGACTTGGCCTTGGGGATTCAATTCGACCACTTTGTTGCCATGGGTCAGCGAGACGACGGTGTTGCCGTTATCCAGCCGGATCGCAGCGAACGGCCAGTTCTCGGCCGGGCGGCCCCCAAGTTCCGGGAAGTCCGTCTTGAAGACCTGCACCACTTTGCCTTCGGGCGAATACTCTTTGACCGCGAACGCCAGCAGATGCGGGACGAGGTAGTTCCCGTTCCGCAGTTGCCGCGCCATGCGGGTTTGCATGTGGGTGTTGTCGGTTTCCGGCTGCAGCGGAACGTCCAGCACGATGTTCCCTTGCAGGCTGACTTCCAAGAGGCGGGGACGCGCGCCCAACTCCGTGACCAACGTGTTGCCATTGTACAGGCGTTGGGCGGTGCCGATTTCGCCGTTCTCCTTGCTCCGTTCATAACTGAAAACGACCTGCTTATCCCGGGTCACTTCCACCACCCGATCGCTGTAGGCCAAAAGCACGTTGCCATTTGGCAGGACAAAACCGTCACGCGAGCCACCTTTATACTCCCAGGTCGCCTTGCCATCCTCGTCAATGATTGCTGTCTTGCCTCCCAGGACGAGATAGGAGTGCCGGATCGTCGATGGTGCGGCATCGTCCGCCGACCACATCGGAGCGACACTTGCCGTCAGCAGGACCAGGGTTAAGGCCAATGGGATGGTTTTCATTCGCGGGGGTTGACGTTAACCGGACCGGCGGGTGGGCGAAAGGATTTTGTCGGGGCGGGGTTTGCCTCCCCACCCTTGCCAGCGACGCCGCCGGCCCTGCCGAATCCCTCGGTTCACAGGGAAAATTTATGTTCGCACCGGCTGCGTCATTGTGGCAATGTCCCGCGAAATCACGAATGAGCGCCGTGCCTTTCAAGACAACTGTGCCGCTGATGATCGCAACGACTTTATTGTCGCTGCGCGCGCTGGCCGCCACGGCGGATAGCGAGTTCTTTGAAAAGAAGATCCGACCCGTTCTCGCCGAGCAATGTTATGAATGCCACAGCGCGACCAGCAAAAAGCTCAAAGGTGGACTGCGCGTGGACAGCCGGGCTGCGCTGTTGCAGGGCGGCGACACCGGGCCGGCCATCGAGCCGGGCAAACCGGAAAAGAGCCTGCTCCTTGCCGCCATGGCGCATCGCAACAAAGACCTGGCCATGCCGCCCAAAAAAGCCCGGTTGCCGGATGCGGTGATTGCCGATTTCGAGCGGTGGATCCGGGAGGGCGTCAGCTGGCCCGGCGACGAGGCTGCCGCCGCGCCGGTGAAGGCGGACGGTTTTGATCTCGCGGAACGCAAACAACGGCTGCCGTGGATTTGGCAGACCCCCCAACGCCCGGGCGTTCCGGCTGTGAAGAATGCCACCTGGCCGCTCACACCAGCGGATCGCTTCGTTTTGGCGCGCCTGGAGAAGGAAGGCCTGCAGCCCGCCCCGCCGGCGGACCCGGAAACCTGGTTGCGCCGGGTTTACTTTTCGCTGGTTGGCCTGCCGCCGTCGCCCGAGGATCTCGCCGCCTTTCTCAACGACCGCTCACCGGATGCGCGGGAGTGGGTCGTGGATCAGTTGCTGGCCTCCCCGCAATTCGGCGAGCGCTGGGCGCGGCACTGGCTCGATTTGGTGCGCTACGCCGAATCGCGGGGACACGAAAGCGACTTCATCATCCCCAACGCCTATGAGTATCGCGACTTCGTCATTCGCGCGTTCAATGCCGACGTGCCCTACGACCAGTTTGTCCGTGAGCACATTGCCGGCGACTTGCTGCCCAAGCCGCGGCGTAATCTGGAGCGCGGATTCAATGAATCCATTCTCGGCACGGGCTGGGTTTTTCTCGGCGAAGAAATTCACGCCCCGGTGGACACGCGCCAGGATGAAAACGAGCGGGTTGATAATCGCATCGACGTGATGTCCAAGGCATTTCTGGGCCTGACGGTATCCTGCGCCCGGTGTCACGATCACAAGTTTGATGCGATCTCCCAGCGCGATTATTACGCCATGGCCGGCTTTTTCATCAGCTCCGGCCAGCGCCTGGCCCGCTTCGAGACCATGGAGCAGGAACGTGAGGTGGCCCGCCAGCTGGCCGAATTGAAAGCGCGATGGAAAACCAATCTTACCGCGAAACTCCCGACCGCCCAAGCCCCGGTTCTGGCGCGGGTGAAGGACTATCTGGCCGCCGCCGTGGAAACTGCCAAATCTGAAACCAATGCGGTCCCGAAAGCCGGCGTGCGGCTCCGCTCGGCTGCGCTGCCCCAAGCGATTACGAATGCCGTCGGCCGCGTGGCAACGGAACATGCACTGGATACCAACATCCTGGCCCAGTGGACGGTTGCCTTGTTGAATGCCGTCAATGACCCGGCCGACCCGCTCCATGCGCTGGCCGCGGCCGCGTTGACCAATGACGGGCAGTTCGTGCGAACTAATCTCGCACCCAAAGAAGCCGGCCTGCCCGCCGGAGCGCGGGTGGTGGTGGATTTTGGAAACCTTCCGGAGCGCCAGTGGTTCGCCGATGGCGTTGGCTTCGGCCTCCGGCCTGTCCAACCGGGGGAAGTGCAAGCGGTCGCTCCGGTGGGAACAAACGGCCCGACCCTGCGCCTCGCGACCCGGGCCGCCGCGGAGTCCGATCCGGACTGGCGTGAGCTCGATCTCAGCCCGGGCGTGGAACGCGAGCCGACCACTTTCGGCAGCTGGAAACGGGACGGTGTAATGCTGCGAACCCCCAAGTTTGAACTCACCAGCGGCAAGATTTATTACCTGGTGCGTGGCAGCGGTCGTGTTCTCGCCGCCGTGGATTCGCAACGGCTGGTCACCGGCCCGGTCCACACGGGGCAGGTGCGCGAGTGGGCTTACAAAGACCACTGGCATTGGGTGGCGCATGATCTTTCCGAATACGCGGGGCATCGCGTCGCCATCGAATTTTCTCCGGGGAATGAGTTCGACACCGCGATCGCGCAGGTCGTTGAATCGGACCAGCCGCCGGTGGAACCATGGTCGGCGGGTCAGCGCATGGCGCAGATTCTGAAGGAACGCAACGTGGACACGGTCGCCGCTGCCGCCGCCGTGTATCAGGAGTTGCTCACGGCGGCTTCGCAGGCAGTTTGCGTGGCGGATACCGGGGGGCGCACGCTCGACCTCGAGCGCTGGCTGGCCCTGCACCCGGAATTGTTTTCCGGCAAGGACGGTGAATGGCCCGCGCCGCTCAATGGCGCCGTGCGCGAGTATTTCAAGGAACGCGAGCCGCTGGTCAGCCGGGTCCAATGGAAATCGCGCACCGCTCCCGCCATGATGGAAGGTAACGCCATGGACGAATACCTCCTAGTCCGGGGCAAGCATCAGACTCCGAAAGGACTCGTCCCGCGCCGTTTCTTGGAGGCGGTGGCCGGCCCGGAACCAATCGGTGACACGGACGGCAGCGGACGGGCGCGATTGGCCGGGATCATGACCGATCCCAAAAACCCGCTGCTCGCGCGGGTGCTGGTTAACCGGGTGTGGCATCATTTGTTCGGCCGCGGGATTGTTGCTTCCGTGGACAATTTCGGCTGGCTCGGCCAGCGTCCAACGCATCCCGAACTGCTCGACGATCTGGCGGTCACTTTCATCACCGAAGACCGCTGGTCGCTCAAACGACTGCTGCGCCGGCTTGTGCTTTCGCGCACTTATGCGATGTCGAGCAAGCCCACGGATACTGACGCCGAGCAGCGTGATCCGGAAAACTTGCTCCTCCATCGCATGAATCTGAAGCGCCTCGAGGGCGAAGCCATTCGGGATGCCATGCTGACGGTCTCCGGACGACTCGACCGCCGGATGTACGGCCCTTCGGTGCCGCTGCATCCGTCGCAGTTCGTCGAGGCCCGCGGGCTTCGAAGCGAACGCGGTCCGCTGGATGGCGAGGGGCGGCGAAGTCTTTATGTGGCCGCCCGCCGCAACTTTCTGCCAATGATGATGACCGCGTTCGACACGCCCACGCCGTTCACGACCGTGGGACGGCGCAATGTGTCCAACGTGCCGGGCCAGATGTTGTTTCTCATGAACGATCCGTTCGTCCATCAACAGGCGGAGGTTTGGGCCCGCCGGCTCTTGTCCGAGTTGCCCGAGGCTTCGACCGAGGACCGGATCCGCTGGCTTTTCCTCAGTGCCTTCACCCGCGAACCTTCCGCGACGGAAGTCGCTCGCTGCCGCACGACTTTGAGCGAGGTGGGGGGGCAGGTCGATCCGAACCCGGCGACGATTGAATCGTGGGCCGAGGTTTGTCACGCGTTGTTTGGAGTCAAAGAATTCATGTATGTCCGCTGAACCAGTTCATTGCCGGCCTTGCCTCAGCCGCCGCGAAATGCTCAAGGGCTTCGCCTGCGGGTTCGCCTCCGTGGCGTTCTCGGCGTTGTTTGGGCAGAACCTGTTGCTCGCCGGCCCTTCCCGCTCCAATCCGCTCGCTCCGCGGTCGCCGCACTTCAAACCGCGCGCCCGGAGCGTCATTTTCCTCTACATGGATGGGGGCGTTTCGCAGGTGGACAGCTTCGATTACAAGCCGCTGCTCGAAAAGCATCACGGCGAGGACCCGCGCACGGCCATTGGCAAACTCGAGAAAACCCAGTTCGCCAACATTGGCAAAGTGATGAAATCGCCGTGGAAGTTTTCCCAGCGCGGGGAAAGCGGTCTTTGGGTGAGCGACCTCTTCCCCCACATTGCCGCCGAGGCCGACCAGCTTTGCGTCATCAAATCCATGACGTCCAAGTTTCCCGAGCATACGAGCGCCAACTATTTTCTGCACACCGGCACCGGCCTCCAAGGCCGGCCCAGCATGGGCGCCTGGGCGACGTATGGTCTGGGCAGCGAAAACCAAAACGTGCCCGGCTTCGTCCTGCTGAACGGCGGGTTGATCCCTTCCGGCGGCATGGACAATTTCAACAACGGTTTCCTCCCGGCCACCTATCAGGCGTCGGTGCTCGAAGCGAAGGATCCGCCCCTGGCCAACATCCGGCCGGCGGAGAAATCACCCCGGTTGCAGGCGCTGAAAACTTCGCTGATCCACGACCTGGATGAACAGACGCTCCAACAGGCCGGCCGGCTGGATGCCCTCGAGTCCGCCATCGCGAATCATGAGCTGGCCGCGCGCATGCAGCTCACCGTGCCGGAACTTTTGAGTCTGGAAGGGGAATCGGCGGCCACGAAGAAACTGTACGGCCTGGACTCCGATTACGAGTTCACCCGCGGCTACGCCAAGCAATGCCTCACGGCGCGCCGGCTCGTGGAACGCGGCGTGCGTTTTGTGGAGTTGACCTGCCAGAAGATCGGCGGTTACGACCGCTGGGACGCGCACGGTGATCTGACCAAGAACCATTCCCAAAATGCGCGGGCGGTGGACCAGCCGATCCGGGCCCTGCTCGTGGACCTGAAACAACGCGGGTTGCTGGACGATACCCTGGTGGTTTTCTCCGGTGAGTTTGGCCGGACGCCGTTTGCGCAGGGTTCCGATGGTCGCGACCACAACGAGTTTGGTTTCTCCATTTGGATGGCCGGCGCCGGCGTGAAGGGGGGGACGAGTTACGGCGAGACCGACGACTGGGGCTACAAGGCCGTCGTGGACAAGCTGGAAATGCACGACCTCCACGCCACGCTGCTGCATCTCCTCGGGCTGGACCACACCAAACTGACCTACCGCTTCAGCGGGCGCGACATCCGCCTGACCGATGTGTACGGCGAGGTCATTCAGCCGATCCTCAGCTAGCCTTTCGCCGGGGGGAAAGCGACGCGTGCCTGGTTCTTCGCTGTTTCCAGTGGGGCCGCCCAGTGGTGCTTATGGAATCGTCGGGAGTGAAATTTGTTCAATGCGCGCCCTCACCCCGGCCCTCTCCCCCGGGGGGAGGGAGAGCCATCGCACGCATCGGGTCAACCAAAGGTCAACGAGTCTTTCGCTGTTCAGGACGATTTCGTGCCGGAAACTGGCCCGCGGAGCAAGGCATTCGTCAGGCACGAGAGCCGCGCCGAATTCTCCCTCTCCTCGGGGGAGAGGGCCGGGGTGAGGGCGGACGTTCAATTCATTTTCGTTGCACACTGTTCTCGCCAGACAAGTTGGTTCCACTGAAAACTGCCAAGAACCCCGTGCATTCGCTTGTTTCGGTCGATCGGTCACTCACCGCTTGACGCCGCATACGGCCCGGCCCACTCTTGCCCCATGACCACCGATGCGCCTCCACCTTCCGGGAACGTGCACGCTGGCCAAACTTGCGGAAGATTTCCCGCCCGCGGCTTCACCCTGATTGAGTTGCTGGTTGTCATCGCGATCATCGCCATTCTCGCGGCGATGCTGCTGCCCGCGTTGAGCCGGGCCAAGATCAAGGCCGTCGGTACGGGGTGCATGAGCAATACCCGGCAGATCACCCTGGCCTGGATCATGTATGCCCACGACTGCAACGACCAGTTGATCGACCCCGCCTACTATAATTGGATGCGAGGAGATGTCTCCGGCGCGGGCCTCGCCGATCAAACCAATGTGACCTTTCTCATCGACAACCCGTTGAATGCCTACGTGGGCGGCAACTACAAGGTGTACAAATGTCCCGGCGACCCGCGCACTTATCGCGGCCTGCCGGTGGTGCGCAGTGTCGCCATGAACGCCTTCTTCTCCACGATCGTTTACGATCCCAGTTACTTCTTTTTTCGGAAACTGTCCGCCCTGATTCGCCCGGGCCCCGCGCAGACGTTCGTCATTCTCGATGAGAGTCGGAACAGCATCAATGACGTGTTCTTTGCCCTGAACATGTCGGGTTATGATCCCCGGCAACCCACGGCTTGGGCCTTCACGGACATCCCCGCCACGTACCATAGCATGGCGGGCAGCCTTTCCTTTGCCGACGGGCACTCCGAAATTCACAAGTGGCGCGACGCCCGGACGGCCACCGCCCCCATCTTCGCGGCTTCACCCAATAATGCAGATGTCGATTGGCTGAATTCGCGGGGCTCCGCCCGGATTCGGAATCCAACCCGCTGAGGGTGGGGATGGCATCCTGCCGACGACCCCGTATGGGACTGGCTGATTGCGTTGATTCCGGATACCCACGGGCAAGGCGGCTCCCGGCCGGCACAATCCCCCAGCCTTCACCAGACCAGATTCACTGGGCCACTCCTTGACGCCGCTTGGTGTCCGGCGCAGTCTTGATCAATGACCACCGACGCGCCCCCGGACTCCAGGCAATTGAGCTTGGGCGCGGCCCGCCGATGTTTGCCAAACCGTGGCTTCACGTTGATTGAGTTGCTCGTTGTCATTGCGATCATTGCGATTCTCGCGGCGCTGCTGCTCCCGGCCTTGACCATCGCCAAGGAGAAGTCCCGCGGCTTGAAATGCCTGTCGAACAACAAACAGTTGGGGCTCGCCTGGTTGATGTACGCCGACGACAACAATGGCGTCCTGGTCAAGAACCAGCCCTTTACCGCGGGCACGATCGCGGACTGCTGGGTTGGCGGCTGGCTCAGTTTTACGGCGAACAACCCCGACAACACCAACCTCACATTCCTCCGGGAAGGCAAGTTGGGCGCTTACGTCAATCGCAACGTTGGCGTCTATAAATGTCCGGCGGACACCTACACGGTGCGGCAGGGCGGGGTGAACCAGCCGCGGGTGCGCAGCAACTCCATGAATGGTTACTGCGTCGGTTTCGGCTACGGCAACACGACCGTTTCCGCCTGGGGCGATTCCCCGAATTGCCGCCAATACAACCGGCTGAGCGACATCCTCCGGCCGCCGCCGTCCGATCTGTGGGTCTTCGTGGATGAACATCCGGACAGCATCAACGAGGGTTTCATTATCATTGGCTCGCGGGACCCGAATCGCTGGGTCAACGACCTCCCGGCCAGCTATCACAACCGGGCCTGCGGTTTTGGGTTCGCCGATGGCCATGCGGAGATTCATAAATGGCAGGAAGCGCAGACCTGCGCCCCGGTCACGCAGAACTCGCATGGGGACTATCCAGCCGCCCCCAACAGTCGCGATCTCAAGTGGACGCTGGCGCATGCCACGGCGCCAGTGCGTTGAATGACCTTGGAACGTGAGTGGAACTAGGAGCTATTATTTCCAGCAATCGGCCCCTTTTCCGGCTCCCTTTCGGGTCAGGGCTTGGTCGTCACGCGGTAGAACTGCTCAATGAAACCGTTAGTGTTCACCACGATATAATCAAACGGCAAGCTTTGGTTCGTCCAGACCGGTGACCATAACAAAAAGTCCGCCGTCCGCTCGACCACGTGCTGCGAGCCGGACGATCCTTCGACGTGAATCACGAACTGGTTGCTTGATGGATTGGAAATCGAAAGGTGGGTTGCCACCGAGCTCGCAACGGTTTCATCGGCGCCGATATCCACATGGGCGCCGCTGAGGCGTGGTTGTCCGTCCAGGTCCAGCCATCCCGCGCCCACCGCGCTGTCCTCCCCGGCGTCAATGCACGGCGAGTTGGGGGCGAGGTGAAAATCGGCGGAGCTAAGGAGTAATGGATCGATGGAAATATTGCCATTCGTGCCGGTGGGGTCCGCCATTCCTTGGAAATTGTAGGCGGCGTTGCCAAAGGTGCAGTTGTTGGTGAATCGCAAAGTGAGCGAAGCGACCATGACCCCGGAGGAGCCAAAGGCGATCAGATTGTTGGCCACAACCGGGTACACCACCACCGGGGTCGGGCTGGTAGGTTTGCAGTAAATCCCGCCGCCAGTTTCTGCGCCGGTGCCGTTTAGACTCAGGTTTTGCAAGAATGTGTTGTTGACGATGTATGGGACCGGTAACTGTTTGTTGTATAGATCCGGTACGATGCACACCCCGCCGCCAAATCCTCCCACCGTGCTTCCGAGATTGGTGACGAGATTGTAGGCGATGAAATTGTTCCTGATTATCGGACTGGAGGCGTAAGCGTTAATGCCGCCGCCACCTTTTACATAAAGGCCGGTTGCCATGGCGGCTAGGGCCACATTGCTAACAATCACATTGTTTGCAATCACGGGAAATGAACTCAAGACGCAATTGATCCCTCCGCCACTCTGCGCTTGATTCCCAACGATCAGATTATTCGTGATAAGGGGGCTGGCGGAACGGCAATAAATCGCGCCACCGCCTTGGTTGCCGGTTCCAGTTCCGCCAATGTTCCCGGTGATGACATTGTTCGCAATAACAGGTGAGGCTGTCTCGCAGTAAATTCCACCACCGTAGGTAGCCTGGCCGTTCGTAATCACAAAACCATCCACGGTGTTCCAATCCTTCAAAAAGCTGGCAGTCACCACACTTCCGAGTCTCCCTCCGTCCAATACCGTCGCGTTGACACCCCAGTTTCTCTCAGTTCGATTTGTTTCCACGCCATTGAATCCGCCAAACAAATGCACCAGTGGCACCAAAATAATGCGCTCCGCATAGGTGCCTGACTTGGCCCAAATTTCGCCGCCCGTGACTTTCAAACGGTCAATTGCCGTTTGTAAGTGGCGGATCGGCTTGCCCCAATCGGAGCCATCGTTCGCGTCGTCACCGTCCGGACTGACGCGCAGAATCGGAGGAGACAATTCAGTAATCGTTCCGTCGGATTCATCGGCACCAATATCCACAGTGGCGCCTTGGATGCGTGGCTGGTCATCGATGTCTTGCCAATCATTATGCACCACGCTGTTGTCGCCGGCGTCGCGGCAGGGCGAACTCGGAAGCAGGTGGAAGCCGGGGTAAGCGGGATTCGAGGTCAGTTGCGGATCGAGGGAAATATTCCCATTCGTTCCGGTGGGGTCCGCGAAGCCGACGAAGTTCCTCGTTCCATTGCCGTATACACAATTGTTGCTCAGGGCCAGCCCAGCCGGCGCTTGAATCCCAGTGGAGCTGAAAGCAACGATGTTATTGGCAATGGTCAGCGCGCTTTCTCCACAATATATGTTGCCTTGCGGAGCTTGGTTCCAAGCAACGGTGTTGTTCAAGATTTGAGGATAGCTGCCGGTACAGTAAATTCCGCTGCCATAGCCTCCGGTTATCACATTGCCCAAAACAACATTGTTGATAATCTGTGGAGAGCTTCCCCAGCAAGTAATCCCGCCACCCGCAACTGGTGCCACGTTTCCCCGAATCAGGTTATTCTTGATCACCCCAGACAGACAGTTTAGCAACTCCATTCCGCCGCCCCCTGTGCCAGCGCGGTTATTCAGAATCCGATTGTGGGTAATAATGGGAGAACCGAAATAGCACCGGATTGCGCCGCCGATCGACGCGGTGTTGTCCAAGAATAGATTGCTGACGATCGTGGGAGCGTTTCCCAGGCATGCGATCCCACCTCCGGCCCCATTCGTCGCCAAGTTCGAAAGGAACCTATTGTTTGCAATCACCGCGAGACTGTTGGAGCAGTGAATGCCGCCGCCACCGCCTTCCTGAAGGGCGCCGGTGGCCGTGTTCGATACAATCGTGTTGTTGGCGATAATCGGAGATGCATTTGGGCAAGAGACCCCGCCGCCGGAGGCCGCCCGGCCATTCTGGATGGTGAACCCGTCCAAGCGCGTGGTGTTCGTTGCGCCCGCTTGAACAATGACCACCGAATTGGATTGCCGCCCGTCAAGAATTGTAGGGTTGTTCGTCCAGTTGCGCTGCGCTGGATCAGTTTCCCCGCCGGCGAAGCCACCCAACAACGCCACCCCGGCGGGAAGTCCGAGGTTTTCAAAGTAAGTGGCGGTGGCCACCCAAACTTCGTCGCCCGCTACCGCCGCGTCGAGTCCTTGCTGGACGGCCGTGAACGCTGTTGGCCACGTTAAGCCATCGGGCGGTGAATTGGTCGTCTGACCGGCGTTGACGTAAACAACTTTCGCGGCGGCCATCGGCCCCACCCGAAGCAAGACCGCAATGAGCACCCAGAGGATGACTGCGGAATAATGCGTTGAACCCAATTCCTCTATTCGGCGGCAGGAGCGAAATCTGCAATCAAATAAACCGGGGTTGGCCATGCCACGAACCCTCGCAATTAACCCCGGCCCCGTCAAAGGCTTTTTGCGAGGCTTCTTGCGAGCGGGATATGATTTCGCGGCGGGGTTAGAGTTGGCGCGGGCGATCGCAGAAAGCATGTCCGCCGGACGGCTTCTGACGGGAGCGCGTCCAGTCTATTTCTTGTAATCCTGCCACCATTGAGCTATGGCTTTACCCGTGATCACCGGCAGGCCTTCATCATTTCGGCGTAGGTCCGGGCAGCGTTGCTTGACGTTGCTCGGCGGTCTCCTGTTTCTTGGTGGAACAGCGATCGCCGCCAGCAAGCCCGGTGATCCGGTTGACTTCAATCGCGACATTCGCCGGGTTCTTTCCGAGAACTGTTTCAAATGCCACGGGCCCGATGCCAAGGAACGCAAGGGGGGCGACCACGGATTGCGTCTCGATACGCCGGAAGGCGCGCAGGCGGATCTCGGGGGCTATCGTGCCATCGTGCCGGGGCAACCCGCCAAGAGCGAACTGGTCAAACGCATCACGACTGAGGATCCCGACAATAAGATGCCGCCGCCGAAATCCGGCAAGAAACTCACCCCGGCCGAGGTCGCTTTGCTGCAAGCCTGGATCAAGCAAGGCGCTGCGTATTCCCAGCATTGGTCCTACGTCAAACCGGTTCGCCCGGCTTTGCCGCGCGTCCGCAACAAGGCGTGGGCAAAGAACGGAATCGATTTCTTTATTCTCGACCGGTTGCAACGCGAGAAGCTCAAGCCGTCGCCCGAGGCGGATCGGGCCACCCTCATTCGCCGCGTGTCGCTTGACCTGACCGGGCTGCCGCCGTCGCTGGACGAGGTCCGTCAGTTCTTGAATGATCGCCAGCCCGGGGCGTACGAACGATTGGTGGACCGCTTGCTGGCCAAGGAAACATTCGGCGAGCACTGGGCGCGATTGTGGCTCGACCAGGCGCGTTATGCGGATTCGGCGGGATATGCCGATGATCCGGCGCGGACCATCTGGGCCTACCGGGACTACGTGATCCGGGCGTTGAATCGGAACAAACCTTTTGACCAGTTCACGCTCGAACAGATTGCCGGCGACCTGTTGTCGGAGCCGACCGAGGAGGAACTCATTGCGACCGGATTTCATCGGAATACGCTGACGAACAACGAAGGCGGTACCAACGATGAAGAATATCGCAACGTGGCCATCGTTGACCGCGTGAACACCACCATGGCCGTCTGGATGGGCACCACGATGGCCTGTGCCCAGTGTCATACCCACAAGTACGATCCGATCACGCAGGAAAGCTATTTCCGTTTCTTCGCGATCCTGAACAACACCGAGGACGCGGATCGGACGGACGAAAGCCCTCTCCTCACGCTTTACACGCCGGAGCAGAAGCAACAGCGCAAAGACTGGAACGAACAGATTGCCCGGCTCGAGAAAATCACCCAGACGGTCACCCCACAGTTGGCGGAAGCGCAGGTGGAATGGGAAAAGGGTTTTACCGCGGAACTGAAATGGGAAGGGCTCAAGCCGGCCGAAGTGAAATCCAAATCTGCCGCCGTTGTGACGCTGGGCCCGGACGGCGACATTCACGTGGCCCGGGGAGGCAAGACCGACATTTACACCGTGTTAGCCCCGGTGGTGGCGAACACGGCGTTGACCGCCCTGCGCCTGGAAACGCTGCCGGACGACGCCCTGCCCGCGAAGGGCCCGGGTCACGCCGACGGGAACTTTGTCATTACCCGCGTGCTGGCGACCGTCACTCCACCGGCCGGCGCACAATTGTCCGGTCGCTATCTGCGGATCGAGATTCCCGGCAAGGAGAGGATTCTTTCGCTGGCCGAGGTGCAGGTGTTCGCCGGCACGAACAACATCGCCCTCGGGGGTGAGGCCCGGCAGAGCAGCACGGCGTTTGACGGGCCCGCCAAACTGGCGATTGACGGCAATACCAACGGCAATTTCGCCGAAGCCAAGTCCACGACCCACACCGAGACCTCAACCGATCCCTGGTGGGAACTGGATCTGAAATCCGCGCAGGGCGTTGATCGGATCGTGTTATGGAATCGAACGGACGGCGAGGTTGGCAACCGGCTAAGCGGATTCAAACTTTCGTTGCTGGATGACAAACGGGAGCCGGTGTGGCAGCAGGAAGTGAAGGACGCGCCGAAGCCCAGTGCCGAGTTCGCGGTGAATGGCCCACGGGCGATAGCCTTCGCGGCGGCGTATGCCGACCACTCGCAAGAAAAGTTTGAGGCCGAAAGCGTGTTGGACAACAAGGGCGAAAAAGGCTGGGCCATCGCACCGCAGTTTGGCCAGCCACACGCCCTTACCCTCGTGCCAAAGACGCCTGTTGAACTCGCGGCCAACGCCACCCTCACCCTCACGATTGAACAGCTATCCAAACAGGAGTTCGCCACCGTGGGGCGCTTCCGGTTGGCGACTACTGCCGATCCGCGTGCCGCTGAGTTCGGCCGGACGCCGCCGTCGGTGCTGGCCATCCTCAAAACCCCGGCCGACCAGCGTTCGGATTCGGATCGCAGCCTGGTCACGCGCCATTACCTCACGATTGCTCCGGCCTTGGCCACCGAACGCGGGCAACTGGCGAGCTTGAAAAAGCAGGTTGAGGAAATGAAGCCGTACACCACCGTCCCAATCCTCCGGGAACTGGCCGGGGACAAGCGGCGCAAAACGCATCTGCAATACCGCGGGAACTTCCTCGATTTGGGGCCGGAGGTTACCGAGGGTTTGCCGCCGGCTTTTCAACCTGTGCCCGATGGGGTGACGCCCAACCGGCTGGTGCTGGCCCGGTGGCTGGTGGATCCGAACAACCCGCTGACGGCGCGCGTGGCGGTCAATCGCTTGTGGGAGGCGATTTTCGGCATCGGCCTCGTGCGCACCAGTGAGGATTTTGGGCTGCAAGGTGAACCGCCCTCGCATCCCGCGTTGCTCGACTGGCTGGCGACCGAATACATGCAGCAGAAGTGGGACACCAAGCAACTGCTCAAACTGATGGTCACCTCGGCCGCGTATCGGCAATCGTCGCGCGTGACGCCCGAATTGGAAGCTCGCGATCCGGAGAATCGTTGGCTCGCGCGCGGGCCGCGTTTTCGGATGTCGGCCGAAATGATCCGGGATCAAGCCATGTTCGTCAGCGGTCTGTTGAGCGACAAAATGTACGGCCCGCCGGTGAAGCCCCCGCAGCCGAAGCTCGGATTGAGTGCGGCCTTTGGCAGCGGCACCGACTGGGAGACGAGCCCCGGGGAGGATCGTTATCGCCGGGCGCTCTACACCACTTGGCGCCGATCCAATCCCTATCCCTCCATGGCCACCTTTGATGCGCCCAATCGGGAGGTCTGCACCGTGCGGCGCGAGCGCTCCAACACCCCGTTGCAGGCGCTGGTGACATTGAACGACCCCGTTTACATCGAGGCCGCGCAGGCCCTGGCCCGGCGGATGGACACGGCTGGCCCCACGCCGGCCGACAAGGCAAAGCAAGGGTATCTCCTGTGCCTAAGCCGTCCGCCTACCAAGGCAGAGCTGGCCAGGACGCTCGGGCTCTATGACAAGGCCCGCGAACGTTTCGCGAGCGATCCGGAGAAAGCCCGAAACGTGGCCACCAAACCGATTGGCGCCGCACCCGAAGGCGCCGATGTCGCGGAGTTGGCGGCGTGGACGGTGGTTGGCAACGTGTTGCTGAACCTCGATGAGACTTTGATGAAGCGCTAGGCACCCACGTATGTCTTGGAATTCCAAAGAAGCTCGTTGGCAAGGCGACAAGCAGCCGCGCGTGAATCCAGTGCGCTTCGTTATCAATTCACAAGAGTTTGCCCGCGTGCCTTACGGTGAGGGTTCGGACGATTTGGATCACCAGAAGTGCGATGATTGCGGAGTGCGCCGCGGTCAGTTGCACATGATTGGTTGTGACCTTGAGCCTTGTCCACGCTGCGGCGGTCAGGCGATTACCTGCGACTGTTTCTACGAGGATGATTAGTATATGACGATGGAGATACTTAACAATAATGCCGAAGCAGATCGTCGCACCGCTGGACAAGCACACGTTAATTGCCAATCTGTGACCGCTCAATTCCCCCAACAAGCACGCTTGGCTCGGTCGCACACTTTGGTCGTTGGCTGTGAATCCCATTCTACATGAACCCGAACCTACAGCACCTGCAGCAGTTGACCCGGCGCCATTTTCTTCAGCGCTCCGCCACCGGCCTGGGGGCGATCGCGCTTTCGTCGTTGCTCAAAAACGATCTGGTTGCCGGCCTCGTCAAGGCGGCGGATCCCCTCGCGCCACGGCAACCCCATTTTGCGGGCAAAGCCAAACACGTCATTTATCTGCACCTGACTGGTTCCCCGCCGCACCTTGATCTATGGGATTACAAGCCGGAGTTGGTGAAACGCGATGGCCAGGATTGCCCGGACGCCTTTCTCAAGGGCAAACGATTCGCCTTCACGTCGGGCGTTCCGAAGCTACTCGGCACGCCCCGAACTTTCGCGCAGTACGGCCAGGGTGGTGTCTGGTTGTCCGATGCCATCCCGCATTTGCACGAAGTGGCGGACGAACTGTGCGTCGTGCGCTCGATGAATACCGACCAGTTCAATCACGCACCGGCGGAGCTTTTGGTTTACACCGGGTCGCCGCGGTCCGGGCGACCTTCGATGGGTGCGTGGGTGACTTACGGGCTCGGCACGGAGAACGAAAATCTGCCGGGCTTCGTGGTGTTGATCTCGAGCGGAGTGCAGCCCAACGGTGGAAAAAACTCCTTCGGGTGCGGCTTTCTCCCCTCCGTTTATCAGGGTGTGCAGTGCCGGTCGAAAGGCGACCCGGTCCTTTACGCCTCCGACCCCGAAGGTCTGGATCGCGAGGTCCGGCGGATGAGCCTCGACACCCTGCGCGATCTGAATGAGATGCAAGGCAAGGCGCTGGGCCATCCGGAAACCCAGACGCGCATTGCGCAGTACGAACTCGCCTATCGCATGCAGATGTCGGTGCCGGAAGTGATGGACATCACGCGGGAATCACCCCAGACCATCGCGGCTTACGGCGCCAAGCCGGGTGAATCGAGTTTCGCCAATAATTGTTTGCTGGCCCGTCGCCTGGTCGAACAAGGCGTGCGTTACGTGCAGTTGTTCGACTGGGGCTGGGACTTTCATGGGACCAATCCGGCGGAGGACATTCGCGGCGGTCTGACGAAAAAGTGCGCGACCATGGATCAGCCGGTCGCCGCGCTCATCAAGGATTTGCGCCAACGCGGTCTGCTGGATGAGACGTTGATCATCCTGGGAGGCGAATTCGGCCGCACGCCCTTCCGGGAAGGACGCACCGCCAAGGGTGAAGTGCTCGGGCGTGATCACTACCCCGATTGCTACACCATGGTGATGGCCGGCGGCGGCGTGAAAGGTGGCTTCACTTACGGGGAATCGGATGAACTCGGTTTCAGCGTCGCGCGGGACCTGGTGCACGTCCACGACCTACAAGCCACGATCATGCACCAGCTCGGGTTCGATCATGAGCGGCTGACGTTTCGGTTTCAAGGCCGCGACTATCGGCTCACCGATGTCCACGGCAAAGTGGTGAAGCCGCTGCTGCTATAGTTTTCTGCTTTGTAGCAGACGAGGTGACGAGTCTCAGGTTATTCCCTCTCCTTGGGGAGAGAATTCGCCCAAATGAAATGTCACGCTTTGAACCCCTGAACCCAGCGATGGTAGGGCGCGTCACTCCGTGCGCGCCGG
>CAZIJO010000125.1:0-17297 GCA_964539515.1 uncultured Bifidobacterium sp. | reverse complement strand
GTGAAAGAACGTCCTCATAAATATCCAGACGGTTGGACCCACGGTCTTGCTGGATCGCCTCCATGCGGGTAACTAAATAGCCTCCACTTTTTTGATCAACCACCACAAAAAGCCCTGCAAGTAGGAGGATGATCGCCGCCACGCCGGCTAACCACCGCCAGTTCACCCTTGAACGCGACCGTGCCAAGTCGATAACGAAGTAGACTATCAACGCGGTCAAAAGTGCGGCGAAAGCAGTCCGCTTCATGGACCAGAAGACGACCAACGAAACCAGTGCAGTACCGCTGAATTTCAAAAATCTTTGGCGCGCGATTAGAACGAAAGGAAGCAAGAGCAAGGCGTAATAAGAATCATTCAGCAAAGCGGAGCCGGCTTTGGTCGAAAGATTGCGATAATCCCAGACCAGCCAGAATAAGAACCCACAAAAGCCTAGAAGAACAAGAAACAAGCCGACGATCATTCCAATCCAGTCTGGTTGCCGTTTGAGCAGGATGTAGAAGAACAAGAAAAACAATGGACAGTAGAGCACCTCAAAAAAACTCAGTGCCATAGCTGTGAAGCCAGGATCGGACAACTGCAGACACGTGCTGGACACCCAAGCCATCCATATGCAACAAATGTTTACCATCAGAGTACGCCATGAAAGAAGCTGCAGGCACAGGAGGACGTAGCCCAGCAACGCGAAATCGGTGATCGCCCAGAGTCTTCCAATTCCGTACAGGTCTTCCGAATCAAATGCGCCACGGCCCGACAACATCAAAAATACAAAACCAAACATAAGCCCGAAACCAGCGACGAGCGCGCAACAGTCAATTACAGATGCCGGTGCATGGGGACGCAAACAGGGTTTATCGCTCCAATTCCAGAATCGTGTATTCGACGGGGCAACCCGCAGCGGTGTATGCATTTCCAATGAGTTGTCTGGCATATGCGCTTCAATTTCCTGGTTGGAGATGACTCAAAGGGAAAGCGCCCTCTGCCACCGAACTCTCGCGAACCTCTTAGTCAAGCCATGCGAGCATTCAGATGCAGCGGCTCAGTAATTCTGCTTGTGGGTACGTGGTAGCATCGTGACACAGAGTAGTAATTGAAGGCGGGTTTTTAGTGCCACCATAAAGTCGAGGGCTAGGACGCCGCACCCGCTGGTTCAGACGGTAGAATTGTCGCAAAACTTCGTAGGAACTTCTTCAGTTTCATGCAACGGCTACGACACCGTGCAAGCTTCTCACCTTCCATCCATCCGGCGCAGAAACCTAATTACTTTGTCTGAGCGGCTAACTGCGGCCAACAGGTTTCTAAGAACTCGCCGGTCTTCGGCGTTCAGCAGTACCCAAAAGGCAACCACCGCGTAACCTATGGTCACGGCAAGCCCCGCAAGCGCCAGCTGCAACCAACCACTGGGATGCCACGCCAGTGTGATTGCCAATCCGACAAGGGCAGTTCCGATTGTTGCGCCAAGCGTGGCAACAATCCCGCGAAAGAATACTCCCAACCTGCAACCCAGAGCGTGTGCTGCGTAGAGCGGTGTGAATAGCAAGTTCTTTGATGTTAGTGCAACCGCCCCTGCGATGGCTACGCCGTACCCCCCCCATTGGGTATGGCCAGCCAGATAAACCGCGAGTCCCAGATTCACCAACCCCATCGCACAAGTCATTACAGCAGGCCAGCGCACCTTGTCCGTAGCCGTCTGGACATTGAACAACGGGTGTACGGCCAGATTGACGCTGAGGTGTATCGTCAAGAGGCTCATCAACGGAGCAAGGTCCGCGAACTCCGGCCCCACCCAGGTCGTGAGCAGCGGTTTCGACAAACCGCAGATTAGCCCTATTGGCAATGCCATGGCGATGCCGAGGATCCGCACAGCGCGGCGGCTGTAGGCTACCAGTGCGTCGATCTCGTGCCGGGCAAAGAGATAGAAAATGGTGGGACCGAACACACCGGCGATTACGCCGGCGATGGTTCTAAGGAAGACCGACGCCTGTAAAGCGACGGCGTATCGCCCCCCCGCCTCCGCACCAAAGAGACGGTTGACCAAAATCAGGTCAATGGCTAAGAACAGCAGACCGCCGATCTGATTAAAGGAGATCCAGCCGCCCGTGGAGAGAAGGCTACGCAGGGCGGAGAGACGAAAATAGTAGATCGACACCCGGAGCGTTGGCGTTAGCCGTCGAAAAAATCTGAAGGTCCAGCCCCAACCAAAACACATCGAGAGCATTGTTGCTAGGCCCACTTGCCAAATTTGAGGTTGCAGCAGGCTGAACAAACTGATTATTAGTGCTACTTTCGCAATCTGTTGTAGCACACTAATAGCACTGCGCAAATCAAGGCGGTTTGTGTAAAACGTTGATATGCCGAATGGTGACTGAATCGTTCCCAGAAAGAATGCTGCGACCGTGCATGCAAAAAGCCAGCGAGCTTGCGTTACTTGGCCGGCTGGAATAACGATGAGGCTGTCAATGCGCCAAGTGGCCAAACCGACTGGAACAATCAACAAAAGCACACCAAAAAGGTTCCCGAACAGGGCGGAGTTAAAAAAATGATTGGCACCCTCGTTGTCACCTTGTTCCAACGCCATGGTAACATACCTTCCCACTACACTATTGAAGACGGCCGTGAAAACAATCATATAGCCTGTGATCTGACTTACGAGTGGGATTAGCCCGTAGGAAGCAGTACTTAAGTTGTGGATAAGGTAAGGCGTGAGCCACACAGTGATTATTAGTCCGAGGGCAAAGCTTCCCAGGTTTGAGGCGAGGTTGGGCAGAGTGCGGCCACGTTTAGGGGTAGCCTTTGCTGGGGATATGCTGTCCCTACCCACCGCCGATGCAGCCATCTGCGGTGACGAGTCCCCCGTCGCAACGCGCATCTCTTCGCTTGGGAATACCTTCAATTTCGCCTGCAAAGATTTCGGATTCATTCCCACAAGTGACCCTTCGCAAAAGTTGTTTGAGATTGCACTTGGGTTTGTGGCGTTGAAGTAAAACGCGAACTTACACGGATACCACAAACTTGCAGCTTCTGCCGTCAAACCAATTGGGGGAAATGTCCCCCAATTGTGGGCAGGGTGCACCAACAAAGCTGGTTTAGATGGCCGGCACAAAAAGCGGAAACAGATACTGAAACTGCTCTCTGAAAATCGAGCAGCGTATCGGCATAAAACCTGGCTTACAGGTAACGATCCAACGCATACTCAACGAGACGGCGTGGTTGGAGACTCGATCTGTCAGTTCGCAACCACGTGATCTCTCCGCTTTTCTGATTTCCGCGGAGTAATGCCAGACGCCACCGCCGCGCAAGCCCCAGGATTTCTGCTGAGTTCCATTATGGGGTTTATGTCCGTGTGAACCGGTGCATTTTAGAAGAACTCAAACAACTCCCTTAGGACCCTCCGGAATTTGTAGTTGGCAGCGCAAGGTTGATTAACTAGGAACAAATCCTCCTGGCCGAAAGTATCGGTAAACACATCTGCCTATTCATATTATCGGTCTCAGGGCTGGTCCAAATCTGCTACCCGGAGGCCTGTTGGAGCAGGAAGGCGCTGGCCGAGATTCTGAAAGGTCTGCTTTGCAGGCGCGGCAAGGTAAACCCCATTGACGACCGAATCAATCGCCGTTATGGCGACAACAGGAATTGCGCTATTACAGGAGACGGTGTATCGCGTTGGGGCCGGCGCGTCGTAGAACCTGTCTAAACTTAGCTGCAAACTGGATAGACCCACAAGACTTGAATCTACATATATGGTCGGTTTTGTATTCGAGGGTCCCCGTTCCACTTTGCCCGACACTGTAATGTTTGTGAACGTGTGCGCCGCATTCGTTCCTAGCGAATGAATGGCGACGGTATAATTATTTGTCCGGATAGTCGCTGTCGAAGGAGCATCCACGATGATGTGAATGCGTTGGTGCGTGATGTTCGTTGCACTCACACTGGACGACACAACACCGAGCTTGGCCAGGCTTTGAGAGGTGATCCAATTGGTCGTTCCCATGTCTGTTGCATAAAGGGTGATATTGGAGCCGCCGTAGTGGTAAGGCGGAATGGCCGCCGGCGCAGTCGTTATCAGATTGCAACCGTCGTGTACGTTCAAGTCGCGGCACCATGAGTAGGCGGTAATGTTGCTGGAGCCGGCAATGTAAACAGACCGATGCGCGCCAAAATTGTTGGCAATCGTGCCCACCGATTCATTTGTAATGGTCACGTTGTTGGCGAGGTTGACCGCAACGCCGTAAAACGTGTCTAGGTTAGTGGCTATCACGGTGATGTCTCGGTTACCCTCGTAGAGTGGCACTCCCGCCCCTTCCTCCCAATCTCCAATCCTAACTGCTTCATACATGCGCGTCGTTCTTAGGTTAAGATTCACAGCAGAATTGCTGTTCACAAGATAGACCGCTTTAACAGAATCACGGGTTTCACCGCGGTGTTCACCTCTAAAGTGAGCGTTGATGGTCACGTTCGAACAAGATCGGAGATTGAAGATGGACTGCCCGTATCCATTCATATTCGCGCAGTAGAACTCGGCTCTCGTGGCGTCAATGGTCAAATCCGTCACATTCGACAACATGCAGGCGCCCTGCTGCAAGCCTCGGTACCCCGTAGCTGCCGACGTTGGCAAATTGACAATATACGTTCCGGGCTGGAACACCACCTCCAAGGTGCCGTTGCCGTTGGCATAACTCTCAAGAGCACGCATGGCGGTGAAATTGTTCGCCGCGTTCGTGGAAAATCCAAAGTAGGAGGCATCCAAAGGAGCGGCTGAGGCAAATCCTGCGACAATGGCCAAAACCGCCGAACAGAATGCGATTGGGCGCACTCGCCGGCTCGTTTGTATAAATCGACCGGTCCGCCCCTCGGCAGTAGTCCCGTTCGTTCTCAACTTTATGGTCATCATGCGGCATATTATCTGGTCCCGGATACGCGCCGCAACTGGAGAATTCCCTGATGCCTCTGTCGCCACATGAGGTGATAGACTGGTGTGGTTCTTAAGGTTAAAATCGCTCCCCGCAATCCCGGCGCGCGATAACAATTCCTGCATTCTAGCCCATCCAAAGCAGACCACATGCCTCGCACGGGCGGCAAGCTTTGTAACGCGGATTGCATCGAAGGGAGGATCTCTTTGAGGTGACGCGGGTTAGCCCTGGAACCCAGCCAACCTCCCGTATCCTGGCCGCAGCAAAAAGCAGCACAAAGCGGGGCGACGCACTTGAATGATAATGGATTATCGAATACCACGGCCCCGTGCGGGAGCCGGCTCAACCTCTCCGATACACGTTTAGCACATCTCCTCATTTCGCTGTGGCGGTTCTTCCGGTGAGTGGTTTCGTCGCCTTCAAACTTCGTACGCAGACCGTTCACATTCCGTACGCACTCCGTGCCGGTCAATTCGCAGGCCCTTTTCCGCCCGGCCCGCAATCTACGGATTGCGTTCTTCGCGCTACGCACAACTGACTGACTGATCGCTGGCCACCAACGGTTGACGGCCAACTTCTGCATGGTCTTTCCCCGCCGTCTCCAACCAGGGGCAAAGGCCATTTTCACGAAGCCGGCAGCCCAGCTTGGTCGTTGTTAGCCCCGGCCGGAGCGGTTGACTTGACTCGAGGTTCTTGCGCCATTGGCCCGGGCTGACTCCGAAGCGGCGTTTGAAACAGGCATTGAAAAGGCCCCGATGGTTGAAGCCGCATTGCCCGGCCAGGGTGATGATCTTCGCCTCCGGGTCGCGCAGCAGGGACACCACTTTGAGGAGGCGCATCTCCATTCGAAGCGCGCCGAGCGACAGCCCAAAATGTTCCTTGAACAACCGATTGAGATGCCGCTGGCTGCAACCGAACCGGTTGGCCAGTTGTTCCACCGGGAGTTTCAGTATTTCTTCAACGGATAGTTGCTCGAATACATCCGTCACCCGCGAGTCGGCGCGTTCATAGCGGGAGAGCGGCGGCTGCAGCTTTTGGAATTCCTCCGCGAGAATGACCCCGGCCACGTGCAGGAGCTGGCTCCGGTGTTCGAGATTGAATTCGGCGGGAATTTCGCGGATGAGCTGGTGCCACCGGGCCGTGGCCGGGAGGATCGCCGGGTAATGCCGGGCGGTCTTGAAACCGTCCATGAGCGTCTGGACTAGCGAAAGCTGATCCGCCGTGAAAAGCGGAAACAGATGCTCGCGGCACACGGAGAAGGCGCAGAAAACGAATTCGGAGCCCTCGACCGCGCGGACTTTGCCGCCGGGGCCAGCTTGAAGGACTAAAACATCCCCGCGGGCTAATGGTTGAACCACGGGTTGCGCGGAGGAGTCGTCGAGGGATTCTCCCGCCCCCGCCGTGAGGAAAAGGAAGAGCAATCCCTCGGGTGGCGCATTCCAGTCCTGCCGCGGTTTCAGGCGGAACAAATGCAACATGAGATGGCGGTGCGTTGACATCGGTCACTCAGTGTTTGACCCCGGCTGGCTGCGGGGACTTTTGAGAGCATTTGGAAAACCGAAGCCGGGGTTTGCGGTGGCAGGCCGCGCTCGACTGGCCGCAGCAAGGAGTTGGACGCCGGTCGGGCGAGAATGCCTAAATGGCGTAGCCGGATAGATGACGCATCGTCCGATGCTTACAGGTAAAGCCTCCCGCTGTCCCACTTCACGCCATCGGGTTTCCGTCATTCTCCTGGCCGATGCCATTGAAACTCGCAAACGCATGCCCCTGGCTCCTCTCACGCCAATGACTAAACCTCATCGGCGGGGGTGGTTCTACACACATTTGGGACAAGCCCAAGCAGGTTTGCGCCAAGGCAGGCAATGCGGGGTGACCAGGTGGGTGCGTTTGGTCTCAAGGCCGGTCCAGAACCGTGGAGCATCGGCGCAACATTCTTCCGTTGGCAAATCCCACCAATCCCATTTTCCACAGCATCCAGGCCGTTTTGCTGGGCACCACCGAAAGATTGCCAAACCGGAGATGTGCCAGCCCCCTTTTTAGGACCATGCATGAGGTTAGGAAGCGCACAGTTTTCGGACAGGCGCGAGCCGCTGCACCCGGCCGGGCCATCCGCTTTAGGATGAATTCCAATACCCGCTTGGGAAGTCGCCATAAAGACAAGGCGAGGATCAAGGCATTCGCAAAGGAATCCGACAACTGACCCTGATTGATCGCCGGCAAATTCAACTTCTCTTTGGCAGCAATCTCCGCCAACTCCGTGCCCGGAATGGTCATCAGCGGAAAAATATTCAAGATGAACGGCCGTGGCAGGCGATGCAGCAGCCGAGCGGTGGCGGCGATATCGTCAGTCGTTTCCACCGGATTGTCCACGATCACATCATAGGAGGGAGTCATCATGTGCTTGGAAAAGCGGTGGATCACTCCGATGGCGTGGGCGATGGCTTCGGGGGAATCCGGTCTGCGGAAAAACTTCAGCGTTCGGGGGCTGCCGGACTGGATTCCCATGCGAACCCGGAACATTCCCGCGGCAATGAGCAGTTCTATTTTTTCAGGATCGACATACCGGGACATGAGGCCGTGAACGGCAAAGGGGAGCGCCACCCTGGCGCGCCATTGCCGGGCGAATTCCTGCAGGACCGGCAACGGGATTGCCATGAAAAGGTCGTCGTGGAACGTGACCGATGACAGATGAGGATATCGCTCGCGGGCGTGAACGATTTCGCCCACGATGTAATCCACCGGGGGAAAGCGCAACCGTCCAAAGTTCCGATGGTTCTTCAGTAATTTGCTATTGCCACAATAGGCGCATCGGTTTGGGCAGCCGATCGACCAGACCGCATTGTATGCCAGGCCTTCCAGACGTACGTAGTCCATGGGCTCCACCGGTACGAAGCCGCGTCCCGGCTTGTACAGGAATTCACCGTCGCCCAGAAGGGGAAAAGGCCGGGATCCCAACTCCTCATTCGACTGCAATGGCAGCAGGGGATTCCTAATTATGCGGCCGTTCTGGCGGAACAGGAAATTGCCAACCTGCGTGTAATCGCGTCCAGCGGTGAACAGGGACAGAAATTCCGGAAACGCTTTTTCGCCCTCGCCGACGCAAACGGCATCGGCCGATCGAATCGCGTCATCCGGATTGACCGTGCAATGGATGCCGCCCCAGACAATGAACGTGCCTGGATTTCTGGCGCGGACTGTTTCGATGAGTTTCCGGGTGTACTCGGAGTGGGTGCTCATCGAGGAGAAACAGACCATCTCCGATTTCGCCAGATGCGAAGCGATTGTGTCGATTTCAGGATCGACCGCATTGTGGTATTTCTTCCCCCGAAGCCGATTCCAAGGGGAGGCCGCTTCGAAGGGCACGACATAATACACTCCCAGCTCGGGCTGGGCCTGGCGCACCAGTGCCGTCATCCGGCGGAAGCCGATGGCGGAAAGGTTGTTTTCGACCGAGACAAAAGCGAGCTTCATAAACGGTTTGCCGAAGCAGCCCGACGAATGCCGGCAACGGGCCGCCACCTGACCAACACCTCGTCGATGGCTTCCTTGAGCCGGAGCAGCTGGGACTGCTTTTCAATCACCCGGTCCAAACATGACGTATCGGTAGGGGGCTGGTCCGTGTACATGATCACCGGTGTGGAGGGCGAGCGGAGCTTGATGATATGGGCAAGTTCCGCGCCGGAGAGCCCCGGCATGTCGTTGTCGGTCACAACCACATCATGAGTTTCCGGGTTGAACTCCTTGAGCGCTTCCTCGGCACTTCGGGTGGCATCCACGCGGTAACCAAAATTGGTGAGAAACCATTTCGTCGTGATACGGCACACGTCCACATCTTCCACCAGAAGGATCGTGTTGCGCCGGGATGTCGCCGGCTGCTCAAAACCGGTGTCCGAGGCTTCAGCGGCTGCTTCACCCGGCCTTGGGTCGTGACACACGGTTGTCATTAGAATCGCTTCGCTCCTACGGGCAAGGAAATCACGACTCGATCAGACTGCGCTTCCCGCTTGCCGGCGAATCCGGGATGGCTAGGTCGCCTGTGCTATTTCGCCCGGTCCGTGCGTGATCTCTGCGTAACCAGTTCCCCACAGTCGGTGCAAAGTGTCAACTCGGAGCAGGGTGAGATTTGGGACATCTCAGCATATCAAACGGCCATCGGCGACAGTGCGTCTGAGCCAGGCGGCGAGGAACCTACCAATGCTTCTTGGGCCGGAGGCCGGCCCGGGGATCGAGGCTTCTTTGTTTCTGCTGGCTGCTTGTTTGTTCGGTTGAACTCAGCCAGGGAGTTTTACGTTTGTCACCCTTGCAGCCGAATGTGCCTAGCGGGTTTCTGGAGGGTGGACTTGCGGCGGTGGCGGACGACATCGTTCGGTGACGACGGTGCATTATCCGGGAAGCCCGCGTAAGGACACAAGCCGTGGGAACGAAGGGGACAGCTCGGGCCGAGGCGCAGGAGACGATCCGACCGCCCCTGAGCTTCGGCCATGATTTTGCGGCGCTGGCTCGGCGTGACCCCGAACCTCCGCTTAAAGCAGGCGTTAAAAAGTCCCAGATAATTGAATCCGCAGTGTTCGGCCACGGTGATGATCTTCAGGTTGGGATCCCGCAGCAAGGCCACCGCTTTGAGCAGGCGCATCTCCATTTTCATGGCGGCAACCGAGAAACCAAAGTGCTGGTGAAACAGACGGCTGAGATGTCGCCGACTGCAAGCGAACCGGGCGGCGAGCTCGCCGACGGACAGATTCATGAGTTCCTCCGTCGTCAAACTTTCCAACACCTGCGCCAGATGATCTTCGGCGTGAACAAATCCGGGAAGATGCGTTTGCACGGTCCGGAATTCGGCACAAAGGAGGGCGGCGACCACTCGGAGCAACTGAACGCGGTGGTCGAGGTTGGACTGGGGCGGAGCTTCCGCCAGGAGCGAATGGCAGTCCTTGGCCAGAGTGGTGTCGAAACCATGCAGCCGCGTGGCTTTCAAGGTTTCGTAAACGTTTTGAAGCTGAGTGATCTCCCGACTGCCAAACAAGGGGAAAACATCCTCGAGGCCCGCCGCAAAAAAGGAAAAGGCAAACTCGCTGCCATCGTCCCCACCCACTTCTCCTTCAGAAATCGGGTTGAGAACCAAGACATCTCCAGGTGCAAGCCGATGGTTGGCCGACCGGGAAACGTACTGTCCACGTCCGCTCATCGGAAACACGAACCACAACCGATTCGGCCCGGTCACCCATTTCTTGGGTGGCTTGAGCCGAACCAGTTGCAGTGTCAGATGTTCCGGCTGCGTCATGGGTCGGGTCCCTGCTTTAGGAAACGGTTGACAGCCCGGTTAATATACCAGCTCGCTTGCATTAGAGTCCATACCTATTTCGGACATTGATGAGCAGGTTTCTTTCTGAATCAGTGGGGGATTCCTGATGCTGATTTCAAGTCGCAGAATGCGCCAACCCGAAGCAGGGTCAAGTTCGATCAAGCTAAAGTCTTGAGTCTTGTCTGAACGGGGCGCAACGGGCACGCGGGATCACAGCTTGATTTGTCCAAAACTTCATCTGCCGGGATATCCCACGGCAGCCCCGGCCGGCTAGCCGTGCCGTGGCACAAAATGCGTGAGCGCGTGCATCAAGTTTGTTTGCGAGCGAGCAGCTTTTCCAATCCCAGTTTTAGTGCCATCACCGGTACGGGTTTTAGGATCACCAAGTCCAGACAAGATTGGTCTTCGGGCGGGTGGGCGGTGTACATCAAGACCGGCGTGTATGGAGAGCGCAGCTTGATGATGTGTGCCATCTCGGCGCCGCTCATGCCGGGCATCGAATTATCGGTCACCACCACGTCATGCGTGTTTGGGTCGAACAACGCAAGCGCCGCTTCCGCGCTGCGCGCCGACTCGACCGCAAAGCCGCAGCCGGCGAGCAACTCCACGGTTGTGATGCGGAACGCATCATGATCGTCAACCAGGAGGATCGTCCCCGCAAAGGACAAACTTACATGCTCTGACGAAGGCTCGCCCACAATAGCATTCGGTTCGGCGTCCGGGCACTTGGTCAATGGGGCTGGCGGTCGAATCGGCTCCGATCACACGGCACGCTGACAAAATACGGAGGCGCCCATGCCCACCCCAAGTTTGCCGCTTAACTTTGAACCCTAACCAAGACAACAATCTACCCACGATTGGGACATCCACTGTTACTCAAAAGACATTGCAAATAGTGATGCTTTAATTTGCCGGGCACTGCGGCCTCTAAGTTGGCCGGGCGTTTGCAGCCCGTGCGATGAGGATTGGGCGGAGGATTGAGGAACTAACTTTTCCCCGGCGGGTTGTCGGTGGGGTTGGTTAGGGGGAATGGAAGGCCGGGTTTCAGCAGTTGATTCAACTGAGGCGGCGGCGCAATCGGCGCGGGAGCAAGTCGGCCACGCGCCGGACGCCCTGGACAAATCCGCGAGGGAGGTGGTTCCGGAGCAGCGTTTCGAAACGGCTCCGTCGTCGATAAACGATCTCCATGTTCAAGCGGGCAAGGTGCGCCTCACTCAAGCGCCAGCCGGCGGCGCCGCAGTTTTCAGCCACATGAAAAATCGAGCTGCCTTTGGGAATTACGATAACTGGTGTCTTGCAGAGGCACCAGTTGAGGGCGACCTGGGCGGGCGTCTTGCCGATTGCGGCCGCAATCTCGCGCAACACTCCGCGTGGATCGCAATCAACCAGGCGTTGCGGAACACTTGCCAAGGGGCTGTGAGCGATCACGGTGATCCCGTGAGCCGCGCAGAACGGGAGCAAATCGGGTTCAATCGTGCGATCCGCCACGTTATACCGCACCTGATTGGCCACGATCGGGTGCTTCCGCATCGCCGTTTGCGCACGCTGCAGTTCCGCGACGGAAAAATTTGAGACCCCGATGAAGCGAACCTTCCCGGCATCCACGAGTTCCTCCATGGCCGCCATTGTCGCCTCGATGGGGATGCGGGGGTTCGGTTTGTGCAACTGATAAAGATCGATGCGGTCCGTGCGCAACTGCTGCAGGCTCCGGTCCGCTGCCCGCAAAAGCTCGGCCCGGCGGAAATGTTCGGGGGAAACCTTAGTCGCCAGGAATACCTGATCGCGGATTCCGCGGATCGCTTCGGCGACGACCGGTTCCGAGCCGTACGCTTCCGCCGTGTCAATGAACAACGCGCCCGCTTCGAGTCCCTGACGGAGGGGCTCGGGGCCGGCGTGATACCCCGCCGTCCCCATGCCGACTTCCGGCACCTGGACGTCTGTTTGTCCCAAGCGCTTCCGATTCATGGCGTGGCCCCCTCCAACAGGGGCGGTGGCATTCTCAGGTATTGAGTGGTGCGCTGTTTCCGCTGGATATCGTCGTACACCCGCTGGACCTCGATCGCGGTCATGCCCATGACTTGTGCCACCTCTGCCGGGGGCAAACGCATTTCCAGCCCGTGCCAGATGAGGTCAAGCGTTTCAAAAGGCAAACGAAAAAAGAATTCCTGCTGGTCACATGGCGCGCTGTAGGTGTCCGTGGTGGGGGTGCGCTGCTGGATGGCTTCCGGAATCTCCAGGTGTCGGGCTAGTTGGTAGATCTGCGACTTGTAAAGATGAGCGATCGGTTGGAGGTCCACGCCCCCATCGCCATACTTCACAAAGAAGCCCTGGGCGTGCTCGTTCTTGTTGGCGGTGCCCATGACCGCGAACTGGCGGGCCTCGGCGTGATAATAAAGCGTCGTCATGCGCGACCGCTGTTTGAGATTGGTCGCGGCCACAATCTCGAGCAGTTCGCGGGGCGGCAGCGGACGGGATTCCACGCGTCCGTCGGGGCAAAGCACCGTCACGGAAAAGACATTCAAAGTGCCGCTCTCGATCAGGTCGGCGGGCAGGACGATCTTGGCCTTGTAACCATGCGCGGGCTGGTATTCCGGAAAAACCCGCGCGATCGCGGCATCCCGGCGTTGATAGCAATTGAAACCGACCAGCGCGGCGGTGATGTCTTCGAGGACTGGCGCCACGGCCAGACCGCCCGCCAACTCGCGCGCATAGGTTTCACTGACCGGATCCGAATCCCGGTCGGGCATCATCACCGCGATCACATTCCCGGGACCAAACGCGCGCACGGTCAGCGCGAGCACAACGGCGGAATCAATGCCCCCGCTGATGCCGACCACGCCGCCATTCCGGCGCATGGTCTTACGCACGGTCTGTTGGATAAACCGGATTATGCGATCACTCTCCCGCGCCGGGTCGATGGCCAGGGACGATCGGCTAAAATTCACGGGTTGGGATTTCGGGTCATTCATAAAGTTTTGCAAATTTTGACTGCGTCGTTTCCGTCCAGGGGCTCGGACCTCCGGAAATGCGTCACGAATTGGCGATGGACCAGCAGGGTCGAGAGGATTCCAACCAACGCCATGTCATCGGTCTCGCTGATCGCCGAGCCGGCGTCAATCTTCCGGATCAACTGTGCGACTGCGGGGGGGTTGAAAAAGCCGGTGGCGCGCAAGTTTTGCGGCTGGAGCAGTTCGCGCACGTAATCCGGGGTCTGAGCATTAAAGAAGCTGCGATGGACCGGGGCCCGGTAGGGACGTTTGGGGCGACGGCGGATTACTTCCGGCAACCACGGCAAGGCGGCGGCTTTCAAGAGGCGTTTCTCGTGCAAGCCGCGCAGCTTCATCGCTGCCGGCAGGCGGTTGCAAAACTCGACCAGCCGCACATCCAGGAATGGGAATCGCCCTTCGACGGAGTGCGCCATCGCCATACGGTCGCCTTGGGCTGACAGGAGATAGGATGAAAGCAACGTGGCAGTTTCAAGGAATTGAGCGCGGGCGAGCGGTTGCCAGTCGCGGAAACCGGATGGTAAGCGGGAGGCGAGTTGTTCCAAGCAGGTCGCAACCGCCGCCGGCCCGGGGCTATCAGCAAAGAAACGCCAGGTGCGCCGGTTGTTCCGCCAGCGGATGGCGTGCGAATACCAAGGCGTCTCCACTTCGGTCAGTCCCTCGCCAAAGAATGCGGCCAGGAATTCCGGGCTGCTTTGCGCAAGACCCTTGACATCCCCATAGAGCCGCTGGAACAGAAGTGGTCGCGAACGGGAATCCGGTTGGGTCGCCCAGAAGCGGCGGATGGCGGCTTCCTTGAAGATTTCGTAACCGGCAAGAAATTCATCCGCGCCCTCACCGGTGAGGACGACCTTGAAACCGTTCTGGCGGACAAGTGCCGCGAGCAGAAACATGGGGGCGGGCGCGGTGCGCATCAGGGGGGTCTCCGCATGCCAGATGACGTCCGGAAAAACGCGGCCAATGTCCGCGTAAGTGGCGCGCACGACATGGTGATCCGTGCCCAAATGCCGGGCCATTTCGTGCTGGAAAACGCTTTCATCGAATTGCTCGTCGCCAAAAGCGATGGAGAACGTCGCCAACCGGTTCGCTGTATGCCGGCGGACAACCGCAGCGATGGTGGAGGAATCGATGCCGCCGCTCAAATAAGCCCCCACCGGCACATCGGCGCGCAAGCGGATGCGGCAGGCGTCCATCAACAGGCCGCGAAATTCTTCAACCACTTCATCGAGAGAACGACGCGCCCCCGCTCCGGAAGCAATTTCCGTCAGGGTGGGAAAGCCGTTTTCCCAATAGCGACACAGTTCAATGTCGTCCGCGCTGGCTATGAGAAAGTGCCCCGGCGGAAGCTCCCGAATCCCGCGGAAGGCGGTAGCGGGCGGGAGGGGTGACCAAAGCATGAAGATTTGCGCCAGCGATTGCAGGTCAATTTCCACCGGAACCCGATCGTCGCTCAACAGGGACTTTATCTCGGAGGCAAACAGGAGGGTCTTATCCGACAACTGCGTGTAGAACAAAGGTCGCACCCCCAGACGGTCGCGGGCCAGGAACAGCGACCGCTGCCGCGAGTCCCAGATGGCAATGGCGAACTGCCCATTCAATTGCTCGAGACAGGACGGCCCGAACTCCTCGAAAAGATGCAGAACAACCTCGGTATCCGAGGAAGTGCGAAACCGGTGGCCCCGGGCCAGAAGGTCCTCCCGGAGTTCCAGGTAGTTGAAGACCTCCCCGTTGTAAACAATCCAAAGCGATTCATCCTCATTGGCGATCGGCTGCGTGCCCCCGCTCAGGTCAATGATGCTGAGGCGGGCGCTACCGAGCCCGATCTCGCGATCGAGTAGGATGCCAAACTCGTCCGGCCCCCGGTGGCGCAACATGCCAAGCATTTGGCGCAAGGCGCCCTCGGTAGCCGGTTGCTGCCGGGAGCGATCAAACATGCCGGCAATGCCACACATCAGCGTAAATCCAGTTTGCGAATCTTGCCGTTGTCCGTCTTTGGGAGCTCGCTCCGGAACTCGACTTGTTGCGGCACCATGAAATCCTCCAGCCGGGACTTGCAGTGAGCGATCACCGCCGCCTTGGTCAAACGCGAGTCGGTCGCCACGATGAAGGCTTTTACGGCCTGGCCCAGCAGCGGATCCGGAATGCCCACGACAGACGCCTCCTGCACCCCGGCCAGGGAATAGAGCACGTTTTCAACCTCACGGGGAGCCACCTTTTCCCCGCGGCATTTGATGATGTCGTCCTTGCGGCCGACATAGTAAAAGAAACCGTCCGCGTCGGTCCGGAACAAATCCCCGCTGTAGCACAGCCGTTCCCCAGGCAGCGGACCGGACCGGAAGCGCTCGGCCGTGAGCCGGGGATCCCCCCAGTAACCGCGCATGACATGGCGTCCACGAACCACCAATTCACCCACCTCGCCCGGCCCCAGCCGTCGTCCCCTCTCGTCCTCAATCCAAAGCTCAGTGCCGGGGATGGCGCATCCGGAAGCACCGGGGCGTAAATCCACCTGGTTGGGCGGCAGGCGCATCGTGCGCGCAACCTCCGTGAGCCCATGCATGAGATACAACTCCACCTCGGGGAAAAGCTGGCGGAGGCGCCGGACGTGTTCGACCGGCAACCCAGCTGCGGCATTGGTCAGATACCGCAATCGCGGGAGTTCGATGCCGCGGAGGTCCATTGCCAGCAGGATGGAGTACATGGTAGGCACGCCGGCGAAACCCGTCACCTGCTCCCGGGCCATTTTCTCAAGGATGACCGACGGAAACGTGAACGACTCCTCCAGGATGAGTCGGCCGCCGGTGCAGACCGTCGCCAGCAATTGATAAAGGCCATAGCTGAACGCGAGCGGTAGCACACTCAGAACGATGTCGTCCGCCGTGTTGTGGAGCGATTCCACAATGGCCTGCGTCACGAAGACCACATTGCTGTGATCGCACATTACGCCCTTGGCTTCGCCGGTGGTGCCAGAGGTGTAAATCAGGCAGGCAAGATCAAGATCGATGACGCCATTCCGGGGAGGCGTGAATTGGCGATCTCCGCCCTTCACTGGAAACGGGTGGCAGCGAGCCATGGCCGCGAAGTCGGCGCGCGGCGTGCCAGCTACCACGAAGTCCTGGAGCGAGCCAACTTTTTGGCGCAGGCTTTCGCCAACACCTTGATCGATGGCACGAGCGTCAGCCAGCAACACTTTGGCGAGGCAGTTGTTCAGGATGGCTGCAACCTTGTCGGTTTTGGTGGCGCGGTTAATGACCACAAAAACACCGCCTGCTTTTAGCACGGCGAAGATGCCGATCACCGCTTCCACCGAGTTTGGCAGGTAGAGGGCCACACGATCGCCGCGGGCAACGCCCAGGTTCTGCAGCATGTGGGCGACCTGATCAGCCGCGCGGTCCATCTCCGCATAGGTCAGCCGAGTGTCCGCGCAGACTAGCGCCACCCTGTCCGGAAATCGGCGGGCGCTCCGTTCGAGGAAGTCCTGAACAAGCATGATCATGCGGTGAGGAGTTGTAAGCCGGCAGCGCACTCAACTCCGGGCGGCCTGCCCTCATGCAACGCCCGGGAAGCAGGGATGCCCAATCGCGAACCTTGGCCGACACCCCGCACCCGGAGGACCAATGTGGTGTCGCCGTTGCCGTTGCCGAAACGCCGCGCAAGTTCACGATTTTGGATTCCAGCAAGCCCCCAATGATCATCTCCGACCCTGCGACCACCAAGCTCCCGCCCCGGGCAGCGGAAGACCGAATCCCCGCTTGGACCGAAGACCCCGCCGCCGCTCGCAACGAACTGAGGGACGCGGGCAGGGTCCGCAAGAATCAACTGAGAAGGAAATGCCTTGGCCCCGGCATATAAGATCGAGAATTGCTTCTCGTTGACCCTCATGCGGCCAACCTGCGCCTGCACATTTTGAGTGTCAAGCTTGGATTAGATTACATTGCAGCTCAATCATGCAAGATTAGCTGTCGAAAGATTCCAACACCGCACCAGTTCTTCCGGGAGGTCCAGCCGGGCTCGAGCTTGTCCGCCTGCGGTATAGAACGGTTGCCAAAAAGGATTTCCGGGTGTTTGAAAAACAATTGAAAAAAG
>CAZIJO010000124.1:0-17374 GCA_964539515.1 uncultured Bifidobacterium sp. | reverse complement strand
TCACGCACGCATGAGCCTGGCGCAGCATCTGGTCTTGCGCGGCCTCGTCGCCAAATTTTGGCGCGACCCTTACAACCACGGCCTCGTGCGCTGGGGCACGGACATCCACGATCGTTGGATGCTGCCGCATTTTTGTGAAACCGATTTCAAGGACGTAATCCGTGATTTGCGCGATGCCGGCTACGCTTTCGAGTTTGACTGGTTCGCGCCCCACTTTGAATTCCGCTTCCCGCGCATCGGCGATCTGGAGCAACGTGACATTCAGCTCGAACTCCGCACCGCCCTCGAGCCGTGGCACGTCCTCGGGGAAGAGCCCGGCGGCGGGGGGACGGTGCGTTACGTGGACAGCTCGCTCGAACGGCTGCAGATCAAGGCCCGCGGCCTGGTGGGCGATCGCTTTGCCATCACCTGCAACGGGCATCGCGTGCCGCTGCACCCGACGGGGACCAACGGCGAGGGCGTTGCGGGCGTACGCTATCGCGCCTGGCAACCGCCAACCTGTCTGCAACCCACGATCCCGACGCACGCACCCCTGCGGTTCGATCTTTATGATACCTGGAATCAGCGTTCGCTTGGCGGTTGCACCTACCATGTCGCGCATCCCGGCGGCCTCAGCCCGACCACCTTTCCGGTGAACAGTTACGAAGCCGAGAGCCGTCGCCTCGGGAGATTCTTCCGTCACGGCCATAAGCAGGGCAAGTTCACCTTGCCGCCGCAAATTCCGAACTCCGACTTTCCTTTCACCCTCGATTTGCGCAATGTCTGACGCGGGCGAGAAAACGCAAAGCCCCGATCAGTTATCCATGTTGCAAACGCAATCGCAATCCGCGTCCGGTGAAACCAGTGCCGCCAAGGCGATCGCGGCGGGGGCGACCGGCTTGCGGTCCGGCTACCAGCCGCATGCCGCGCCCTTCGATGAATTTCTGACCGAGCGGGGGGCGCCGCGCCCGCACTATGCCCGGCTGCTGGAAGCCTTGGAGGAATTCAGCGGGGCGGAATTGCAGCGACGGTCGGAAACCTGTCAGCGGCTCGTCCATGAGCAAGGCATCACCTATAACGTCTATGGCGACCCGCGCGGCCTGGAACGCCCGTGGGAACTCGATCCCATTCCGTTCATTATTGCGCCGGACGAATGGCGTACGCTCGAAGCGGGGCTGGTGCAGCGGGCGACGTTGTTGAATGAGATTCTCGCCGACTGCTATGGCGGGCAGGATTTGATCCGGTCCCGCTGGCTTTCGCCGGCGATGGTTTTCGGGCAGCCGGATTTCTTGCGGCCCTGTCACGGCATCCGCGTGCCGAACGACACGTTCCTGCATTTTTACGCCGCGGACCTGGCCCGGTCGCCGGACGGGCGGTGGTGGGTCGTCTCCGATCGCACCCAGATTCCGACCGGGGCGGGTTATGCCTTGGCGAACCGGCTCGTCACCTCCCGCATCCTGCCGGAACCGTTCCGCGACAACCATGTTCAGCGGCTCGCCGGCTTTTTTCGCGATGTTCGGAGCACACTCGCGGGCCTCGCGGCGCGTGGGGCCGAAAATGCCCGGGTGGTGATGCTCACCCCCGGTCCGCATAATGAGACTTATTTTGAACAGGCGTATCTGGCGCGCTACCTCGGCTACATGCTGGTTGAAGGCCAGGACCTTTCGGTGCGGGACAATCAAGTCTTTCTCAAGACCTTGAACGGTTTGGAACGCGTGGACGTGATTCTCCGCCGTGTGGATGATGATTTCTGTGACCCGCTCGAACTGCGCAACGATTCGATGCTCGGCGTGCCCGGTCTGGTCGAAGCCGTGCGGGCCGGTACGGTGGTCATGGCCAACGCCCTCGGCAGCGGACTGGTGCAAAGCCCGGCGTTCATGTCGTTTCTGCCCGGCTTGTGCCGGCACCTGCTGCGCGAGGAATTGAAGCTGCCCTCCGTCGCGACGTGGTGGTGTGGCCAGAAAGACGCGTGCGAATACGTCCTGGAACACCTCGACCAACTCGTCGTGAAACCCGCCTTTCGTTCGCATGTGCCGGGGCCCGAGTCCGGCCGGTCATCAAATGCAACTGACGAGAAGGAATTGCGCCGCCGCATCCGCTTCGACCCGGACCTGTTCGTTGCCCAGGAGCGGGTGGAACTTTCCGCTGCGCCGGTCTGGAACAACGGGAAGTTGGTGGCCCGTCCGGTCGGCGTGCGCGTGTTCCTCGTCGCGAGCGAGGAGGGTTATCGCGTGATGCCCGGCGGCCTGACGCGGGTTTCGCCGGAAAGTGACGGGCGTTTTCTCTCGATGCAGCGTGGCGGCGGGAGCAGCAAGGACACCTGGGTGATTTCCGCGACGCCGGTCGAGAATGTCACGCTCCTGCCCGCCGCGGAACATGCGGTGGAACTGCGACGCACCGGCAACAATCTGCCTTCGCGGCTCGCGGACAATTTCTTCTGGCTCGGGCGCTACGCCGAACGGGCGGACGCCACGGCCCGAGTATTGCGCAGCGCGCTCTTGCGGTTCAATCCGGAGCGCACCGGCGGCGGGCTGCCGCTGCTCGGGCCGTTGCTGCAAACGCTGGAAATGCAAGGGCAGTTGCCGGGCATCGCCGCAAAACCGGAGCTGCGGCACAGTGCCGAAGCTTTCGAGGCCGAGCTGCTGGCGGCCATCTTTGATCCCGCCCGCCCCGGCAGTCTGCGGCAAAGTGCGGATAATCTGCAACGGCTGGGGATGCTCGTGCGGGACCGCACCTCGAACGACATGTGGCGCGTGCTGAGCCAGCTCAACGACCGGCTCGCCACCCCGGCGGCGTCCCGGGTCATGCTGGCGGGCGATGCCGTCGGCGTGTTGAGCCAGACCTTGCTCGGCCTCGCGGCGTTCCACGGGCTGGCGCGCGAGAACATGACCCGCGCCCAGGCATGGCGGTTCCTGGACATGGGCCTGCGGCTGGAACGCGCCGTTTACCTTTGCACGTTGCTCGATGCGACCCTGCGTTCGCCGGACGCGGACAATCCCAGCGTCCTCGAAGCCGTCCTCGAAGTGGTGGACAGTTCCATCACGTTCCGCTCGCGCTACACGCTGCTGCCCACCGTGCCGGCGGTGTTCGATCTCGTGTTGCTGGACGACAAAAACCCGCGCTCGGTGCTGTTTCAGATCAACCAGCTCGCGAAACATTTCGAGAAACTCCCGCCGGAGCGCGAAAACGAACCGGGTTCCGGTCGGAATGTCCTGCGGCAATGCGTCGTCCGGCTAAATCGGACCGATCCGAGTGAGTTGGCCAGCCCGCGCGCCAACTGGGCGGGCAGCGTCTTAAGTGCGAACATCAAGGAAACTTTGCGCGACCTGCCGCGGATCTCCGACGCCATCGCCGCAAGTTACTTCGCGCACTCGACGATTTCGCGCACTGGGCGGGGGCAGGAGCAATGAGTCTTATTAGTTTCAAGAAATTGTCCGCCCTCACCCTGACCCTCTCCCCCGGGGAGAGGGAACCGCAAGCGATGCGTTTCGATGATTTTAATGTGCGTCCGGCAAATCCCGTCGCTGGTTTGCGTGTAAATCGGCGAATACTTCTCCCTCTCCCGGGGGAGAGGGCCGGGGTGAGGGCGAGCGTTCAACCATTCAATTCGCTGCCTTGTCCGGCGCCATGACCTACAACATCATCCATCGCACGCTTTACGAATACACCGCGCCGGTGAGCGTGTCGCACCACGTGGCGCGGCTCGAACCGCGCGCCACGGCAACCCAGACCTGCGGCGAGTTCGCCCTTGAGATTCTTCCGCCACCGGCATTGCGTCAGGCGCGGGTGGACTATTTCAAAAACCAGCTGTGCTTTTTCAGTATCCAGGAAGTTCACCAGCGCCTCGAGATTGTTACCCAAAGCCGGGTGTCGGTGCATGCGCCGAAAGCGCGCGCGCCGGAAACGACGCGGGCTTGGGAAGATGTTAGGCGGCTCTTCCGGGATCCGGTTTCGCCGGAAGTTGTCGAGCCTTATCAATTCGTCTTCGACTCCCCGCAGGTCCGGGCGTCGCTGGAACTGGCGGATTATGCCCGGCAAAGTTTTGCGAAGGATACGACCCTGCTCGCGGGCGCCCAGGATTTGACCCGCCGCATCTTTACGGATTTTCAATTCGACCCGAAGGCCACCACTGTGGCGACGCCGATCGAGGAGGTCTGGGAAAAACGCCGGGGCGTTTGTCAGGACTTCGCGCATCTCGGCATCGCGTGCCTCCGCTCGCTGGGGCTGCCGGCGCGGTATGTCAGCGGCTACCTGCGCACCCACCCGCCGGTCGGTCAGCCCCGCCGCGTGGGCGCGGATGCCTCGCATGCGTGGTTCGCGATTTTTTGTCCGGACACCGGCTGGGTGGATTTCGATCCCACCAACAACGTCCAGCCGGCGGAGGAACATATCACCGTGGCACTTGGCCGGGATTTTGGCGACGTCAGTCCCGTGGCCGGCATTCTCACTGGCGGGGGTGAACACGAGGTTAAGGTCTCCGTGGATGTCTCGGAAGTTTGAGCGATGAAATGGGAAATCGTTCATCGCACGCAGTACCACTACGCCGCGCCGGTGCGCGAGAGTTTTAACGAGGCGCGGTTGCAGCCCTTTTCCGACGAGTGGCAGACGGTGGATCATTTTCTTTTGAAAATTCTGCCCGCCGCCCGGCTGCGGCATCATCACGACCTTTATTCCAATGTCGTGCACCACTTTGAAATCACGGAGCCGCACACTTCGCTGCTGGTGGAAAGTCATCTGCGCGTGACCACCCGGCCGCGTTCGGCGCTGGCGGACGATGCCGATCCCTGGCCGTTGGCGCGGATTGGGGAAGCGGCGGCGGAATCACGGGTTTTCGATTTCTTGCAAGAAAGCCGGTACGTGGACCTGTCGCCGGTGACCTGGCGGCTCGCGCTGGATGCCACCGCCGGGGTGGCCGACACCTGGCAGGCGGCGCGGGCGCTGATGGGATTCGTCCACCGCCAGTTCAAGTACGAACCGAACGCCACGAGCGTGCACACCCACATGCGCGACGTGTTGCGCGCGCAGCGCGGGGTGTGTCAGGACTTCGCCCACGTGCTGATCGGCCTGTGTCGAGCGTTGAAAATTCCCGCGCTCTACGTTAGTGGTTATTTGGCGACGGAAGTTGCCAGCGCCACGCACGCGTGGGTGGAGGTGCTGATTCCCGGGATCGGCTGGCGGGCGCTGGACCCGACCCACAATCGTCAGCCGGACGAGACCTATGTGAAAATCGCCGTGGGCCGCGATTACGCGGACGTGGCCCCGTTGACGGGGCATTACAAGGGAACAACGAATCGGCAAATGCAGGTGCAGGTCGACATTCAAGCCATTAGCTGATCGCAAATCTGGCGACCAGCGGGCGACCAGACTTGTTTGGTAAAGAACCGTCAGTTAAAAAACTCTGAATATGGTACAAACTGAACTTCCGGCGCCGGGCTCAGCGACTGAAGCCAGCCAGTTGATCGCCTACATCAATATCAAACTGGCTTTGCTTGGTTGTCCGCCGGTCGCCGGCGCCGCCGGCGCAAAGGCGCCGGACATCGTGGCGGCGTTCGCGGCGCAGTTTCAGGAAAAGGACCGGCTGCTTGGCCAGTACTTGTGTCCCGCCGACCAGCGCATCCAGACATTTCTTTACGACTACCTGCAGGATGCGTATGTGCCGCGGCTGCCCTTGCGCACGTTTACACTGGATCGTCCCGGCTTGGCGCGGGTGTTGTCGCTGCCCTTGGATCGGGATGAATTTTCGTCTGACATCGTCAAGTCCTATCGGGTGCAGCAGGGCGTGTTGCATAATCCCCGCAGCGATCGGCGCACGACGCAGGGTATTTTCCACGTCACCGAGGGCGGATTGCCGATTCCAGACGACAAGTTGGGCGTGCCGCGAGGGACGTTTTCTAAAATGCTCAGCCTTGCCCTCGATCCACCCCGTGATTTGCTGCGCCTGCCCTTCACCGCCACGCAGCCGCAGCCGGCGGAAACGTTTGTCTCCCTGCTGCTGCGGCCGATCGTCTGCCCGGCCGTGCCTGGTTTCATCGCCGAGAAAACGATGGAAATCCGGTTCTTCGCCCCGGGCAACCTGGTGTGCAACCTGGATTTCGTGGAGAGCATTTTCGGCAATGCCGGCGATCCTTTGCTGCCGGAGAACGATGCCGGCCTCGACCCGGAACATTGGACCGGGCACACCGGCTGCGTCATCCTCGCGCCCCATCTGGTGAAGGCCACGAAGAAATCGGTGGGCCTCCCCCATTGGGATCAAGCCACGGAACGGCAGCGGCGGGACGGCATGTGCTGGCGTGAGGAGAACGAATGCTACAACAACGGCGGGGCGTTCAAACTCACGTGCCGGGATGAAAGCGGCGTCATCGTCACACTCATTGCGGACAACTACTTCGGCTACTGCAAGAAAGAGGTAAAAACCCAGATCAGCTATGCCGCCAATTTGTTCGGCTTGTGCGAAGAGGAACATGCCGGGGGGGCAATGGTGTTCCCGGCTTACGACCTGGGCGAGGAATTTAGCGGGGACATTCACGTGAAACGCAAGGGGCACAATATCGAGGAAGTGTTTGCCCAATACGGGGAGCGAATGGACATCAAGCCCCAAGGTTACGCTGTGGACAAGGCGTTTCCCGACATCCTTTACGTCCCGGAGAACGCCCGGTTTGATTTGCATGCGCAACGGGTGTTTTGGCGGAATGACGCCGGAGATCAAGCGATCAAACTGGTCCCCGGCCAGACCTACGTTCGTCCGTCCGGCTACAAGGTGCGGATGGAAAAACCGGGGCTCAACCGTGCCTGGCGGTTGGTGGGGGTCACGGCGGAAGGCGCTCTGTGTCACAAGCCCTGCACGGTTTCCGGCGGGGGCAAATCGGAAATCTCCAAGCCCATTACCGATGCCGTGCTCACCGGCCCAGTGTTCGTGGCCGATCTCAAGGCGGACCTTGCGCGGGTGGCCGAGTTGATCAACCGGGATTACTCCGACCGCTTTCAGGATCCGGCCCGGGTCGATCAGCGCGCGGTGCTCTCGGCGGAACGCTCGCTGGGCTCGGTGATCAAGCTGCTCATGCCGGACGAACGGGATTTCACGCCCGAATACAACGCGTGGTTGCAAAGCGTCCCGCAATACCTGAAGGAACTCGTCTTCGTGGTAAAGCGGTACTACAAGCCGGAATGGGGAGCAAACTGGCGTGAACATTTCAGCGTCGACATCATTAACGGCACCCCCGGCAATGAACTGAAATGTGACAATCGGAAGCTGGTTACCACCTGCCTGCGCGTCGGCTTCGACAGCGACGGGGCCTGGCGCACGTTTGGGTTGCGGAAGGACTTCTACCCCGCCGAAAAAATCCAGGCGGAGGACGACATCACCGCTTCGGTTGTGGTTCCCGCGGAGCGGGTGACCGACCTGGCTGAGCCGGCGACGGTGCCAGCGCTGAAGTTCGTGACGAATTGCGAGCGGCGGTTGTTCCAGCGGCCCGACGACGCCATTCACCGGGGGTACGATCACCAGACCGAATCGGATTTCACGCGGCCGGACAATTTCTTTTCCAACTACGAGCCGCTGACCCGGGCCGACGCTCGCGAGTTGGTTGAGGAAGCCATTGGTTTCAATCAATTCACCGAGCCGATGCAAACCCTCATTCGCCAGGTGGCGGAAGGGAGGGGGGCCAAGTTTTTCGTCAGCTCCGCGCACCCGCGTCTCGTCGAGGGCAAGCCCAGCAAGAACCCGCGCTACCTCCAGGTCCGCTCCGATCTTCAAAACCCGCGCGATCGTCACCTGGCCGAAATGTCCATGCGCCTTCGCCGCCGCGTTCCGCCCCATCAACCGCTCCCTAATCCCGTCACGGCGGTGCTGCCCGGGCGCCGTAACAATCCGCCGGAAGCCGGCATTCGCGCCCTCGCCGTGTTCAACCCGATTCATTATCTGGAGCTCCCCGAGTTGTTCATGGAATTCATTTGCAGCATGACAGGCAAATCCCCCTCCACGACCGGGGCGGGTTCGGAGGGCGCTTTGACCAAAGGACCGTTCAACGCGTTGCCGCCCATCATTGACCTCAACAACGCCCTCGTTTCCTGGTTGCTCACCGGCCACCACGGCTTCGTCACCGCGGCCGGCTGGGTCGGTCCGCACGTCCGCGTGGATCACGACATCAGCCTGCTCGTGCCCGAAGTCTGGTGTCGCATGACACCGGAGGAACGGGATCCGCGTTATCTCATTGCCAATCATTATCTGGACCGCTGCGCAGACTTCGAGCACGCAGGGAAGAAAGTGCTGGCGAGCCGGCTCGGCTACCGCATCAATCTCCGTTTCGTACAGTATTTTTTTGGGCGCGTCTTTAACCACCCGCACGCGGTCTTCACCCCCGAGATGCTCCACCCCGAGTTGCAGGATGCGGATGTGTTTGCGGATGGCATGGATAACATCCTCGCCACCCAGCGGCGCGTCGCGAAGATGTATTTCGACGACGGCGGCATCGCTCAAGCCTGTCCGCCCTTGCAGGCCCTCTTGCACATCATGTTGCATGATCAATGGGAGGGCAAAGGCCTCAATCACCCCGACGTCCGGAAATTGTTCACTTATGAAAACATGATCGCGAGTGATTGGTATGCCGCGCGGCTCAAGGCGAAACAAACTGTTGATCGAGACCTGTGGCGGCGGCACGCCGAATACCTGGAGAAGTTTCTAAAACGGGCGAGCCATGCCCGGGAAGCCGAGCGGCTGGGCATTGCCGGCCGGCTCGCCGCCGCTCGCAAACTGTTGACCGAGGTGGAGGCGGCGGACTATTGGCAGACGCTTTCGGGCACCGTGGGTGCGGAACCGATGTCTGGCTGAGGCTGCCGGGCACGTCGGCTACCCACGGGCCCAGACACGGTCACGATAAAGTGGATCGGCGGCCTTCTCTTTCGGAGCCAAAGGATGGGGAATGCGGTGGTTTGTTATAAGTGCGGGGGGCTTTGGACGCCAACCTTCGTTCGCGGCTGCGAGCGGAGGATGGTGGAGCCGGCAGGATTCGAACCTGTGACCCCCACAATGCCATTGTGGTGCTCTACCAACTGAGCTACGACCCCAACCAAAGCGGCAATACCCTAACAATGTGGGAATCCGAAAGTCAAAGCCATTTTCCTTGAAATCAATCAGCCGCCGCCGTGACTCCGGTGTGGGTGCTGATTGGTTCAAAGATTCGACGAACGCAGATCTTTCGCTAACTTGATTGCCGGTTAACAACCAAGACAAGAATATGGCGACCAAACTAACATTGAAATTGCAGGAAGGTGACAAAGCGCCGGTCTTCTCTGCCTCCACCAACGGTGGCGGCAAAGTCTCGCTCGCCGACTTCAAGGGCAAACCAGTGATCCTCTACTTCTATCCGCGGGACGACACGCCGGGTTGCACTAAGGAGGCCTGTGGCTTCCGGGAAAAGTATGCGGCGTTTCAGAAGCAAGGCGCAGTGGTGCTGGGCGTGAGCGTTGACCCGGTGAAGGCGCACGACAAGTTCGTGGCGAAATTCAAGTTGCCGTTTCCATTGCTCGCCGACGAAGACAAGAAGATCGTCCTCGATTACGGGGTCTGGGGCCTGAAAAGCTTCATGGGTCGCAAATACGAGGGGGTTCACCGTGTGACATTCCTCATCGGTCCTGACGGCCGCATCAAGAAAATCTGGCCGCAGGTAAAGCCGGAGGAACACGCCGCGGAAGTGCTGGCCGCCTTGGCTGCGGGTTAGTCCGTCGGCGGGGCAAACGGCTGCAAGGCTTGGACGAGTCGTCGCAACTGACGGCGGGTGTGTTCACTGGAAATCACGAAGCGGAAGCAACCATTTTCCGGGCTGCCGGGGTAATGGATCAAAGGCGGCAGGATGCCACCGGCAAGCAAGGCGCGTTTCACCCGGGCAGTCCGCCGCAAGTCATCGAAGTGAAGTGCCACAATCGGGCTCGGGGTTTCGGGCAGGGTGAAGCCGACCCGCCGCAGCTCGGATTTGACGAACGCGACTCCGGCTTCGAGTCGGCTGCGGAGGTTCCTGTCCCGTCGGATGATCCGCAGCGATTTGGTGGCCGCGAACGCCAGGGGCAAGGGCAGGGGGGTGCTGCCGACCCACATCCGGCTGGCGGCAAACTTGACCCGCCATTTGCGCGAACAGAGGATGGCGCCGCCATAAACGCCGAATGCCTTGCTCAAGGTGATGTTCTGGATAACGCGATCCCGGCTCACCTGTTCCAGTTCGATCGTGCCCTTGCCGGTTTTACCCAAAGTGCCGGCGCCGTGCGCGTCGTCCACCACGACCAGGCCATCACCGGGCAAGCGGGAGAGATAGGCACGTAGCGGTGCCACCGAGCCGTCGTGGGAAAACATGCCATCGGTGAGGACGATCGGGCGGGCCATGGGACCGCAACGGGACAGGGTGGCACCGAAGTGGGCGACATCGCGATGCCGGAATCGCAAGACCGGACAATCCAGAAGGAGGGCGGCGTCCTGCAGGGTGGCATGCGCCCGTTCGTCAACGAGGGCGTGGGAGAAGCGACCGGCGAGCGCTTGCGCGACCACGAGGTTGGTGGCGTAGCCGGTGCTCGTCAACAGTGCGGTTTCGGCTTTGAAGAACCGGGCCAGGGCCCTTTCCAGTCGTGGGTAAAGCGGATGGTTACCCGTGGTCCGGCGCGAAGCTGCCACATTCAGGCCATGGCGCCGCAACCCTTCGCGCACCGCCTGCAAAACTTCCGGGTGACTTGCCAGCCGGAAATAATCGCATCCGGAGAAGTAGGTGAAGGATTTCCCGTTCCGACGAACGTAGGTGCGTTTGAACTGCTGGAGGGTGGTGGCTTCCTTCATGTGGTGGTCGGCTGGCCGCGCCAAGTTCCAAGTTGCGCCCAAGGCTTGCCCCGTCTCAACAACTGGTTGGCACTTCCTGCAGGACTTCGACGCAATGGGGAATCGCCTTCACCACGAAACTGAGGCATTCAGTCGCCCCACTCGGTTTCCCGGGCAAACAGATCACCAGCGTGCGGTCGACCACCACGGCCAGATTGCGCGACAGGATGGCATTGGGGGTGATCTTCATTGATTCCGTGCGCATTATTTCACCGAAGCCGGGCAGTTCGCGCACCGCGATCTGCCGCACGGCTTCCGGCGTCACATCCCGCAAGGCGACCCCCGTACCGCCGGTGGTGAGAACCAATTGGCAGCCTTTGGCGATCAACTCTCGAATGGCTCGCTGGATGTCCGATTGCTCGTCGGGGACCAGCAGTTCATGGAGTACGCGCCAGCCATAATTTTCAGCTGCCCGCTTGAGCGCAGGTCCACCGAGGTCATCGTAAAGGCCGCGCGCGGCGCGGTCCGAAACGGTGATGAGTCCAACTTGTATTTGCATCTGGTTAATCCGGTTTCGACCCCTGCGCACCCAGCAAGCGGTGCGGGTGTCGCAGGCAACTATCAGTCATGTTCTGGTTGAATCCGACTCATTGCTTGGTTTTTGAGATCAATTGGATGCCGGTTATGCGCATCTTCTTGTCCACTGCCTTGCACATGTCATAAATCGTGAGCGCCGCCACGCTAACCGCGACCAAGGCCTCCATTTCCACCCCCGTCTGGGCCGCGACTTTCGCGGCCGCCGTCAGGACGATGCGATCGTTGGTCTTTGGAAAGGAGAAGTTCACCTCACAATGCGTGAGGGGCAGGGGATGACAGAGCGGGATTAATGTGCCGGTCTGCTTGGCCGCCTGGATGCCGGCGAGGCGCGCCGCCGCCAGCACATTCCCTTTGGCAAGCTTATGGGCATTGATGAGCGCGAGGGTTTTTCGGGCCAGGCGAATTTCGCCCCGCGCCACCGCAGTGCGCAGCAGAACCGCTTTGGCGGACACATCCACCATGCTGGCTTCGCCCCGGCGATTGACATGCGAAAGTTGCGGCATGCCTCTGAAATAGTGGTTCCCGGTCGAAATGACAAAACCCTTTTCGGGACGGCACCGGGGTGGAGGCGGGTTCCGTCCGCCGGGGCCGGCCCGGCAAAATAATCCTTGCCGCATCCAGCCGATATGTTACGATATGTCTGTCAGGACAGAAATAACAGATTAAAAACACAAGAAAGGAAAGGAATACTATGAACTGGGTCATCACCACCTACATCGCCTATCTCGCCATCAGCGTTGCGCTCACCGTGTGGGTGGCGCGGACACTCCACAAAAGCGGGCGGATTTTTCTCGTCGACAGCTTCCTCGGCAACGAAAAGCTGGCGGATTCGGTCAATCATCTGCTGGTGGTCGGTTTTTACCTCATCAACATTGGCTATGTGACCCTGGCGTTGAAATACGGGGTGGCCGCGGTCAGCGCCCAGGAGGCCGTGGAAACCTTGAGCACAAAGGTGGGCCTGGTGTTGCTGGTGCTTGGGGGGATGCACTTCTTCAATCTCTACGTCTTTACGAAAATGCGGAAGCGGGCGTTGGCCCAGCGTCCCGCCCCGCCCATCCTGCCGGTTGGGATGGCGGTGACCCCTGGCCGTTGAATCAGGCGGGGTCCGAGGCAAACGGGGAGACCATTCGGTCACCCCGTTCTCATTATCGGTTGGCTAGAGTTCCTGCTGCCAGGCCCGAATCGCCGTTTGCATTTGCTCGGCCGCGTTGAGTTTCGGCTTAACGAACCTGGGGGTAAACCACGGAAACGTGCCGATCAAGTCCTGGGTCACCAGAATCTGCCCATCGCAATCCGGCCCGGAGCCAATGCCGATGGTGGCAAACGGAAAGCGGGCGGTGATTTCCTTGGCCACGGGCGGATTGACCAGTTCCAGGACCACGGCGAAGGCGCCCACCTCAGCCAGGGCCGCCGCGTCATCCAGCAACTTCGCATGGCTCGCGTCATCCCGGCCCTTGATGCGATACTTGCCACCCTCTTCCAGGATGTGCTGTGGCAACATGCCGAGGTGACCCATGAACGGAATGCCGGCTGCGATGATGGCGCGAATCTGTGGAAGTATCTCGCGGCCCCCCTCGGCTTTGACATATTCCGCGCCGGCTGCCACCAGGCGTTGCGCATTGGTAACGGCCTGCTCGGGCGTCTCGTAAGCGCGGAAGGGCAAGTCGGTGCCGAGCAGGGCGTTGACTTTTGCCCGGGCAGTGGCGCGGGTGTGATGCTCCATCTCGGCCATCGAGACCAGCGTTGTATTGGGGTAGCCGAGCACGACCATGCCCAGCGAATCTCCCACCAGCAACAACGGCACCCCGCATTCATCCAGCAGCTTGGCCATGGGATAGTCGTAGGCGGTCAGGGCGGCGATCGGTTCGCCCCGCCGTTTCATGGCCGCGATCGATGCCGGGGTGGCTTTCGGGCTCATCGTTTGCTGAAACTTCGGAGCAGTTCTTCAGCCGTGGTGGTGGCGGTGCCGACCTTGCCCACGACAATGCCCGCCGCGTGATTGGAAAATATGGCAGCCTCGACTGGCGAAGCGCCCGCGGCAATCGCCAGCGTAAACGTGCTGATAACCGTGTCGCCGGCGCCGGAAACATCGAACACTTCCTGCGCCACCGTGGGAATGTGAAACGGCGGCTGCCCGCGTTGGCAGAGCAGCATGCCAAGTTCGCCCAGCGTGATCAGAAGGACGGCCGGGCGCAGTTCATTCAACAACCGCCCGGCCACCCGCATCAGGTTTTTGTCCGCCAGCGGATTTGCGTTCCGCGTATCGTCCGAGAGCTTCGCCAGTTCAAACGCTTCTTTGCGGTTCGGCGTGATGAGGGAAAGGCTGGCCAGATTCAAGTTGTGGACGGGTTTGGGGTCAAGGCTCAACCAGATGCCCCGGTCCCGGCACAGCGGTTTTACTTCGTTGAGCAACGCCTGGGTCACCACTCCTTTGCCGTAGTCGCCCACAATGACCGCATCGGCGCGATCGAGTTGGGCGCTCAGCGCGGCAACGAGCCGCTGGGTCAGCCGGCCATTGAGATGGCTGCGCGTCTCCCGGTCAATGCGCACCACCTGCTGCTGGTGCGCAACAATTCGCGTCTTGAGCGTGGTGGCGCGGGCGGAACTGGCGACGAGCGAGCGGCAGCCGACGCGTTGCGTCTTCAGCAACGATTTCAGTTTTGTCGCGGCATCGTCCTGGCCGATGATGCCGAAGAGTTCGGTCGGAACTTCAAACGCCGCGAGATTGCGCGCCACGTTCGCCGCCCCACCCGGCATGAAACTTTCGCGCTGAAAATCCACCACGGGCACGGGGGCTTCCGGCGAAATCCGGGCCACGCTGCCCCAGATGAACTGGTCGAGCATCACATCTCCCAGCACGAGAATCCGGATCTTGCGAGTGGCGGCGAGTATCTGCCGCACGCGGGCAGGGGACAGGGTATTGGACTTCATGATATTCGAGAATTGGGGAAGGCGGCGGCAATCTGGTTGCGAAAGTTCCGGTTTGACGGATATCGAAACCGGAAGTTCCGGCGCCAAGAATTGGTGTTCAGGGGTTGATTCATGTTTCAATCCAGAAATCCCGTGAGCGGGCTGGTCGCACTGGCCGTTTCCGTCTGGGCCGCCATTCCGGATTCATAGGCCGTCCGCCCCGCCTCCACCGCCAGCTTGAAGGCCTCTGCCATGCGATTTGGATCTTGGGCCACGGCTATAGCCGTGTTTACCAGGACCGCGTCGGCGCCAAGCTCCATGGCTTCGGCGGCGTGGCTCGGGGCGCCAAGACCCGCATCGACGACGACCGGCACCGTGGCTTGTTCAATGATGATGCGGATTTGATCACGGGTTTGGAGGCCGCGATTCGAGCCGATCGGCGAGCCCAGCGGCATCACGGTGGCGGCGCCGATTTCCTGCAACCGTTTCGCAAGCACGGGGTCGGCATTGATATAGGGCAGCACGACGAAACCCTCTTTCACCAGCATCTCTGCAGCTTTGAACGTCTCCACGGGATCGGGAAGCAAGTAGCGCGGGTCGGGATGAATCTCAAGCTTCACCCAGTTGGGCAACCCGGCTGCGACGGCGAGCCGCGCCAGTCGCACGGCTTCCTCGGCGTTCATTGCACCACTGGTATTCGGCAAGAGCAGGTATTGGGACGGGTCAATGAATTCGAGAATGTTGGCGAATGGATCCTTCCTCCCGCTCAGGTCGGCGCGGCGCAACGCAACCGTTACCAGCTTGGTGCCGCTGGCGACCAGTGCCGCCCGCATGATTTCCGGCGACGCGAACTTGCCCGTGCCGAGAATCAGGCGTGAGCGGAATGTTTTGCCGGCGATAATCAGCGGCTTGTTCGATGACAACATCCCGCTCAATCTAGTCGGGGCAGCCCTCCCTTGTCGAGCGATGAGCAGATTTAGAAACGGTAATCGAAGGCAATGGTGGCGGCATGCGTGGCCGTCCCGCCGATTCGCACATCATCGGAAAACGTGCCGACGGTGACATCGGCGCTCATCTCGGCGGAGGTGGTGGCAAAGTAGTGGTATTCCACGCTCAGCCCCATGCGTTCATTGATCGCAAAACGTACTCCGGCAAAGGCCTGATAGGCGAAGACCACTCCTGCGGTGCTTCCATCCATGCCGGTGCCGCCAATCACCAAGTCGTCTCCGGAAAGCACGGTCGTCGAAAATCCCAACCCACCCCCGAAGTAAGGGCTGAACCGATGGAGGGCCGGGCAGTGAAACCGGGCGTTGAGGAGGAGAGGGATATTTGTCAGCGACGCGTCTGTTTCCGTGGCCCCGGTGGCGGAATCAATCGCATTGGCCACGAAGCCCGTTTCAACTTCGGCGTCGAACCAGTCAGTCACCCCGTAACCACCCCGCAGGCCGAGCCGGAGGCCGGGATCGAAAGTGATCTCGCTGTTGGGTAGGACTGGCCCGAAGAATTCCTTGAGCTCCGTATCCATCGTGACGGCGCCACCGATATCGCCTTCCACATAAAATTTGTTTTTCTCAGCTTGCGCCGACAGCAGCGGCAGAAATGCCAAGGTCCAAAGGGCCTTACGTATGACGGATTGGGATATTGTTTTCATAGTTAGTTTGTCTTTTTGATAACAAGGTTGCTTGGTTCGCAACATTCGATAGGGCTTTCGGCAACAATTGTCAACTCACCGTAATTCGCAGGTAATGCAGCACATCCCCCGGTCCTCGCCGGAACAAATTCCTGTCATGTCGGAGCAATTTGTAATCGGTTAACCTGAGAGCCGGGGCTGCTTTCGAGGAGCGGGGAAGGGTGGACGGGGGTTGACCATTGCCAAGCGGGGCGCTTGCGGGGAGGAAAACGGTCGCCTCGCTCCCGCCAAGGTTGCAAGCGGCGTCAACGCTCCGGGCGATCAACGTCCTTTGGCCGCGGCCCGCTGTTTTTGCTGCAGTTCGCGCAGCGGCCGGTAACCGATCAGAATGATTTTTTCGCTGGCCAGGAGTTGCTGCATCTCCCGGCTGTGGGTAAAGACCTCGAATTCCTGGGCGCGCGTGGACCACGAACCGGTTATGGCTTTCAATTCGTCATTCGGCAGTCCCGCGTGGATGTAAAGCTCCGTCACGCCCGGCTTCAAATTCTTTACCACAGCCAGCCAGAAATCCTTCACGCCGTTCTTCTCGTTCTTTAATTCGTCAAAGACAAAGTAGTCCGGCGAGACAATACCTTGCGCGGCAAATTGGCCCCGGATTTCCGGATGACCCATGCGGGCGAGGGTTTCCTGCGAAGCCATCCGCACCGGCAGATCAAACTCCACCGCCAGCTGCAGATATGATTTCATGTACTCGGGATGATATTGCAGCGTGCCCATGTGCGAATCGAGGTGCGTAACATCGACGCCCGCCGCCAGCGCCCGTTTGATCTGAGCCCGGCCTTCCACCAAGGCCTGCTCCGGCGTGGCGTGAGCATAGACATCCGTAATCGCCGGCCAGAGATACCCCTGAGGATCGACCAAGCCCGGCACCTGGTCCCGGGGTGACACGGGCCCCCAGCGATACTTTGTCCATTCCGACGTATGACAAAGATGGATGCCGAAATCCTGCTCCGGATGCGCTTTGGCATAGGCGGCGATTTCCGGAAACCACGGGCACGGGACCATGATCGTCGCGGAGCGCATCTGCCCCTTTTCCAGTGACTCGATGGTGGCGAGATTGGCGGAGTGGCACATGCCGGCGTCGTCGCCGTTGACGATGAGAAGCTTGTCCGTGGATTTGTAGCCGAGCCGCTCCGCGAGGGTGAGGCTCTCCGCCGCGGGCGTGCCGATGCAACCAAGGAGCAGTGGCAGCGCAACCAGCAGCAATCGGTATTTGAGTTGCATGGCCGCAGGCTATGGGCGACGACTCGGTCCTGCAATCCGGATCTGGCGCCGGCCCGGAAGGGCGCGGGTAACCGCCGCCATCGTCCGCGTTTGCTGGGCTGCCGTCGGGTCGGATTTGTCACCTTCGTATTTTGCTGGGCAATCTGATTTGCCTTTGGTAATTCATTCGCATGAACAAG
>CAZIJO010000123.1:0-17456 GCA_964539515.1 uncultured Bifidobacterium sp. | reverse complement strand
TACCAGAGGTCGTAGCGGAACTGGATCGTGGGCATGGAGTTCATGAACGCCGGCGCACGATAAGCTGATGAGCCGACGTATTTGATGAAGAAGTCGAAGATGTCGCGGAAGTAACGCGTCTGGAGATGGGACGCCACGCCTTGGTGCATCGTGCGAAACAGATCGAACTGAAAAAACCTGAACAAGCCGTAGTGCCTGGCAAAACCCTGCCAGTTGTCGAGGCCTTGCTCGAAGTAGCCGTCGTTCGTCAGGTCGTAGAGGTCCGCGGAGTATTTGAGAAAGCGCTCGATGTTCTCCGGCGGTTCATTGACCTTGCGCGCCTCGGCGGCCATCTTCTCGGGTTCGGGATATAAGTCCACCACCTGGCCGTCCTCGAAAAAATTCCGCCAGTGCGGGCGCAGCGCGCGGATGGCAAAGTAATCGCTCATCTTCTTGCCGCTGCGCTCGAACAACCGCTCAAAGATGTGCGGCAGCGTGAGGATGGACGGCCCCAGATCGAACGTGTAGCCCTGTTGCTTGAGGACGTTGAGCTTGCCGCCGATCTGGGCGTTCTTCTCAAAGATTTCGACGTCGTAGCCGGATTGCTTCAGCGAGATGGCGGCGGACAAGCCGCCCAGCCCCGATCCGATGACCATGACCTTTTTGTGCTTCATTTGCGCCTCAGTTGTTCTCCGTCACCCTTTGCAATCCGGCCTTCGCCACATGATCCGCCGGATGTTCGGCGAGCCCTTTACGGTAATACTCCGCTGCCTTCGCCCGCTCCCCAAGCGCCTCGTACGTCCGACCGATGAACGTCCGGCAACTGCTCCGCCCCCAGCGCGGATCCAGCGGTCCGCCCGCGGCTTCGGCTTCGGCATCAAAAAGTCTTTCCGCCGCCAGCAAAGTCCGCAAGGTCTCGCGCCAGGCGGCGGGCTTTTTCGCGGTATGAAACTCGCACATGCCGAGCAGATACTGGACGCGCGGATTGTTCGCGCCAAATTTGAGGGCCTGGTCGCGATGATTTGCCACGCGGGGCCCGAACCACGCAGCCCGCACCACGCTGCCGTTGATCTTCAGGCCGTAGAGCGTGCCGAGCAGCGCGTGACTCTCGGCGTGATCCGGGCACAACTTAGCGGCGTTCTTGAGCGCGTCAACGGCGGCGTCCATCGCGGCTTCGGCGGCGGGCGCATTGGTCGGATTTGCGGGCGCGTGTTGCAGTTGCAACATGCGATGAAACAGCGCGGTGCCCAGCCAGTAGTAATTGGTGCCAGCCGCAGGTGAATTTGTGCACGCCTGCCGAAAAAGTTCCGCCGCCGTGCTGAAGCGGGGGCCATCCCAGGCTTGGTAGGCCGCCGTGAACTCCGCGATACCGGCCACGGTCAATGGATCCGCCCGCCCGTCCGCTCGTGCCGACAAGCCGGTGAACAGAATGAAAATTGGCAGCCAACGACTCATCGTTGCCCCTAGCTATACCCGGCGGGGCAAGCTTCACCAAGCCGTTTGTGGAGGTTGGCCCTCGGGATTACTGGCACGCGCGGCTTTGGCAACACCGGCCCGCCGCGGCGCGGAACCGCGGCGGGCTACGGCATCGCGCCTTCACTCGGCAGTTGGACCGACGCGGATTTCGAGTTTCGGTGCGGACGACTTACCTTGCGGTCGTGGCTGGTTTCAATTAGGTAAGGCACATGGCGAAACGTGTCATCATCACAGGTGCCGGACCGGGCGGGCTGGCCACGGCCATGCTGCTGGCGAAAACCGGCATGGAAGTCACCGTTCTGGAAAAACAACCGCGCGTCGGCGGGCGCACTTCGGTCATCGAGAGCGATGGTTACAAGTTCGACCTCGGCCCGACGTTTTTTCTCTACCCGCAAATCCTGCAGGAAATTTTTCGGGAATGTGGCCGCGACATGTTCACGGAGATCCCGATGACCAAGCTCGACCCGCAATACCGCATCACTTTTGGCGCGGGCGGGGAGTTGAACGCGACGCCGGACCTCGAACGCATGACGGCGGAGATCGCGAAGCTGTCGCCCGTTGACGCGCAAGGCTTCCGGCGCTTCATGGACTACAACCGCGTGAAGCTGGAGAGGTTCGCGCCGTGTCTGCAAACGCCTTTCCCAGGTTGGACAAGTTTGATCAGCCTGCGTCTACTGATGGTGTTGCCGTTCCTCAAGCCGTGGAAGTCACTGCACGCGGAACTCGCCGGCTACTTCCAGGACCCGCGCTTGCAACTGGCGTTCACGTTCCAGTCAAAGTATCTCGGGATGTCGCCGTTCCAGTGCCCGAGCCTGTTTTCCATTCTGTCGTTCCTCGAATACGAACACGGCATCTGGCATCCGACGGGTGGCTGCAACGCCATTTCCAAGAACATGGCGCGTGTGGCGCAGGAACTCGGCGTCAGCATCCAGCTCAACACCGCGGTGGAGGAAATCTTGTTTGAAGGCCGTCGCGCTGTCGGGGTGCGCACCGCGCAGGGTGAGCGACGGGCCGACGCCGTAGTGGTGAACGCCGACTTCGGCCACGCCATCACGAAACTGGTACCGAACAATTTGCGGCGGCGCTGGACCAACGAGAAGGTGGCGAAGAAAGATTTCTCCTGTTCCACCTTCATGCTTTACCTCGGCCTGGAAGGAAAGTTTGACCATCTCGCGCACCACAACATCTACGTCGCGAAAGACTATCGCCGCAACCTCGAAGAGATCGAGCGGCAGCACGTTCTGTCCGCCGACCCGTCCTTCTATGTCGCCAACCCCGTCCGCACCGATGCCACCATGTCGCCGCCCGGCCACAGCGCCTTGTATGTGCTGCTGCCCGTGACGCATCAGCATCCGAACGTGGACTGGAACAAGGAAAAATTGCGCTACCGCAATGTGGCCTTGCGGCAGCTTGAGAAACTCGGCATCACGGACATCGAAAAGCGAATCCGGTTCGAGCGCGTGGTGACGCCGGCAGATTGGGAGAGCAAGGTGGACATCTATCGCGGCGCGACTTTCAACCTTGCGCACAGCTTTTCGCAAATGTTGCACCTGCGTCCGCAAAACCGTTTTGAGGAGTTCGACGGAATGTATCTGGTCGGCGGCGGCACGCATCCAGGCAGTGGACTGCCTGTCATCTTTGAGTCCGCCCGCATCAGCGCAAAGCTGCTGATGGATGACCTCGGCGCGGCGTAGGCTTTCGCCGTTAGCGCCATCTTGTCCGCTGAATGCGCCAGTTCCCGGGCCCACCCGCTGGAAATCAAGGTGTGCATGGGGCGGAGGAGATATCCATCGCGGAGACCGCCAAGCCCGCACGAGACGATGAACGCATTTTGTTGGAGGCAGTACCGGTGCGTGTCCAGAGGCTCGACCCAGAACTCAAGCCAAGCCCGGTGGGGTTCTTTTGCACCTCCACCAAGGACCCTATCGATTCACGCGAGCTTTTGGTTTGATGTTGCATCGTTGACGTTTTCCGAGTTTTCGAAATGTCCCACGCACTGCTTTCGCGGCTGTCGGCCGGTAGCCACTGAATACGAGGGACATGGCTGAGGGAATTCGCCCCGTCTGCCGAAGCCCTTTGCGGCGAGGATCGGTTTAACCCGCTAGTTTCGACTGGCGAGAGCGTTATTGTTGTGATTGAGTAAGCACGTGCCACGAACTACCTGCAAGCAGGTTGGGGAAATCAGGTTTGAAGTTCCGCGCTGGATGGTGAGATGAGCAATCTCTCAAGGCCTGCGCCCACAATTGCCATGCGCGCCACCAGGTCTGGATTTCTGAAGAGAGCCAATGAGGACATGTTGATATGCTAAAACCGAACCCGGAAAAATTTGCCGAATATGTCCTCTGGTCGCTCGCCGGGATTCAGGCCCAGCTCGCCGAGATAGAGGCGCATCTCGCGATTATCTCCGCCCATGGAGATACGACGATGATCGAGCGATTAAACTCGGCTTCCTCGGCCAGGCGATTGGAGAGGCAAAATGATTTGTTTGAGCACATGAAAAAGGCCGCAGGAATCGGCGGTTCATCGCCGCCCTCGGCAGCCGATCCAAGAGCATGAGAGGATAAGGCCCCTTGGTCGGCGGATGGCTCTGCGCTCTTCATGCCGGGTGTGAAATGTCGGGACTGGTTCTCGCCCCTTCGTTTTCTCAACCACACTGCCTCAACCCAAATGTCTGATCCATGAGGTTGATACCAGCCCAGCCAACCGGATTGGTGCGCCCAAGCTTGCGGTAGCCGATGTGACCGCAGTTGGGCGAAGGGACATCCGACCTCAACCCGAATTGTCGCCGGTATCGTCGCAGGAATGTGACCACTTACCAGACAGTCATCCGCCAACCGGAATTTTCCGCAGGCAGGATAATCGCGCAGGCTGTTCGGTTGCCACGGGAGCAAAACTCAGCCCCCGGATTCGTGCCAGTCCCTTCCAAATCAAGCGGAACCCTTCGAGCCATGATACGCCTCGTTCTCGGGTGGAGAATCCAAGGATGCGGGAAACAGGAGGATGCCTCTGCGAGCGAGGAGCGCTCTCCGATGCTTGGTTCCAAAGTTGGTGGAGCCCAGAAAAGCCAGTTCACAACGACTTCCATGATCCAGCTGAAAACAACCTTATGCTTGGATGGGCGGAGGCGTACGAGTAGGCTATATGGATGACGAGCGGCTGGCGGTTGACGGCAAGTTTCGGTCTCGACAACTCGCCGGCACTCAACTGCCTTCGGCAGGTGCCACGCCGAATGCCGGTGAACGCAACACACCATGAAGAACGATACTACCACGAAATACCCGGTCACTCGCCGCACTTTCCTTAAGGCCGGTGCCATTGTCACGGTCGGGCTGACCGCACCCAGTTTCACCACACGGGCGCAAGTTAACAAAAATAGCCGGTTGCGAATCTTCCAGATCGGCGCGGGCGGCATCGGAGGCATGCAACGCGGCGGTCTCAAAGGCCATCCGATGGTGGAGTTCGCCGGGTTTTGCGATGTGGACAAGAATGTCCTGGATCAGGTGGCCGGTGGGTATCCTGGAGCGTTCAAGGCGACGGATTACCGGGAGGTGTTTGCCGATCGGGCAGAGCAGTTCGATGCCGTGATCGTCGACACACCGGATTTTCATCACGCCCCAATGATGTTGACCGCGATGAAGCACAACAAACATGTCTACGGCCAGAAGCCGCTGGTGCATCAATTGAGCGAGCTAAAGATGATTCGGGACGGGCTCAAGGCGCATCCCGGTCTGATCACGCAAATGGGCAATCAGCGGGCCTGCGAAAAAGGCCGGATGCAGGCCGTCGAGATACTCAAGCACAACCAACTGGGGAGACCGGTCGCCGGGTATGTCTGGACCGGTGGCCCATCAAAGGGGGACGGCTTTCCCGATGCGTGGAAGCCGTATCCGCCGGCCAAACCGGTCCCGGACGCTTTGAACTGGGACTTGTGGCTGGGGCCCCTCACGCAAAAGCTCGGTTACAATGAGGCGCTGGCTCCGGGAACCTGGCGAGACTTCTGGGAAACCGGCACCGGCCAACTGGGGGACTGGGGATGCCATTTACTGGACCTCTTCTATTTTGCGTACGAAATGCCAGCACCGGAGGCGGTGCTGACCCACACCATTCGGCCGGCCAACACCGGCCACTCGGCGCACGACCAGAGCACCATCACCTATCCGGGCGGCGGCAACTTTGCCCGCGAGAAGTTTGTCATCCACTATAATGACAACGCCCTGAAACCTTCCTTTGCGGCGCTGGGGTTGCCCCCGAGTGATGTGCGCTCCAACTACATCCTCGTGGTGTGCGAAGAAGGCGCCCTGCTGGTGGAGGCAGCGGGGCACATGACCGTTTTTCGCAAGGGCAAAGTGGTGGAAAACGAGCCCAAGCCGGCGGTGGCCCCACGGCAGCATTGGAAAGACTGGGCGGACACCTGCCTGGGGAACAAGAAGCCCTTGTGGGCCCCGTTCAGTCTTGCTTGGCGGATCACCGAACCGGTCTTGCTAGCGGTCAAAGCAACGCGCTTTCCCGGTCAGGAACTGCTTTGGGATTCCGAGAACTCTCGCTTCACCAATCACGACCAGGCTAACCAGGAAATCCTCTCGCGCAACTACCGGGAAGGCTTTGCCCCACCGAAAATCGGATGACTCCAACTGACCAGCATCCGCCGATTAAGGCCGATTTTGTTTATACCAGCGAAAATCGACGCGTTTGCCACACTGCTGAACGGGATGGCAGGCAGGGTGGCAGGCGCTGGGCAGTACGCCGCAAGACCCAGTGCGCATCGTTTGCTTGCACCGGCTGTCCCAGGCAACGGAACTTCGCCACCCGGAGCCGAAGAAGATTTGAAAAAAGCCATGCGGTTTTCTGTTGCCGGGACGCGTGGCCAGATCGCCAGTTCCAAACGGCTTCCTGAAGACTATCAAGTGATGCGCAAACAACAGAATTGAAAGATCGAAAGTTCAGACACCGCCGCAAGCGCGCAGCCCGGCTGGTTGTTGATCCTTCCGAGCAGTCCTCGGAATACCCGGGTTTTTTTGTTTTACCGCGCACTGATTCGCCATCCCGCCGACACGCGGAACAGCTCAAAGCAGTCTTGATTGGGCTGTTATTCCTCGGTGTTTTCATTTCCAGCATGGCATATTTCTTTTTCCAATTTGGCATGACATGGACCGCGACTTCACAGGAAATGGTTCCGTTTATCTCCGATCCCAAATCCTTACACACGAACATTGATTATCGCGGCAGGTAAGGTTGATTTCCCGGGCGCTTCCATTCCAGAATTAGGGCCAGTTCCGCCACGAAGGCCTCCCAACTTACGCGGCCCTACCAGATTTTCTTTAGCCCGGCGAGCGACAGTTCAGTGCAGGCCATCGGCGACTTGCCATCGGGATAGCTTTCCTGCTCGACCGTGACCCACTCAGTGCCACCAGCTTCGCGGCAGGCCGCCAGCACCGCGACCCAGTCCACCGAATCCTCGCCGAGGATTGGTTTCTTGCCCGGTTCATTATTCAAGACCGTGGGCTTGAAATGAGTGATCTTCGTCCGGCCCGGGTAACGCCGCACCAACTCGGCCGGATTGAGCCCCGCGGCAGCGGTCCAACCGCAGTCCTGTTGGAGCACCACATCCTTGCTCGTGCGCTCGGCGAACAAATCCCAATAGGTTTTATCCCCGTCCTTCTTGAATTCGCTTTTGTGATTGTGATAGCCACAGAACATGCCCAAGGGCTTGAGCGCCGCCGCCGTCTGGTTGAAGGTCTCCGCCAGCGCCGTGCTTTTCGCGGGATCCGTAAAATCCCGGTCGCCGGGCACGATGAGGTATTTACAGCCAAGCAAATGATGAAACTCAATCGTCCGTTTCAGTTCGTCGCCACGAAAGCTGGCTGTACCGATGTGAGTGCCGGCCGCAACCAGGTTCAAGTCGTCCAGCTTCTGGCGAAGCTCCTTGGCCTTGCCGTTGTACTGGTGGTAACCCGCGAATTCCACTCCGGCAAATCCCATCCTCGCAACTTGCGCCAGGGCCGCATCAAAATTCTTGGCACAATCGTCCCGCACTGAATATAGCTGGACCGATATGCGCGGGTGGGAGGCAGCTTGCGACCAAAGTGATGGCTTGATGCCGAGGACCGCGGCGGTCACGAGGGAGTGCTTGACGAAATCGCGACGGGATAGGCCAGATTTCTTAGTCACGCCACATGTGTAACAAGGAACGGACCGTCATGTCCAGCCTTCCATTCCCGTGTTGCAGGATGTTATTCCAATCGGGTAAATAGATATAAAACCTGACCGTTCCTGTAATTGAGCTGCCTGCAACGGCGGCATAGACTTCGGCCAAAGATGCGTGCGTCATCCGACTGGGATTACCCAGCTGCCGGTTTGACGCGGAAAGGACAATGATGGAAATACCGGAAACGATGGTGCCGCCCCAGGTGCCAATGGCCCCGCAGGGCAATGACAAGATCTGGAGCATGATGAGTCATCTCTCCGCGCTGCTGGGAGTTGGCTTCGTGTTGCCGCTCGTGGTCTATCTCGCGATGCGGAAGGAATCTGAGTATGTCGCGACGAATGCCCGCGAAGCGCTCAACTTCCACATCTCTGTGCTGATATATGGCCTGTGCTGCATTCCGCTGGTGTTCATCCTGATCGGAATTCCGCTCCTGATACTCTTGGGCGTCGGCTCGTTGATCCTGGCCATTATCGCCACAATCAAAGCGTCCAACGGCGAGAGCTACCGTTATCCATTGACACTGCGGCTGGTGCCGTGAACACCCCAAGCTGTGCCCACCGGCAACGGTGCAATCGGCCCGGCGTAAATTCCTCCGTCAATTAAACTCTTCTGCGCACCGCTGCCGCGAACGGCATCCGAATGCGGTTTTCGTTGACCGCTGGCCGAAACGCTTAACCCCGCATGCCGGCTTGATCCGAGGTCGGTCAGCCGCAGGCAGGTTCGGCTTTGGTTGGGACCGAAAGCGTTTTTTCGCTTGGTCTTTGCAGCGGAAGCACCCTTGGTTTCATTCCGTCGGAACGGCATCCTTAAAGTTGGCCACAACGCGAGCTTTCGTCGGCGGACTCAACCTTCAGCTTTTAGGCAACAACGAGGGCAGGGCAGGGCAGGTGAGGGCGCTTCCTGAAAGTTGGTCTCCATCTTTTGCAGCGCCTCCATTTGTCCTTGATGCCGGCGGCTCGCGGCTGTTGACTGATTTGTGATTTAGTTATATTCATGTTCAGAGCGCACTAGATTAGTTGCCAAAGGGAAAATGTTCAGTCCAACGCGCGAAGGCCACCGGGTTCATCACGTGGGCGATGGCTCAATCCAGGGCCGCTATGAAACTGACAACTCAAAAATGAAAAGGACGAACCGCATGAGCAGGAAGCTTGGTACGAACGTAACGCGACGGCGGTTTCTGACGCGCGGACTGATGGCGGCCAGTGCCGTGGCGCTGCCTTACTATATTCCGGCGGCGGCGCTCGGGCGGGATGGCACAGTGGCGCCTAGTGAGCGCATCCTGCTGGGGGGGATCGGGATCGGTGGTCGCGGCTCGTACGATTTGGGGTTCATGCTGACCGAACCGAATGTGCAGTGTGTGGCGGTTTGTGATGTGGTGAAAAGCCGGCGCGACGCCGCCAAGCAACTGGTGGATGCGAAGCAGGGAAATCAGGATTGTGCCGTCTATGCCGATTTACGCCAGATGCTCGCCAATCAAACTGAAGTCGAAGCGGTACTAATTGCCACCGGTGATCGCTGGCACGCGCTGGCCTCGGTTCTGGCAATGCGGGCGGGCAAGGATGTCTATTGTGAGAAACCGGCCTGTTTGACCATGGCGGAGGGACAATTGGTTGTGGACACCGCCCGGCGGTTCGCCCGGGTTTATCAAACCGGCGCCCAACGCCTCAGCGAGCCAAATCATGTTTTTGCGATCGAAATGGCCCGCTCCGGCCGGCTGGGGCCGGTGCATACCGCGTACGCTGACTGTCGGTGGCGCGACGGTTTACGACAGGACTGGTTGCCGGCGCAACCGGAGCCTCCGCGGGAGGAACTTGATTGGGATGTCTGGCTCGGCCCCTGTCCTTGGCGGCCGTACAATGCCAGCTACGTTAACGGCGGCGGCTGGTATCATTTTCACGATTTCGCCACGGATGTTGCGATGTGGGGGGCGCACACCGTAGCCCAAGCCCTCGCCGGCCTCGATATGACAAACGTATCCTTTATCGAGTTCGAGTATGCCGGCCCTGACGCGACCATGGTAACGCGCTTGTCCAACGGGGTGAAATTGGTGCTTTTTCGGGTGGCGGGTTCCGTTTGGGAACGGTGTCAGTACTGGCATGGCGCCTGTGGCGAGCGGTTTGATGGCCCGGAAGGTTGGGTCGCCGCGGCGGACGGTTATTCCGAACCCGATGTCTCCTCCCCGGCGCTTTTGGGCGAATACCGAAAAGTGGTGGCGGAGTATGCCACCCGGACCCAACGACCGATGAATCACGTGCGGGACTTCTTTGATTGCGTCCGGTCCCGGCGTCCGACGGTGGCAAATCCGGACGTCATGTATCGTTCCATGAACATCTGCCTGGCGGCCGATATTTGTGAGCAACTAAAGCGGAAACTGAAATTTGACCTGCTCAAGGCGGAGTTTGTCGGCGACGAGGAAGCCAATCGCATGCGGTCCCGGGCCATGCGTGCCCCGTACCTGGGTTGATGGCAGCTCAACCCGGCGCGGGATTGCTCCTTCTACCATGCCAGCCGCGGCAGACTCACGCCACGGCGGACAACTGCGGCCTCAGTTTGCCAGTCAACGCCCGCAGCGTTTCACGGCGCTGTTTCAACAGATTCTTGAACTCCTGATGATCCGTGTGCTGGATCTCCAGTTCAAGGGTGACCAGCGTGCTTTGAAGGACTTGACTGAGGATTTCCATTTCCGCTTGAGAAAGTTCAACGCGATACATAGTTCTTCCTCGAGGTTTGTCGCCCGCTTCAAGCGGGCTCGTTAGCTTTATATCCGGTAGTTCAACGACCGCCAATCCGGACAAGCCAATGTACTTGGAATGGCCAGGAATGCCACCGTGTCGCAGGCACCCGGGGAAATCGGCTTGGGGTGGCTGGTCATCCTGGCGGGCAACTGCACCCAATCTGCGGTTAGATTTCTTTTGCTGGTGACATGATCCGCTGGTCGGAAGTCGGACCGTCACTGGCAGGGAGGGTGATTTCAGGAAACCCGCAGGCTAGTGGTCAGGGAAAGCAACAGGCCGATCGCAACGCCAAGAGCCGTGAGAAGCCCGATTCGCTTCCAAGTCGAGCCAGCGAGGGTGGGCAGTTTCTCTATTCTTAACGCTTCCATGTCGCCAAGTTGGGAGCACGGCGGATGCCATTGGAAGAGGCCTGGCCTTCAAGGTTGGTCTATTCCTGTCGGGGCAATCCAAATGCGTTGGATGATGCTTGTCGGAAACACATACAGGATTCGAGCAGCAGCATCTGATGATCGGCCCGTTTATTTTTGGGTAGCCGAAGCGAGTAGGCCGCCGCCCGAATCCCGTTGCTGCATTTCAAGCATGCGCAATGCCTACAACCGCGGGTTGAGCCATTGCAAAAGTCAAAAAGCAGATTGCAATATGGTCTGAAAACTTCATTGCCCAGCACCATTTGGGACGCGCGGGCGGGGCCGCACGATATAAAAGCCGGCACTTCGATCTTGCTGGTATCATTGCCGCCGCGCATGCCACTGTCTCAGGCGAGGTGTCGCCCGATTCAGCGCTGTTGGAATTAGTCACGCGCCAGGACCCGAAACGCCAAAACCGGCTGGCTTTGAGGACTGCCGTCGGCGCGCAGCACTACCCACCCGTCCCGCACCGTCGCATTCTTGTGGATTCGAAGGGACCCGGCGAGCTCGCGCCGGTCCATGGATGCCAATTTGAAGTCCGCCGGTGTCAGGGTGATGGCCCAGTCCGGTGGTTGACGGAGCACCTGCAGTCGACCGACGACCGTATTCGTGTCGAAGTTGTAAACTTGCAGTTTGAATTGCATTAACAGACCCAAGGTCGCCTGGTACGCATAACCCTCGGACCAAGGAAGATCATCGACTTTGCGCGTTGCCGAACGCGGGAGCACCATCTGGATCACCACGGAGGACGCGGGGCCGGTGCGGCGGGCAGTGGGGCAGGGGGGTGACTCCAGGGGCAGGCGCGCGGCCTGACCCGGCGGAAGCAGCACGAATACCGGTGCTGACGTAAGTGGCGTCGGAAAGGTTGAGCCTCCCGAACGACCAAGATAATCAATCACCTCTAGCACCTTGAGATCAGCGGGGAGCTTCCAGTCAGCAGTGGTGTTCCCGCGACCATCCCAGTCCGATTCCTTTTCCGCCCACGCCACCAACACATCTCGCTCCTGCCCGTCGGGCCTGGCGCGGAATGCATAGACTTGCACTGATTGACCAGGCTGCCAGCGGCCCAACGACCGGGCATCGGCCAGGCATCGTCCCACCGCGGCGAGGGCGACATAAGCGGGGCGCGGCGTCAAATCCAGGCGAAGCAATCCAAACTGAACGCCGTTCGGTTCGTGATAGTTTCCGAGAATGAAATGAAAGTGACGTCGGGCCCCAGCAAAGAGGCTACTGGCATAAGCCTGGGCCATCCACTCAGCCTTGAGTAGTTCCAATCGGGGATCCTGGTCGTACCACGGTGGATTCTGTAGATGGGGCGTCCCACGGTCGGCTTCCGTTATCCACAGGGGGCGGCCGGCTGCGGCCGCGCGAGCGGGCTTCCACAATTCCACATAACCATGCGGCCAGTCGTAGGTGTGGATGTTGTATGTATCGAAGTAGGGCCAGGTCTCATTAGCCAGTACGCCTTCGGTATGCTCCACCGTCGGGACCGCCGCCGTGGCATTCCAGCACACGGTGACATTTGGATCTCCGGCTTTGAATCCGAGCCACGCAGCCTTTTGCCAGGAACACATCTGGTCCACAGTATGGCCGCCGAAAGAAGTGACATTGGCTTCATTCCATGGTTCCCACGCCGCGACCCGTCCCTTGAACCGTAAAGCAAGCTGGCGGCAGTATTGATAAACGTGACGCAAATCCGGAGCGAAGCGGCCGCCACCCTCGCCGACGGCCTGCCCCCATTGCGGCGTGTCATGAAACACCTGGAGGATTTGCAGACCCGCTTCCTGATGGATGTCGGCGGAAGTGTCGTATGTGGTCGGCGGCGCTTTCAATTCGCCCGGCTGCGGCTGAATTTCGCTCCAGCGCAGGCGGTCGCGCACCCAACCGACACCGGCCATCGCCGCGAGACTCGCCAGCCGTTTCTGTTGTGCCGGATCATCGCGGGCGAACCAGGCCGCGGCTGAATCCACCGCGACCGGGGAATCCGCGGAGACCGGCTGCTCGAGCGGGCGCAACACTGCCAGGCTGGTCCACACTTTGATCGGTTGATTGGTGGTACCGAATTCAACCCGATACCAGCCGACGGGCAGATTTCCCAGTGACAATAATCCCCCCTTTGGCTTGAGATCCGGACTCAATCTTCCGTGGCGCAAAGGGTGGCGCCGATCATCCACCAACTGCCATTCGGCGGCATCTGGTGGCAGATTGTCCGGCAAGGGGATCCGAACCGTCTCGCCGACCAGGAACACGTTGCCGGGATGGTCAGGCAGGGGCAACAGGGATTCGAGTTGAGACGCTCTCAGCTTGGCCGACGTATTCGTTGGGGGTGGTCCGTCTTCACCCATTGCCAACTGGCTGGCGACGAAGAGCGCGACGCCCGCCATGACTAATACCTCACCTCGCTTTTGCCACGACACCGGTGGTCCACACCGCATCATCCTGCACGCTACCTTTTTCACCGTTGTGGTTTGGATCATGGACCCAAATTCCGCCACCGGCCAGCGAGATTTGGTTGGCTGATGTTGGCTGCCCGATGGCTGGGAACGGCAGCGCGAGTTGGCGTCAGCCGGGGCGGTTTTTGCGTAGGCTTCAGCTCGTAGGGGGCGTTTCTCGGACTTGCTATCCGGGGGAAGGCGCAGGAGAATCAGAATCACGAACATCGGGTTCATGAGATTGACCTTTTTCTTTTTCTGGCTTTTCGCCGCACTCGGCGTGCTGGCACACCCCGGCGGCTTGGACGCCAATGGCGGTCATTCGGACCGCAAGACGGGAATCTATCACTATCATCGCGGGACCAACACGCTCTCAGGAACTAACGAAATCTCCTTGCCGCCAAGCATGGATGCCTCGGAAGGCGACCCGCCTGAAATGGAAACCAACTCGGTTGCAGCACCCACGGTTGATGGAACAACCAGGCCAGCATCCGTTTGGGCCCGTATGCCGTGGTGGGCTTATTTGGTGTGCCTTGGGTGCGGCTACATCCTTTGGGAAATCGCGAGCTACTTCTGGCAAAAACGGAAGTCCGTCCAATAGCGCCGAATAGCGTTTCTCCATGAACTCGTCTGGTCGGTCCGGAGAAATCCGGCTCGCTTCGCGCCGGTGCCTCCGCCACGATCGACTCATGCGCGAGACTTCCGATCACCGCATCCCACGTCGTGAATGGTTGCGCCTGAGCACCGGGGCGATGCTCGCGCTGGGCGTTTGGCCGGGTTGCGCCCGTTGGTCTGGGGTTCAGACGGCGGGCAACTTCAGCTTCGTAGTCATCAATGACGCGCACTTTCAGAGTCCGCAGTGCCCGGCTTGGTTCGAGCTGGTTGCCGCCAGCATCCACGCGCAGCCATGCCGGCCCGAATTCTGCCTCGTGGTAGGCGATCTTGCGGAACATGGCACGCCGTCCGAGTTAGGCGCCATGCGCGAAGTATTGCAATCGTTCGCCATGCCCTGCCATGCCGTGATTGGCAATCACGATTACGCTTCGGACTCCGACCGCTCAGGCTGGGACAAATCCTTCCCCAACAGTCTCAATTACCATTTCGAGCACCGTGGCTGGCAGTTCATGGGGCTGGATTCGAGCGACGGAACGCGTTACCAGAACACGAAAATTCAACCGCCTACCCTCCGCTGGCTCGATGAGAATTTGCACCGGTTTGATCCAGCCCGTCCCACGGTGGTCTTCACTCATTTTCCGCTTGGCGCAACCGTGCCGATGCGCCCCGTGAATGCCGACGATCTCCTCGACCGCTTTCGGGACTTCAACCTGGTGGCCGTGTTCAACGGCCATTTCCACGGCTTCACGGAACGTCGGGCGGGCCGCACCACGCTCACGACCAACCGCTGCTGTGCCATCAGCCGGAACAATCACGATGGCTCAACGGAAAAGGGCTACTTTCTTTGCACCGCTGCCGATGGTCAGATCCATCGCGAATTCATCGAAGTGAAACCCGCCGGCATCAGCAACAAGATTTCCGGGCAATAAAGCGCCTTCTCCGACAAGCGGTTCAGGCCCGTGCGCGGTGCTGGGTGCAGATCGCCGTTCGGTGGATGGGGGAAGCAACATGCCGGTGGCAGCTGGCAATTGCTTCGGTTGGAGCAATCGGCGATCAACCGCCAATGGCGAGGACTTTTCATTCTTGGGACAGGCGAATTCATGTTCATGGGGCGGGTGGGGGTGAATGGCCCGTTTGGCAGACCCAACCCACCCTAACAGGTGCTTCCCCGAAGCTGCTTGCACAGGGAACTTGAACTTGCCGCGCCAGCCCAGCCGGCCAAATTCGACGACATTTTCTTTGTCCTTTGGCGGACGTGGCGGTAAACTTTACCCCAGTGAAATCACCTTGTTCGCATTGGTTGTGCGTTCTGTTGTTTGCGGCCGGCGCCGGCGCCTCCGCATTGGCCGCGCTCACGCCGGAGCAGGTGGCGCAATTGCCGCCGCCCGCCGCCCGGGTCATCAACTTCAGCAAGGAAATCAAGCCCATCCTCGAGACCAGTTGCAATCAGTGTCACGGCCGTGGCCGGGCGAAAGGTGGCTTCCAGATTGATTCACGGGAAACGCTGCTCAAGGGCGGCGATTCCGGCCCGGGCCTCGTTGTGGGCAAGAGCGCGGAGAGTTTGCTGATTGAACTGGTAGCGGGCATTGACCCGGACAACGTCATGCCGAAGAAGGGCACGAAGCTCACGCGGGAGCAGGTCGGTGTGTTGCGGGCGTGGATTGATCAGGGGGCGCCGTGGGATGCGAACGTCTCGTTCGCGCGCATCGAGCCAGCCAATTTGAAAGTGCGCCGGCCGGAGTTTCCCAAGGGCCGGGCCAAGGATGCGAATCCGGTAGATCGCTTCCTCCAGCCCTATTTCGCCGCGAATAAAATCAAGCCGCCGGCGCCCGTGGATGACCGGGTGTTCGCGCGTCGGGTTTACCTCGATGTCATTGGTTTGCTGCCCCCGCCGGATGCGCTCGCGGCCTTTGTCGCAGACCGAAGCAAGGACAAGCGCGCTCAGCTTGTCCGCCGGCTGCTGGCCGACCGGGAGGGTTACGCGTTGCACTGGCTTTCGTTTTGGAACGACATGCTCCGGAATGATTACAAGGGCACCGGCTACATTGACGGCGGCCGCAAGCAGATCACGCAGTGGCTCTTCTCCGCGCTGGAAACGAACAAGCCGTACAACGAGTTCGTGGCCGAATTGGTCAATCCCACGCCGGCCAGTGAGGGTTTCACCAAGGGCATCGTGTGGCGCGGGGTGGTGAATGCGAGCCAGACTCCGGCCATGCAGGCCGCACAAAGCGTCTCCCAGGTGTTCATGGGTGTGAATCTCAAGTGCGCCAGCTGCCACGACAGTTTTGTCAACGACTGGACGCTGGCCGATGCCTACGGCCTGGCGGGCGTTTATGCCGACGGTCCATTGGAGATGGTGCATTGCGACAAGCCAACCGGAAAAATTGCCGCGCCGAGATTTATTTACGCGCAGCTCGGCGAATTGGAGACCTCCACGAACAAGGCCGTCCGGCTCGAACACCTGGCGCAGCTCATGACCCAGCGAACGGACGGACGGCTGACGCGCACGCTGGTGAACCGGCTCTGGCAAAAATTCTTCGGGCGCGGCCTGGTCGAACCGCTCGACGACATGGAACATCCGGCGTGGCATCCGGATTTGATCGACTGGCTGGCGGAGGATTTCGCCGACCACGATTATGACGTGAAACATCTGATCGAGGTCATGCTGACGTCGCGCGCCTATCAATTGCCGGCGTCCCCGGCCACGGAGCAAGCCGGCAGCGATTTTGTATTTCGCGGCCCGCAAGTCCGGCGCTTGTCGGCGGAACAATTCCGGGATGCCGTGGGCGCGCTCACCGGCGTGTGGTATCCCAAGCCGGCGGCGCAGCTCCGGCGGGCGGACGGTTCGACCAATCAATTCACCGCCACCCGGGCGGCGCTCGTCGCCGCCGACCCGTTGCAGGTGGCGCTGGGGCGGCCCAACCGCGAGCAGGTGTTGACCTCGCGGGCCAGTGCCGCGACTACTTTGCAGGCCCTGGAACTGACCAACGGAGCGGAACTGGCGGAGGTGCTGGCCCGCGGGGCGGAAAGTATGCTGGCTACACCAAAGCCGCCGGATGCGGTGGTGACACAGCTTTATGCCAAAGCCCTGGGGCGCAAACCCACCCGGGCGGAAGCGAAGTTGGCGATCAGTTTGGTGGGACAGCCGGTCCAGAAAACTGGCGTCGAGGATTTGCTTTGGAGTCTGACGATGACGCCGGAGTTTCAGCTGATTTATTAGACCCGCCTCGTATTCGAAGACGAGGCCGAGGACGAGAAAGAGATCATTGGGTATGAATGCAAAAACCGCTTGGTCGCGCCGCGACTTTTTGAAAACCGCCAGCACGGCGACGCTCGGTGCGCTGGCGGCGCGTTTCCCGAACGTGGTGCTCGCCAACGAGCCGGCGGCGGAAAAATTGAAGGCCACCGCCGACACCGTGATCATCTTGTGGATGGGCGGCGGCATGGCGCACACCGAGACTTTTGATCCGAAGCGCTACACGCCGTTCGAAAAGGGCATGGCCCCGGACTCATTCCTCAGCACGTTCCCCAGCATCCCAACGGCCGTGGACGGCATCCAGTTTACCGAGGGGCTGGAGAAAATGGCCGCCGTCATGGATCGCGGCAC
>CAZIJO010000122.1:0-17457 GCA_964539515.1 uncultured Bifidobacterium sp. | reverse complement strand
CGAGGTGGTCGAATCGGCCCGCAACTACGCAAGCTCCATCGTGGCCGACGTGGGCAGCATCGGCGGCGGCTGGCTGTCGGGCTGGTTTATCAAGCTGGGTTGGAGTCATAACCGGGCGCGCAAGTTCGCCATGTTGATCTGCGCGCTGTCCGTGGTGCCGGTCATTTTTGCCGCAAATGTGGCCGACAAATGGCTGGCCGTCGCACTGATCTCGCTCGCGGCGGCGGCCCATCAGGGATGGTCGGCCAACCTGTACACCCTCACGTCCGACATGTTCCCGCGCAAGGCGGTGGGCTCGGTCGTGGGCATTGGCGGTACGTCCGGGGCCGTGGGCGGCATGTTCATCGCCATGTTGGTGGGGGCCATCCTCCAGGCGACGGGCGGAAACTACGAAACAATTTTTCTCATCGCTGGCAGCGCCTACCTGGCGGCGCTGCTGATCATCCACCTGTTGGTGCCGCGTCTTGAACCGGCCAACATCCAAGGCGCTTGACCGCGGCGGCGCGAACCTTGCACATTCCCGATGGCATCGGAATCCATTAACCATTAACTCATCATGGCCCACGGCTTAAGAATCAAGAAAACCGGCGCGCTGGACTTCCTGTCCCTCGGCGCCCTTGTTCACCGGCTCGATCCGGGCGTTATCCCGTTTCGCAAGGCCGCGCATTGCGACATCCACGTCAGCGGCGGCGAATTCAACTGCGCGGCCAATCTCGCCGATTGTTTCCGGCTCAAGACCGGCGTGGCGACGGCGATGGTGGATTATCCCATTGGCGATTTGATCGCCGAGCGGGTGCGGGCGATGGGGGTGAAACCGTTCTACAAGCATTTCAAGCACGACGGCGTGCACGGTCCGAACATGGCCACCGTTTATTCGGATCGCGGGCAGGGCGTGCGCGCGCCGGTGGTGTTCTACAACCGCTGTAACGAAGCCGCGGGGCAACTCAAACCTGGCGATTTCAAGTGGCAGGAAATTTTCCGCGGGGGCGTCCGCTGGTTTCATAGCGGCGGCATTTTTGCCGCGTTATCCGCCACCACGGCGGAAGTGATCATCGAAGGCATGAAGGCGGCGAAGAAAGCCGGCGCGGTGACGTCGTTCGATCTGAACTATCGCGCCAAGCTCTGGAACATCGTTGGCGGTCATGACCGGGCGGTGAAAGTCCTCGACCGCATTGTGAAGCACGTGGACGTGCTGGTTGGCAACGAGGAGGATTTGCAGCTTGGGTTGGGCATCCCCGGCCCGGAAGTTCACGCGCAAAGCAAACTCGATCCCAGCGCGTTCTTCAGCATGATGGGCAACGTCACCCGGAAACATCCGCACATCAAAGTTGTGGCGACGACGATGCGGGAGGTTCACTCGACCAATCGCCACAGTTGGGGGGCGGTGGCCTGGGTGAACGGCAAGACCTACACCTCGCCAACCTGCGAGCTGGACGTCATCGACCGCGTCGGGGGAGGGGACGGTTACGCGGCGGGATTTTTCTACGGCCTCTTGAGCGGCGCGAGCGAACAGGAAGCGGTGAATCTCGGATGGGCGCATGGCGCGTTGCTCACCACGTTCCCTGGCGATACGACGATGGCGACGGTCGAGCAAGTGAAGGCCTTTGCCAAAGGCGGCTCGGCGCGCATTCAGCGCTAAAGTTGGATTTGGATAATCTAAAACGACTTCCTGACGCAGTTCGGGAGACTGTTCTGACTCGGATCGCGGCGGTGTGTCGTCGGCAAAAGCGGCAGAGGGCTGCCGCAGTCCAAGACGCTCCCGCGTTCAGTGTGATCGCAAGTAACGCCGCCAGGTTTTGGAGTGCGGCAGCCCTCTGCCGCTTTTCCCCAACCGCATTGACCACCATTTCCAGCTGCACCCGATTGGCAACCGGCAGTTGCTCTCGCCCCCGGGCGAGAGGCAAGATTGATTCGTGACCATCATCACCCCAACCAAACACGGCCTGCGCCTGAGCCAGCACGGCGTGGTGATCAGCGAACTGCGCACCTCGCCGGGGCCGACCCATAGTGTGTTCGATGTGCTGGCGGCGGTGATCGCCGTGCTCGCGCCAACGGGACGCATTGGCGTCCTGGGTTTTGCCGGAGGCGGCATGATGGCGCCGCTGCGCGCGCTGGGCGTGGCCTCCGTGATTGATTCGGTGGATCTTGATCGCGCCGGCTACGATCTCTTTCGTCGGCATTGTCCGCGGTGGGCAGGCGGCGTGAACTGGCAACAGGTCGATGCCGCTGCCTGGTTGCACCAACAGCCGCGTGCGTTCGGGTTGCTGATGGACGACCTGTCCGTGCCGGAAGGCGAGGACGTTTTCAAGCCTGCCATCAGTTGGAAGGTGCTGCCGAAGTTGATGCGTCAACGGCTGCGCCCGGGTGGTTTCGGCGTGTTTAACCTGCTACCCCGTCCCGGCGGCCTCAGGCAGACAGACCTCACTGGCATCACTGATCTGTTTGCCACTGCCCGGATCATCAATCTCGAGCAGTTTGAAAACCGCATTCTGATTGTGGGTGAGGCCCTGCCGACCGCAGGCGAACTAGGCCGAAGTCTGCGGGGCGCGCTGCATCGCCTCCGTTCCCGCCAGGCCCGACGGATTGAGGTGCGGATGGTCCGGTTCCGCCGATAAGAAAGTTGCAGGCCGACAAAAGTCTTTCCCCGATGGTGGGGCGAGGTTGAATCCCCTGGCGCTTACCTTGGATCGTCTTTGAACCGGAACGGCGCGCGGCCGGTGAGATCGGAGCTGGTAAAGGAAGGACACCAGTATTTCTCCACGTGCTCAATCACCAGATCCGTGCCGGCAAAATGGTTTACCTTGGGGGCCATGCGGTGGTCGTACATCGTGTCGGTCAGGTCACGGACCAACGCCACATTCTTACCGACCTTCACCATCTGCCGGATGCCAAAGGGGCGGCCCAAGACGCACATGTTGAGATGCACGCCCATCAGGATCACGTTCTCGATGCCGCGAGCCTGGAGCAAATTGTAGGTCTCCGATCCGCTGTCCGTGATGGCATCAGCGTCGTCAATTTCCAGCGTGGCGATCTGCCGGGTCCAAGCCTCCCGGATCTGGCATTTGACCGGGCAATCGCAACCCATGTCGGAATCATCGATGGGCAATTGCGCTTCCCGCGCCGGATCCGGCCAGCACCAAGTCGTGCCCCAGCGTTCCGCCGTGGACAAAGCCACCGGCGGCCGGGCCGACCGTGCGGCTTGGGCGCGCTGGCGTTGCGGTGTGTCCTTGTAGAAATTCACGACGCTGCTGGGGGCGTGGATGATGAACACTCCCTTGGCCCGGGCGGCCTTGACCACCGCATTCATCGGACCAGCCATTTCCGCGACCCGCCGGGCGGCGGACTTGCACCAGTGATCATCCCACATGTCACAAATAATCAGGGCGGTTTTGGTTGGATCCCACGCGACCTTTTTCTGTTTCAGGACAAACCCGGCGTTGGCGGCATCGCTGGCTTTTTCCCGCGACCGCAGCGAGAGCTGTAGTTGACTCGGAGCGGTTTCGGCGGTTGAGCTCATGGCGCAAAGCAGCAGCCAGCCGGCAAAGACGGACCGGGCGGGCCAACATTTAATGGGCGACATCCCGTTCTTCTAAGTCAATCGGATGAAACAAGCAAAGTGAAAATACCGCCCCACAATTTCAAATTTGCGTCGCCGGCTGGATTTCCGTACGGTCCGGATGGAGTTGGCATTCACTTATGAAAACTCGTCACCTCGCCCACCTGATTCTTTGTTCGTTGCTGCTTCCCGTTGCCGTCTTTGGCGCAAGCCCCATCGAATTGAAACTCGACGCAGCCAGGACCGGCGTCCCAATAAGTCCCTTCATTTATGGCCAGTTTATTGAGCATCTGGGCCGGTGCATCTATGGGGGCATCTGGGCGGAGATGCTGGAGGACCGGAAATTTTATTTTCCCATCACCACGAATTACGCGCCGTACAAAGACCTCAAGAACACGGCGTTCCCGGTCGTGGGCGCGTCACCGTGGGAGATCATTGGGGACGGCGGCGCGCTGACGATGGCCAAAGACGATGCCTTTGTCGGCGAGCATTCACCCCGCATCAACGCCGGGGCGGGCATCCGCCAACGGGATCTTGGCCTGGTCGCGGGCAAGATTTACACCGGCTATCTGTGGGCCAAACCGATCGGGCAGCGCGCGGAAATAGAGGTCGCGCTCGTCTGGGGTGAAACCCACGGGGACCGCGCGGCCACGCGGCTTAAGTTCAGTGGCGACAAATACGCAAAGCAAACGTTCTCGTTCCGTTCCCCGCGCGACATCGAGAGGGGTGGAGTATTGGAGATCAGGGTGTTGCGGGGCGATGTGCTCCTCGGCCCGCCTTCACTCATGCCGGGCGACAATCTCCATGGCCTGCGCCGCGACACACTGGCGTTGCTCAAGCAGCTCGACAGCCCGGTCTATCGCTGGCCGGGTGGGAACTTTGTGAGCGGCTATGACTGGCGCGACGGCATCGGCGACCGCGACCGCCGGCCGCCGCGCAAGAATCCCGCGTGGACCGGCGTGGAACACAATGATTTCGGCACGGACGAATTCATTGCCTTCTGCCGCGAGATCAAGACCGAGCCGATGGTCGCGGTCAACACCGGCTTCGGCGACGCTTACTCCGCGGCGCAGTGGGTTGAATATTGCAATGCCGCTCCAAGCACCATCGGCGGCGGCTGGCGCGCGAAGAACGGCAACAAGACGCCCTACCGGGTGAAGTATTGGTGCGTGGGCAACGAGATGTTCGGCCCGTGGCAGCTCGGGTTCATGCAGATGCAACATTATACGCTCAAGCACAACCAAGTGGCGGACGCCATGCGGAAGGTTGATCCTTCGGTGGTGCTCACCGGCGTTGGCGATCTCGATACGATCAACAAGAGTCACGATCCCGACCAGGCGAAGTCGGGCAAGACCTGCTCGCACATCATGCTTGAGCAATGTGCCGATCACATGGACATGCTCTCCGAGCATTTCTATCGCGGCCGCCTGCCGTGGACCCAGGACGGACCGGCAGACCTGGTCAAGCACATCAATCTCCTGAAAGATGCGATCCGCCAGAAGGCCGACGGACACCGCAAACTTCAGGCGGGGCTGCCGAATTTAAAAGGCCGGCTCGTGCCCATCGCCATGGACGAGTGGAATTACTGGCATCGCGACTATGTCTATGGCGAACTCGGTTGTATTTACGATCTCGCCGACGGGCTCGGGGTCGCGGCAGGGTTGCATGAGTTTTTCCGGCAAAGCGATCTCATCCGCATGGCTCATTACGCGCAAACGGTCAACGTGATCGGCGCGATCAAGACGACACAAACCGCCGCCGAAATGGAAGCCACCGGCCTCGTGCTGCAGCTCTACCGCGCGCACTACGGACAGATTCCGTTGCGCCTTGAACAGGATTTTGCGCCCGTGGATGTCGCTGCGGCGCTCACCAAAGACGGCCGGACGCTCACCCTTGCGGTGATGAATCCGACGGACTCGGAAATGGAATTGCGGCCGTCCCTCACTGGCGCGACCCTGGCCGGCACGGCCACACGGCGGCATATCGCCGGCCCGGATCAATTCGCGCACAACACGCCGGGGAAACCACGCATCGTTGAAATCCAAGCCACGGAAGTCCTGCGCCCTTCGGCGGGGTTGCCGGTGCCGCCCTTGAGTTGCGCCCTTTTTGTCCTCCCGTTGAAGTGACCGGCAGCCGGTGGCTAATTCCAGAGCACCCCGCTCCGGACAGAACGGCAACGCCGGCGTGGGTTCCAGGTGGCAGCGGGTGGGCCTTCAAAAGGGGAATTGATTCATGGAACGAACCTGGTCGCGGGGAACGGACTTTTTCAGTCCCGTGTGGCATCTTGGGGGGTGGCTCGACACCAGGCCAATCGCGGACCGGCGGCCCGGGACGAAAAACTCCTGGGCGCGCGGCAGCTGCCAATCCTGCGCGCTGCGACGCATGACCTCTGCTGGCTGCTCGATCACGGATACGCGTCGCACTCGGCGACCGAACTCGTCGGCAACCGGCATAATCTCACCCGTCGTCAACGCATGGCGGTGAGCCGTTGCGCCTGTTCCCGGGACGCCGCACAGCATCGTCAGGAACACCAACTCGCCGCGGCTGAAGTCCGGGGCCGGGAACTTTGGCTCGATGGTTACAATGTGCTGACCATCCTCGAAAGCGCGCTGGCCGGCGGGGTCGTGTTGCTGGGCCGCGACGGCTGCTGCCGGGACCTCGCCGGGATCCATCGTCGTTATCGCAAGGTGGCGGAAACGGCTCCGGCGTTGCGATTGATTGGCGAAACCGTCGCCGCCTGGGGCGTGACCGGTTGCCGTTGGTGGCTGGACCAGCCGGTGTCGAACAGCGGACGGCTCAAGACGTTTATTCATGAAGTCGCCGCGGGTGCGGGTTGGAACATGCAAGTGGAACTGGTTTTCAATCCGGACAAAGTGTTGTGGGAAAGTGACCAGGTCATCGCCACCTCCGACGGCGTGGTGCTGGACCGCTGCCAACATTGGGTAAACCTGGTGCGGGAGATTATCCGGACGCGCCTCCCGCAAGCCTGGCTGCTGGATTTGTCGCCGGAGGCGGTTTAAGGGCTGGAGCGGTGGACGGGCTTGAAGACGTTAACGTGCGTTCCCCGGGCACCCAAATCTCGCGGCCAATATTGCTCGACGAGCGGCGGCGGCGCGGTTAAGTAGGGCAGTGACGAGTCGGTCGGTGCCAACATGGATCCGCGTACCAAAACCGTGGTGCTAAAGCCATTCGTGGGGCAGACCCTGAACCAATACCGCATCGAAGCGGTGCTGGGGCAGGGGGGCATGGGGGTGGTTTATCGGGCCCGCGATCTGAAGTTGCAGCGGCCGGTGGCGTTGAAACTTCTCCCTGCCGACCTGACCGCCGACCCGGAGCGACGAAAGCGTTTTCTGCTGGAGGCCCGCGCCGCCGCCCGCATCAGCCACCCGGCCATCGCCCAGGTTTATGACGTGGACGAGCACGAGGGTACCATTTTCATTGCCATGGAGTTGGTCGAGGGCAAGACCATTGGCGACCTGATTCAAAATCGCGAACTGGATCTGCTCGGGGCGATTGATGTCGCGATCCAGGTCGCCGCGGGACTGGCCAAAGCCCATGCCGCAGGGATTGTGCATCGGGACATCAAGCCGGCCAACGTCATCCAGACGCCGGATGGGCATGTCAAAATCCTCGACTTCGGCCTCGCGAAACTCCTGGATGCCGGAACTTCCACCATCACTTCCGCCGAAGGAGATCACGACCTCTCGACCATGGCGCAGACGCAGGTTGGCGCGGTGAAAGGCACGCCCGCTTACATGAGCCCGGAGCAGGTCAAAGGGGAGGGCATTGACGTCCGGAGCGATGTGTTCTCCCTCGGGGTGATGCTCTTCGAAATGGTTACCGGAGAAGTCCCATTCCGTCGCCCGACGCCCGTGGCCACCATGCATGCCGTGGCCTTTGATGATACCCCGGCGATCAGCGCGCTTCGACCCAATCTGCCGGCGGGCCTTCAGCGGGTCGTAACGAAATGCCTGAAGAAGCGTCCCGCGGATCGTTATGCCGACGTGCACTTGTTGATCGAGGACTTGCGCGTCCTGCGGCGGGAGACGGAATCCGGCCTGGCGCGCCAGATCTCCGTCAAGGAGCGCCTCGTCGAGTCCCTCGGGCGGCTCCGGCAACTTCGTCCGGCTGAGTACGCCTGGCTGGCGGCCGGGACTTTGACGTTGGCGGCCATTCTCTACACCTTGGTGTCGAATGTCGGGCAGTTGACGCCGCTCCTGCCCTTGGCTTTCGGTTGCTTGCTGGTTTACCGGCGGATTCGAAACCAGCCGCGCCGGATGCTGGAGTTGTTTGTGCGGAAGATTTCCAAGGTGCCCGAAGTGCAGTTCATTGTTTGCGAAAACAGCCGGATTACGGTGGGGGTTGACCGCGCGGTCGGCCAGCTCTACGGACGCATCATCGCCCAGCTGAACCATTGCAACGGGAAACTGTTTCATGGTCAGCCCATGTCCGTGGTGATCCGGCACGATTTCAGCGCCGAGGAAATTCGGAAATTGCTCGCCACGGCCGGCGTGCAATACGTGCGCGACGAAGCCGGGCCCGGAAAGTGACGCTGCCCGCCGGGCTGCAGGCCCGTCGCGGGTCGCGTTGGCTTTCAATGCCGGGTGCGGCCAACAACACTTTCCGTTTTGCCGGCGCCCGCCGGCGGCCGGAGGCTTCGGACGGATTCGGGGGAGTCGTTCCCGGTTTTTGCTTTGACAACCTCGGGCAAAGGTTGTGGCATGACGCCCATCGCAGAAAGTTTTAATCCATCGCCATGAAGAAATACAATGTTGGGATTGTCGGTTATGGCTGGGTGGCCAGTGCCCACATACCGGCCATTAACGCCTCGCCGCACGCCCGCGTCACGGCCGTTTGCTCGTCCCGCCCGCTCGACGCCGGCGGCCTCAGCGCGCAATACGGCGGCGAAATTGCCGTCTATAACAACCTCGATGCGCTGCTGGCCAATCCGGATATCCACGTGGTTTCGATTTGCAGCTATCCCCACCAGCACGTCGCCCAGGTCGTCCAAGCCGCGCGGGCCGGCAAACATCTGATCATCGAAAAACCGCTCGGCCTTTCGCTGAAGGACTTGCGCGCGATGCAGGCGGCCATCACGAAGGCAAAAGTAAAAACCTGCGTGGGCTTCGAGTGCCGTTATTCCAGCCAGTTCCTGGCGACGAAGGCGACCATCGACGCCGGCTTGCTTGGCACCTTGCATTACGGCGAGGTGGATTACTATCACGGCATCGGGCCGTGGTATGGCCAGTTCCGCTGGAACATCCGCAAGGAGCTGGGCGGAAGTTCGCTCCTCACGGCTGGCTGCCATGCGCTCGACGCCTTGCTGCTTTGCATGGGCAGCGAGGCGGTCGAGGTCACGAGTTACGACACGAAATCCCGGAGCAAACTTTTTGCCCCCTACCAATACCCGACGAGCAGCGTGACCATTGTGAAATTCAAGAATGGGGCCGTCGGCAAATGCGCCGCCGTGGTGGATTGCCTCCAGCCGTATTATTTTCACACGCACCTCGTCGGCAGCGAAGGCAGCCTGCTCGACAACAAATTCCACTCGATGAAGCTCGGCACGAACAAGGGGCAATGGAGCACGCTGGCGATGAAGATGCTCGATTCCGGCGACGTTTCGGACCATCCCTACACGACGCAATTCGCGGCGTTCTTCCAGGCGCTCGCAGCCGGACGGGAAATGCCGCTGACCAGTTTTGCCGACGCGGCGAAAACCCATGAGGTCATCTTTGCGGCCGACAAATCCGCCGCCTCGGGCAAGCCGGTGAGACTGTAGGCGGCTAATGAAACCCGTTGCCATCGCCATCGGCGCGCACCCGGACGACATCGAGTTTTACATGGCCGGAACGCTCGTGCTGCTCCAGCGCGCCGACTACGAAATCCATTATCTCAACGTGGCGAACGGCTGCTGCGGCAGTGTCCAATTCAACGCCAAGCAAACCCGGATCATCCGTCGCGCCGAGGCCAAACGCGCTGCGAAGGTGCTCGGCGCTCACTTCCATGAGAGCCTGTGCAACGACATGGAGATCCTCTACGACTTGAAACTCCTGCGCCGGCTGGCTGCCATCATTCGTGAAGTGAAGCCGGGCATTGTGCTCACCCACTCGCCGGTGGATTACATGGAGGACCACACCAACACCTGCCGGCTGGTCGTGACGGCGGCGTTTGCGCACGCCATGCCAAACTTCCGCTCCGTGCCGCCGCGGCCGACTGCGGAATACGACGTGACCCTTTATCACGCCGTGCCGCACAGCCTGCGCGACCCCTTGCGCCGGCTCGTCCTGCCCGAAGCCTTCGTGAACACGGCGACGACCCAAGCCGTCAAGCGCGCCGCCCTCGCCGAACACAAGAGCCAGCAGAATTGGCTGGAGGCGACCCAGGGATTGGATTCCCTGGGCGGCAAAGTGGACGAGATGGCGCTTGCGACGGGCAAGTTGTCGAAGAAATTCAAATTCGCGGAAGGCTGGCGGAGGCATTTGCATTACGGCTTCAGTGCGACGGAGATTGATCCTTTGCGGGAGGTTCTGGGCAGGGACTTTCTTGTGAACAAGGCTTACGAGCGAGGTTTGGTCAATGTTGCAACTAGATTCTAACAGGTTCGACAGCTTATCATGAGCGCTTGGGATTTATTCGAGAGCAAAAGATTCGCAGACGCCATCTCTGCCTTTTCCAAGGACTTGAAAGATTCGCCATCGACTTTTGCGTTTAACAACCGAGGCATGGCTTACCTTCATCTCGGAGAATACGATTCCGCCCTAAATGATTTTCACTCTGCGGATGCTTTGAGTAGCGCCGCGTTAAAGACGGAATGCGACGGCGCTATGTGTGGAGTTGCTTTGTGGATGGCGAAACGTGAGCGCGAAGCAATTAGAACGTGGAGTGACGGTGTCAACGCGTCGATTGCTGGCAAAGTCCGTTACGGTGATGCAGCCGGAGGCGTTACCATCGGAAACCTCCTGATGTTCGGTGGCGTCAGACTCGACGACGAGGCGGCGCGAACGCTTGCGACGCGGTATTTGAGAAAGCGACTTAGAACCAAGCAGTCGTCGGCTTGGCCCGGGTCGGCATCTCGATATTTGCTTGGAAAAGTTACGGAGGGCGAGATGCTCGTAGCCGCAGCGAGCGTTCCAATTCTTCACGAGCGCCAGAATTGCCAAGCCCACTTCTATATTGGTGTGCGCAAGCTTTCTACGAGGGATGAGGCCGGCTATTTTATCGCAATGCAAAAGGCTTTCGAATTGGGATCCCTTGCCAAGCTGGGAGCAGAGTACTATTTGGCTCTCCACGAGAGTCGCCAGCATCGCAGGGAAGATGCACAAATTTGATTTAAATCACCACACCACTCGCTCCCCGCCGAACTGTCAGAAGCCATTCCGTTTGCCGTCCGCTTCCCCCCAGAGACGCCCGTTTGCAGACTGCCGCGCGGAATTCATTCCGCTCCTTGTCGTTGCTTCCTTCCCTCAACTTGGCCAGAATGCGCCCGAACTCACGCACCACTAAGTCCATGATTGATTCACCTAAATCCGCCCGCGGCCAGTGGATGGTCCTGCTCGCGGCCTTTCTCGGCTGGATGTTCGACGGTTTGGAGATGGGGATTTTCCCGCTGGTCGCCCGGCCCGCGTTGCAGGAGATGCAGGCGGCCGCCGGCGTGCTGGACGAACAATTCGTGCAAATGTGGATGGGCAAGATCACCGCGCTGTTCCTGCTCGGCGCGGCGGCCGGCGGTTTGGTGTTCGGCTGGCTCGGCGACAAACTGGGCCGCGTGCGGGCGATGACCTTGAGCATCCTGTGCTATTCGCTCTTTACCGGCCTTGCCTATTTCGCGCAGCAGCCCTGGCATCTCGGCGCCTTTCGTTTCATCGCGGCACTGGGCATGGGCGGGGAATGGTCGTTGGGGGTGGCGCTGGTCATGGAATGCTGGCCACGGGACAAACGTCCGCTCATGGCCGGGGTCATCGGCGCAGCCGCCAACATCGGTTACGCCTTGATCGCCGTGATCGGCATCAACTTCGCCATTACCCGCGACTCATGGCGGTGGGTGATGCTCGTGGGCGCGGCCCCGGCGTTGTTGACGCTGTTGATCATCTTCTTTGTGCCCGAGTCGGAGCGCTGGAAGGAATCAGTGAAGAAAGGCCCGTCGCAGCCGGTGCGCGAGATTTTCAGTGCCGGATTGTTGCGCACCACCCTGCTGGCTGTTTGCTTTTCGTCCGTCGCTCTCATCGTCACCTGGGGCATTGTGCAGTGGATTCCATTGTGGGCGGATCAAATGACGCATGGCCAGCAGCCCAAGGTCAAGGCGTACATTCAGCTGGCGTCGTCCATCGGCGCGATCATCGGCTGTTTGGTGGCGCCGATTCTGGGTGGTAAGTACGGCCGGCGTCCGGTCTTTTTCGGCCTGTGCCTCTCCTCCCTTTTGGCGTGCAGCTTTCTGTTCCGCACTTTTCAACATTACAGCGACGCGTTTCTTCTGGCGGTGGGTGTGGTGGGAATGTGTACGGCCTCATTTTACGGCTGGTTGCCGCAGTATCTGCCGGAGCTTTTCCCCACCCGGGTTCGTGCGACGGGGCAGGGCCTCGCGTTTAACTTCGGGCGTATCCTGGCCGCGCTCGGCGCGTGGCAGATGGGTTCGTTAATGGCGTTCTTCGACAAGAGTTACGCCAAAGCGGGCGCCACCATCGTGCTGGTGTACCTGGTGGGCATGATCCTTATCTGGTTTGCGCCGGAGACGAAAGACAAGCCGCTGCCGGAATAGCGACTGTGCCATGAGCAAACCCACGGACATCCGCGTCGTAGCTGCGGCGCTTTATCTCCTCCCGGTGCGTACCCGCATCCCGCTCAAGTTCGGCGCCGAGACGGTGACCGAGGTAATGTGCGCCCGCGTGCGGGTTCGGGTGACCGACCGCCGCGGCCGGACCGCCGAGGGTTGGGGGGAAACGCCGCTGAGTGTGCAGTGGGTCTGGCCCAGTGCCCGGCCGCTGGCGCCGCGGACCGAAGTGCTTAAGGAGTTCTGCCGCGGACTCGCGCGTTCTTGGGCCGGGTTCGCCGGGCAGGGGCATCCGATGGAAATCGGACATGATTTCCAAGAGCAGGTGTTGCCGGGGCTGCGGGCGCAAACGAATGCCAACCGCGGGCCGGAAGTTGAGCCGATGCCCTGGCTGGCGGCGTTGGTCTGTTGCTCGGCATTTGATCTCGCCGTGCATGATGCGTTTGGGCAATTGCTCGATCGGCCGGTTTATTCCACTTACAGCCCGGAATTCATGAACCGAGATCTGAGCGAGTTTTTAGAGCCCTCGCCAACCGCTTCGTTTGCCGGAAAGTTTCCGCAGGATTTTCTCGTCGGCAAACCGCCCATGCAGTTGCCCGCATGGCATCTCGTGGGCGGACTGGATTTGCTCGACCGTTCCGAGCTAAAAGGCGATGAACCGGCGGACGGTTATCCCGTGCTGCTGCCGGATTGGATTCAGCGTGACGGGTTGCAGTGTCTCAAGGTCAAGCTGCGAGGCACGGACGCGCACTGGGATTTCGACCGTCTGGTGGCGGTTGGCGACATCGCCCTCCGTCGCGGTGTGAAATGCCTGTCGGCTGATTTCAACTGCACGGTCACGGAGCCCGCTTACGTGATCGAAATTCTCGAGCGATTGAAGCGCAAACAGGCCCCTACCTTCGAGCGTTTGCTCTACGTCGAGCAGCCGTTTCCGTACGACCTCGAGCAGCATCAAATCGACGTCCATGACCTGGCGGCGATCAAACCCTTGTTCCTGGACGAAAGCGCACACGACTGGCGGGTGGTGCGTTTGGGGCGACAACTGGGCTGGAACGGCGTGGCGCTCAAGACCTGCAAGACGCAGACAGGGGCGCTGCTGACGGCGTGCTGGGCCAGGGCGCACGGGATGCAGCTCATGGTCCAGGATCTCACGAATCCAATGCTGGCCCAGATTCCGCATGTTCAACTCGCCGCCCACGTCGGGACGATCATGGGGGTGGAAACCAACGCCATGCAGTTTTATCCGGCCGTGTCCACCGCCGAAGCCGTGGTCCATCCCGGTCTTTACCAGCGGCGGAACGGCCTGGTTGACCTTTCGAGTATTCACGGGCCGGGGTTTGGGTATCGCCTGAATGAAATCCACCGTGAACTGCCCGCCGTTGCCGCGGCGTTCGCAGGGTAGCGGCCAATTATTTTGTTGAGTTCTGCCGCGGGGCGCCGAAACTTCGGCCACCATGTCGCTCCAAGCGCATCACCTTTCAACCCGCTAACCCGCAATCACAAATTATGCCCCGCAAACTCAGCGCCATCTCGCCCGACTGGTGGGACTATACCACCCTTGACTCCGATATCGTCCGCGACGCCGCCGCGCTCACACCGGAGAAGATGCAGAAGCTCTCGCGGCCCGGCTTCAAGGTTGTGATGTATGACACGCTCGAAGATTTTTACCTCGCCGAGGCCCTGGAATACATCACGGCTTGGCAGGCATCCACCGCCGACAACCCGGTCGGCATCTGCGGACCAATTGGCCCGACCGAGCAATTGCCGCTGGTCGCACGGCTGGTCAATGAATTGAATCTGAACGTCAAATCCGCGCATTTCTGGGGCATGGACGAGTGGTACCTGGACGGCAAGGAGACGCCGGTAACGCACCCGCTCTCGTTCGAGAAGGCGGATCGCGAGATGTGCTTCGGTCGCATTCGCAAGGATCTAGTGATGCCCGACGCGAACCTGCATTTTCCCAAAGGCAACACCACCGCCTATCGCCAAAGCTGGGAAGCCGGAGTGCGGTGCGCGGTGATGCAGGGTGGGCAGGGCGATGTCAAGCATTGGGCCTTTAATGATCCGCCGAAGCGCGCCGGCAAATACAAGAATTCTCCGCCATCACCCGCCGAGTACCGCCGGCTCGCCACGCGCGTGGTGGATTTGCATCCCCTTACCATCGCCCAAAACGCGCGCACCTCCGGCGGGGGCAACATCTCGCTCGTCCCGACCCAGGCGATTTCGGTCGGACCGGTGGAGACATGGAAGGCGGACAAGGTGTCCATCTGGCATGCGGGCAATCACGATAATCCATTCGGCCAGCGGCTCACTTGTTTGATGATTGCCAAGAAACTGGCGGACGCGGCCGTGCCCATGTCCCTGTTGGCTGATCATCCGAACGTGCAATTCAATTACTATCGCAAGGGCATCGGGAAGTGCGATGTGGAGATGCACTGAACCATTCTGGGGACGCGCGGCAGCGCGTCCCTACCAAATGTGGTAGGGACGAGTTGCCGCTCGGACCATTCTACTTCGTCAAGGGATTGCATTCCGAAAGTGTCATCGACCGTTTCGAGTTTGAGCGGGAGTTGTGGGCTCGCGGAGTGACGCTCGTGGCGGGCGTGGATGAAGCGGGTCGCGGCCCGCTGGCGGGTCCGGTTGTGGCGGCGGCGGTGGTTTTGCCGGCGGCGCCGCCGCGCGTTGGGATCGACCGGCGGTTGCAAGACTTGAACGACTCCAAACAACTCACCGCGCGGCAACGCGACGAGTTTTTTGCGATCCTCACCTCCGATCCCGAAATCCGGCACGCCATTGCGGTCGTGGACGCGGCGACGATTGACCGGGTCAATATTCTGCAGGCCACGCACCGGGCGATGAATCTGGCGCTCGCCCGGTTGCAACCGCAACCGGAGCACGTGCTGGTGGACGGCCGGCCCGTGAATTCGATGTCCCTCCCGAATACCGCACTCGTCAAAGGGGATGCGCGCAGTTATTCCATCGCGGCGGCGAGCGTGCTGGCCAAGGTCACGCGGGACCGGATGATGCTGGAGTTTGATCAGCGGTATCCGGGCTACGGCTTTGCGGAGCACAAAGGTTATGGCACTCCGCAACATCTCGCCGCCCTTGCCGAACGCGGGCCGTGTCCGATCCACCGGCGCAGCTTCGCGCCGCTGAAGCCATCGCAGGGGGAATTACTTCCGGTTTCGTAGCGGCTTTCGGCAGAAAGCCGCAAAATATTGGCGGCGATTTTCCAATCGCCGCTACGACGAGTTCTTGCGCAACACCACCACGAGATTATCGGCCAGCCCGAACGCGGCCAAGGATTGCTCGGCCAACCGGTAAAGCGCCTTTACCGGCTTCAACCCCGCCTTCTGCTTGTAAGCTGTCGTGCGCTTCAAAAGGGCACCGCGCTCGGCGTTCGACACTGCGCGTCCACCACTGCGCCAATCCTGCCAGATGACTGCCGGGTTAAAATGCGTAAACCTGGTTTCCACAATTTCAAACACTGGGGCACACAAGGTGGTGAGCGTTCGGGCCGTGAAATAATTCAGGTGCTGTTCGTAAACGTAGCGATACCGGGCGCCAAGCAATCGCACGGCGAGCGATTTGAAGTTCGGCACCAGGACGAAGCACAATCCGCCGGGCTTCAGCAGCGCATGAGCCTTGGCCAGGAACTGCCTCGATTCCGACAGGTGCTCAATCACGGCCCAAAGGGTGATCGCGTCGAACCCCTCTCCCGTCCTTCGGCCCCCCACTCCCCGACCGACGGGGAGAGCGACGGGGTGAGGGGTACCTGGCATTGTCGCGGCGGAGGTTTTCGCAAAATCCATTTGCAAAAAATCCCCACGCACCACCGGCACACCCATTGATTCCGCGTAATCCAGCGGCGGCCCGCTGACGTCCGTGCCGAGGATTTCATAATCGCCGGGCCAGCGCTTGCGAAGCTGGAAAAGGAATGCTCCGGAGGAACAGCCCACATCCAGCACCCGGCCGCGCGGACAATGCCTCCGGAACAGCCGCAGTTCACGGTCGAATCGAACCGCGGCATAATCGCCTTCGAGCTTGGCGGGGGATAGATAATAGTCCTTGCCGGCGTCATCGTAGAATTTGCCACTGGCCATCTCGGCTGGGATGGGATTGGCGTAAACCATCCCGCAACCGGCGCAACGGACCAGCCGGAGCTCGCCTTTCCTCCAGAGCGGGTGGGCAGTGGCACTTGCGCAGACGGGGCAGGAGCGATGAATCGAGGACGGCGTCATGGAGTTGCGGCGTCTTGGACTGCGGGGGGCTGCAATGCGTGACCCCGCTTGCGGCCTGAATAGCATTGGCGTGAGCGGAGCCAAAGCGCCGTCGCCGCTGCGCTTTGCCGGCGCACGCCATGAAGGCGCGGTGCGCATCCTGATTGCCTTGGGCTGGACATCTCCCCTATAAGACCAGCGACAACAAGTCCCGACAATTGAAATCCCGAATCGTTCTGATGAATCTGACCGCGCGCCTCAAGTCGTTGTTCGGAAAAGCCGGCCAACCGGAGCACCTGCGTCGCGGCGAACTGGGCGAGTGCGCGGCGAAGCAACATTTGCGGCAGCGGGGTCTGAAATTTCTCACCGCCAACTTCCGTTCGGCCCGGGGCGAAATCGACCTGATCTTCCGCGACGACGACTGTCTGGTGTTTGTGGAGGTGAAGACACGGTCCTCCGAAGATTGGACCCGCCCCGCCGCCGCGGTGAACGCCCGCAAGCGCCGGCTGCTTTCGCAAACCGCGCTCGATTACCTGAAGCTCCTGAAATATCCGGAGATCAAGATTCGTTTCGACATAGTGGAAGTCTTGCTGCGGGACGGGGAAGTGCGGGAGGTCCGGCATTTGCCGAACACGTTTACATTGACCAAGCCCTATCGGTATGGGTGATCGCTTTGCCACTACTCTCCTTTGACGTGCGCGGTCAGAAATCGAGTGACCGGCAAGCTCGACATAAACCGACTCCCGGAATATGGTCGTGCTATGAAACATCATTGGCGGTACCGTGCAGCATGCGAGCATTAAGCACATGCGCTAGTTTTGTCAGCCGCCGCCGCATGATTGTTGTCCTAGCGTTGCTAATTGCCGCACTGTATGTCACCTGTTGGGGTTACCGACGTGAGCTTGGATTGATTC
>CAZIJO010000121.1:0-17729 GCA_964539515.1 uncultured Bifidobacterium sp. | reverse complement strand
AACAAATACGACCTGAGTTCCCTCCGCACGCTTGGCTCCGTCGGCGAGCCGATAAATCCCGAAGCGTGGCTCTGGTATCACCGCGTCATCGGGAAGGAACGATGCCCCATCGTGGACACCTGGTGGCAGACGGAGACGGGTGGAATCCTCATCACGGCTTTGCCCGGCGCGCACACTTTGAAGCCCGGCAGCGCGAGCCGGCCGTTCTTTGGGGTCGAGCCGGTGGTGTTACGGGACGATGGCAGTGAATGCGGGCCGAACGAAGGTGGCAAGCTGTGCATCAAGAAACCCTGGCCCGGCATGATGCGCACCACCTGGGGCGACCACGACCGCTTCATCGACACGTATTTTACCATGTTCAAGGACCTTTACTTCACCGGGGATGGCTGTCGCGTGGATCCCGACGGCGATTACTGGCTGATGGGCCGGGTGGACGATGTGGTCAACGTCTCCGGTCACCGGATCGGCACCGCGGAAGTCGAAAGCGCGCTGGTGAGCCATCCCAAGGTCGCCGAAGCGGCTGTGGCCCCGATGCCACACGAGATCAAAGGGCAGGGGCTCTACGCCTTCATCACGCTCAAGGATCACGTCGAGCCGAGCGAGGAGCTGAAGAAGGAACTTGCCCTGCACGTGCGCAAAGAAATCGGGCCGATTGCCGTGCCGGACAAAATCCAGTTTGCTCCCGGCCTGCCGAAAACGCGCTCCGGCAAAATCATGCGCCGCATCCTTCGCAAGATCGCCGAAGACCACGTGGACCAGATTGGCGACACGACCACGCTGGCCGATCCGCACGTGGTGGATGTGTTGGTGCAGGGGAAGCAGTGAGCGGAACGGGCAACATCGAACACCCAACATCCAACACCCACCATCGAATGGGCTGCCGTTCGAGCGAGCACTGGACGTTTGGGCTTGGCCATAGGTTGTTTGACGTTTTCACAGGCGGATCGTGCATCCCCCCAACTCCAGGGTTCTGAAAGTGTCAACTCGTGTAGTGTCTGGGTCACTCCGTGGATCGTTGGTGGGATTTCGATTGCATTCTTTTGTGATTAAAGCCTAGTTGCCAATATGACAGCGGCCGAATTGACCCGCCCGAAAGCGAAAAGCCAGCGGCTTTGGACGTACGACAAGATGGTCACCGAATTGCCTGAGACCAACCAGCCGACTGAGTTGTGGAATGGGGAAATTGTCATCTCACCCGCGCCGCATCCGCATCATCAGCGCATCGTTGGCAGGTTTTACAAATCCCTGGATCAGTTCGTGGATAAGCGCGGATTGGGGGAAGCTTTTGTCAGCCCGGTGGACGTGGTCCTCACCCAGAAGCGCGTCGTACAGCCGGACGTGCTGTTCATTTCCAAAGCCCGACTTGGCTTTGTAAGAAATTTCATTGATGGCGTGCCCGATCTCGCGATGGAGGTCATTTCGGAAACCAGCTGGCAACGTGACCGGATTCAGAAGAAAGCGCTGTATGAACAATGCGGCCTGCCCGAATACTGGATCATTGACCCCGACAGCGAAACCATCGAGGTCTTCGCACTCATCAAAGGGGTCTATCAGCTCCACAGCCGCGGCACGCGCGCGCAATCAGTCAAATCCAAGCTGCTGGCCGGCTTCAGCCTCGCCTTTAAAGACCTGCTTGGTTGAATACCCCGGGACTCCCAACCTCGAGCTGCTGACCGGCGGTTCTCAGACTCGAGCGCGCGTCCGTTCGCGCGAGAAACGGACGCCTCCAGATGGCGGATGTTTCCCACCGGTGGCCCACGCTACTGCAACCGCCGTCCGGTCAAGCAGTGGCCTCTCCCGCAGGTGACGAAACGATTGCAATTTCAACCGCGCTCCCTACCTTGCGGGCATGTATTTTGTCCAAACCAGCTTGAGGAATTTGCTTCGGTACCCGCCGCGGGTTGTTTTTTCCATCCTGGCACTGGCAATATCGGCCGGAATGATGGCAAGCGCAGAAGAGCCGGAACCGACCCGGCCGTTGCGGGAGTTGAATAAGAGTTATTTTCCGTTCACCCCCGTCAAGAACCGCACGGCGTGGAAGGCCCGGCATGAAGAGATCCAACGCCGGGTGCTCCTCGCGTCCGGGCTGTATCCCATGCCCGAGAAAACCCCGCTCAATGTGGTGATCCATGGCCGCATCGAACAGGATGATTATACGGTCGAGAAGGTCGCTTTCGAGTCGTTGCCGGGGCATTTCGTCACCGGCAATCTGTACCTGCCGAAGCGGATCCGGGGCAAGATCCCTGCCGTGATCTGTCCGCACGGCCACTGGCCCAATGGGCGGTTCATGAATGCCGATGCGGCCGAGGTGAAAAAGCAAATCGCCATGGGCGCCGAGACGTTTGAGAACGCGGCCCACTCGCCGTTGCAAGCCCGGTGCGTCCAGCTTGCGCGCATGGGCTGTGCGGTTTTCTTTTACGACATGCTGGGGTACGCGGACAGCATTCAGTTCCCCGAACATCGCCACGGCCCCGCGGCGAAGGGCTTCGTCAGCACCGAGGCGGAATTGAATCTCGTCGGCTACTTCGGACTGCAAACCTGGAACAGCGTGCGCGTCGTCGATTTCATCAGCAACCTGCCGTACGTTGACCCCAAACGCCTGGGTTGCACCGGCGCGAGCGGGGGCGGGACCCAGACGATGATGATTGCCGGCATCGATGATCGAATCACTGCGGCCTTTCCTTGTGTCATGGTCAGCACGGCGATGCAAGGGGGATGCACCTGTGAGAACGCGCATTACCTGCGTATCAACCAGGGCAACATCGACATCGCGGCCCTCACCGCTCCGCGCCCGCTGGGGATGACGGCCGCCGACGATTGGACCAAGGAACTGGAAGCGAAGGGGTTTCCGGATTTGAAACATCTTTACACGCAACTCGGAGTGCCGGACCGGGTGGAAGCACATTTCAACATCAAGTTTCCACACAACTACAATGCCGTTTCCCGGGCGCAAATGTATGCGTTCTTTAACCGGCATTTCAAACTTGGCCTGACGAACACGGACGAGCGCGATTTCCCGTTGCTGTCCACGGCGGAATTGAGCGTCTGGGATGACAAACATCCGAAGCCGGCGGGGGACCAGGTCGGCGAGCCGCACGAAGTCGCCATCGTCAATTGGTTCAAGCAGCAGGCCGCCCGGCAGATCGAACCGCTGCTGCGGCCGGCTTCGCGGGCGGAGCTCCGGCAGACCCGGGAAGTGATTGGCGGCGCGCTCGAGGTGATGATCGGCCGCTCCCTGCCGCAACCGGGCGAGTCCACCTTCGACCTGCACCGGTCCGAGGACAAGGGCGGCTACCTGTTGCAGCACGGCCGGACGACTTGTGCGGGCGATACCATCGAAACAGTTTTTCTCTATCCGAAAAAATGGGATAACAGCGTCGTGCTGTGGCTCACGCTCAAGGGTGCGGAGTCGCTGATCCAGCCAGATGGCAAGCTCAGCCAATCGGCCGCCCGGATCCTGCAGCATGGGTCCGCGATTGCGTGTCCGCAGCTTTACCTGCTTGGGGCCACCCGCAACCCAAATGTGTATGCGGCCGACAAACGGAAGTCCGGGGGCGCGTACGAAGGCTTTGCGGGCTATCACTACGGTTACAATTCCAGCCTGTTCGCCGAACGCGTCCGCGATGCGCTGGCGCTGATCGCAGAAATTCGCGACGACAAGACGCATCGTGCCGATCGCATTCTGGTTGCCGGGGTGGAAGGCGCCGGGGTGATCGCTGCCGCCGCCACGGCCTTGGCGTCCAGTGCCGTCAACGAACTGGCGTGCGATACCGGCGGTTTTCGCTTTGCGCAGCTCAACAATGCCTGGGACGTGAACTTCGTGCCGGGCGCCGTGAAGTATGGTGATGTTCCCGGCCTGCTCGCCCTGTGCGCCCCGGTAAAGACAACGTTGGTGGGCGAGACCCGGGCCTCGGCCGGCGGCGTGGCGTCGGCCTTTGCCTGCGCCCGGGGCCGGGTGGAGTTTCTTGGCCTTCCCCCGTCCGCGCCGGTGGAGGCTGTCGTTAACGCGTTGACGGGTCGGAAATGACTCCGGCGATCTTTTGCGTGGGACGATCAGCTGGGATGTGTGCGCACAAGGTTTCGGCCAGCAGTAACGTCTCGATGTTTCGTAGACCACGACTAGGCAGTTATGCCGAATGATCATCCTCCAAGCAAACTCCGCGTCTGGCTGCGGCGGCTGGTCCGGCTGACGGGCTGGGCGCTGGTTTTGATTGTGGTGGTTCTGCTGTTCTGGATGCGGGGCGCGCTCTATCACCGGTTCGTGACTTTCCCACGCGAAGCCGCTGCGTGGCAGGCCCTCCGCGCGCAACGTCAGCCGGTTGCCTTTACCGCCGGGTGGAACGAATATCGCGGCATCCTCCACAGCCATTCGCATCTTTCGCACGACAGCGAGGTGCCGTTCGAGGAGATTCTTCGCGTCCTCCAGGCGGTCAAACTGGATTTCATCTGCCTGAGTGATCATGCGGTGGACGGTCGCGCGGATTTCGACTGGCAGTGGCGCGGGATTCGCGATGGCAAGCTTTTCATCCCGGGTTTCGAGCTGAAGGACGGGATCATGCCGTTCGGCGTTGCTTCCGGAGTGGTGCTTAGCAATCGGACGGATGCGGCGGTCCTGGCCCAACAGATTGTGACGAACGGCGGCGTGCTTTTTTACGCTCACCCGGAAGGCGCGCGGGATTGGGAACGACCCGAACTCACCGGCATGGAGATTTACAACCTCCACACCGACTTCAAACGCCCGAAAGGCGGGCTGGGCGGCATGTTGCGCAAACAATTGCCCGATCTCCTCCTGAATTGGCGTCGTTACCCGGACCACGTCTATCGCCTGGCGTTTCACCGGCCGACGGAGTTTCTTGCGCACTGGGATGAATTGAACCGGACGCGTCACATCACCGGCATTGCCGGCAATGACTGCCATCAAAACGTCGGCGTGCGCGCGTTCTACACCGCGGCCGATACCATTCGCCTCGAGGATCCCAGTCCCGAAACGCTGAAGGAGATCGAGCTGAATTGGTTCACCCGGCCGCTGGCGCGCTGGTGCTTTGGACCGCTCGAACCGAATCGGAAACTGTTCCACATCCAACTCGATCCTTACGAACGCTCGGCACGGTTTGTAAACACCCATGTTCTGGCTCGCGGATTGGAAGAGGCGGCGATTCTGGATTCTTTGCGGGCCGGCCGCGTCTTCATCGGCTTTGATATGATCGCGGACAGCTCCAGCTTCCGGTGGTACGCCAGGGACCCTGCCGGCTTGGCGGTCATGGGTGAATCCTTCCCGCTCTCCAAAGACACGCGTCTGCACGCGGAGTCGCCGCTGCCGTGCCGGTTCACCGTCGTCAAGGACGGGAGCGTTGTTTACACACTGGAAGGCCGCACGCTGGACTGGGCGCCCTCCGGCCCCGGCAAATATCGCGTGGAGGCCGAGCTCACCATTGACGGCAACTGGGTGCCCTGGGTTTACACCAATCCGATTCAACTGCAATAACGGTTCGAGGCCGCCGGCGCCGGGCGAAACGGGAAAGGCTTGTTCCCCGCAGTCGGACCGCGTAACCATACGGCCCGCCAGCAATCGCATTTCAACCATGACTCGAAAGTCGCCATATCTTTGGGGGCGTGTTTGGACGCTACCGGGCGCGCCGTGGCTTTGTGGGATCGGACTCCTGTGGCTTGCTGTCACTGCGAGTTGGGGGCAGGGGACTTCCCCGCAGCTCCTCGACGATCGTGCCATCACCATCCACTCCGCCCGTGAGGTCGTGGCGAAGCGGCGGGCTTTGATCCAATACCTATGGGGCGATAAAGGCTTTCCCAAGCAACGCCTGCCCGACTTGATTGTGACCAACGTTTCCAGTCCGGTGAAACAACTCGACCAGCTGGCGCGCGTGGATGAATACCGCATCGAACTGGCCCCCGGCCTGCAAGGGCTCGCTTATCATTTCATCCCGACGCAACCGAACGGTGAGCTCGTGGTTGTTCACCAAGGGCATGCCTGCACGCTGGATGACGATCCATCGCCGGCAGATGTGGGATACGGGCTGCAACGCACCATCAAAGCGCTGCTCCGCGAGGGCTATGGCGTACTGGGTGTCTTCATGCCGCACATGCGACCGGGCGATTGCACGGGCGGCCATGATGCCTTGATGCAAACCACCACCTCCGGCAGCCCGCTCAAGTATTTTCTCGAGCCGGTGGCGATCAGTTTGAACCACCTCAAGGCCCGCAGCCGCGCCGGGCGGTTTCCGAAGTACCGCGTTTTCCACATGGCCGGGCTTTCCGGCGGCGGTTGGACAACGACGCTTTACGCGGCCATCGATCCGAGCATCCGCTGCAGCTTTCCCGTGGCGGGTAGCATTCCACTTTATCTCCGGATCATCGGGTCTGTGGGGGATCGGGAGCAGTATGAATCGTCGTTTTATGGCCTGGCCGGCTACCCGGACCTCTATTTGCTTGGAGCGCATGGTCATGGGCGCCAACAAGTGCAGATCCTCGTGCGCCGGGACGATTGCTGTTTTGGCGAGCAGCAGCACGATGAAAAAACCACACGCCTGACGTATGCGGAATCGCTCCGTGACTACGAAGGCCGGGTGCGCGCCGCGCTCAAAACCTGCGGGCCCGGTGAGTTTCGGGTGGAGATCGACGAAGTCGCCCCGAGCCACATGATCTCGCATCACGCGATTGCGGAGATCATCCTGCCGGAGTTGCGGCGAGCCCGCTGACGGTCAACGCGGCCCGGTGACCAGGCGCGCCGGCCGTGCGCTCGTCATTCAATCATCCGCACGCGCTGCACCCCGTCCCGCCACCAATCCTGCAACGGGCCGCGCGTCAGACTCTTCCGGGCATTGTTTCGCGTGGCCTGGCTGAGGTCCAAAGTTGCGGTTACCACCTCCTCCGCGAAGATCGAAGCCTCGTGCACGATATTGCCATCCGGAGCAACGACGCGGCTTTGCCCGTGCGAACCGCTGGCGTCGGGATTGGCCGGCGCGTTGGCCTGGACGACGAAAACCGTGTTCTCCACGGCGCGGGCCTGGATTTGAGCCCGGTAGGGATTGAGTTTGTGTTCCTCGCGCAGCCCCGATTCATGCGAGAGGTAGAAAATTACCTGCGCCCCCGCCAGCACCGGCAGCCGCACCAACTCCGGATACCGCTCGTCATGGCAGATGATGACGGAGCAGGGCACGCCATCGATTTTGAAGACCGCCAGGTGATCGCCGGGCTCCGGCCAGCGTTCCGCGAGTTGAATTTTGTGGTACCGCTCCAGCACTTTGCCGGTGGGCGCAATGACCAGGGCTGAATTGAAGAGTCTTTCCCCGTCCCGCCAGGCCGTGCCGATGATTCCGTAAATGTTGGCTTGGCGGCATGCTTGCGTCACCTGCGCTTCTGCGTCGTTGAGTTGGCCCACGGAAAGGTTGGTCGCCGCCTCCTCGAAGTAGCCCGACAGCGCGCATTCCGGGAAGACCACAACGCGGGCGCCTTGGCGGGCACATTCATGAATCGAGTTGGTAAGTCGCGCGAGGTTGTCCGCCGGGTTTCTGGTGGAGCGCATTTGCACCGCGGCGACCCGTAAGGAGTTCGTCGCGTTGCCATCAGCGCCGGGAAGCGCCGTGGGATGCCCGATCGTGATGGCGACCCCAAACATGGCAAGGGCAAGGGCGTTCATGTTCATAAACGGAAACTGAATGCGGTGGAGCAACGATCAGGTGCCGGTCCGGCAAAACCGGATTGCCGACCCGGGTCAGTATTGGGTAACCCGCCGCCCTTGGCCAGATTATCCTCCACGCCGGCCGAATATCGGATTTACCCCCGACCCGCTTCGCGCATACTGGGTTCATGAATGCTCGCTGCCTGCCAGTTGTCCTGCTTGGATTCGCTTTCTCCTCAATGGCCATCGGGATAGGCGCGGACACCAACCGCCTGGCCTTCGAGTCCCTGCCGCAGGCCCGCTTTGATTTCACCGGCCCGGTGGGTGAACGCATCCACGCCAACCTCGACGAGTGGCTGCTGCGCGCCCCGCAGGCCAACCCCGGCATGCTCGAGATGTTTCGCGTGCGCGATCGGGCCCCGGTGCCGCAACTTGTGCCCTGGGCGGGCGAATTCGTCGGCAAGTATCTCATCTCCGCCGTGCAGGCCTTGCGGATGACCGACGATCCGCGCCTGCGCCAGCAGGTGGCGAATGTGGTCGCCGAGTTGATGGCCACGCAGGCCGAGGACGGCTATCTCGGGCCGTTTCCAAAGCCCATTCGCTTGTTGAAAAACTGGGATCTCTGGGGGCATTACCACGCCATCCAGGCGTTGTTGCTCTGGAATCAATACAGTGGTGATCCGGCCGCACTCGCCTCCGCCCGCAAGGCCGGCGACCTGGTCTGCAACACCTATCTTGACACGGGCAAGCGCGTGTTTGACGCGGGCGATGCCGAGATGAACATGGCGATCCTCACCGGGATGGCGATGTTGTATCGTGTCACCGGCGAACCGCGTTATCTCCGCATGGCGCACGAGGTGGAGAAGGATTGGGAGCGGGCGGGTGATTATCTCCGCGCCGGGCTGGATGGCCGCGAATATTTTCAATCCCCGAAGCCCCGTTGGGAAAGTCTGCACGACTTGCAGGGTCTGGTGGAAATGTGGCGGATCACCGGCGAACCGAAGTATCGCGAAGCGTTCGTGCACCATTGGCGGAGCATCCGGCGCTGGGATCGACGCAACACCGGCGGCTTCAGTTCCGGCGAACAGGCGACCGGCAATCCCTACACCCCGAGCGCCATCGAAACCTGCTGCACCGTGGCGTGGATGGCGATCACCATTGATTACCTCCAACTCACGGGGGATCCGCACGCCGCGGACGAACTCGAACTCACCACGCTCAATGGCGGACTCGGCGCTCAACACCCGAGCGGTCGCTGGTTCACCTACAACACGCCGATGGACGGCGTCCGGGAAGCCAGCGCGCACACCATTGTTTTCCAATCGCGCGCCGGCACGCCCGAGCTGAACTGCTGTTCCGTCAACGGCCCGCGCGTGCCGGGCATGTTGAGCGAGTGGGCACTGATGGGCGGCTCCGATGGCCTCGTGCTCAACTGGCTCGGCGCCGGTCGTTTCACCACCAGACTTGCTGATGGAACAACGGTGGCGATCACGTCGAGCGACGATGCGTGGCGGAGCGGGCGCATGGAGTTGCGGGTGGAAACCAAAGCGAAGAATGCGGTTCGGTTGCGCCTGCGGATTCCGGCCTGGGCCGACGCGCCGCAGCTATTGCTGAACCGAAAGGCCATGGCCCGCGTCACCGCCGGCCAATATGCGGTGCTTGATCGCAAATGGAGCCGGAAGGACAAACTGGAGCTCCGCTTCACGATGCCGGTTCGATTCGTTACCGGGGCCAACGAAGCGATGGGCAAAGTTTCGCTGTATCGCGGACCACTGCTGCTTGCGTACGATCAAGCCCAGAATACGTTTGATGAAGCGGGAATTCCCCTTGTGGATCTGGCCCGGCTGGCTGAGGCCCGGCGGGTGGACTCCGAAACTCATCCCGGGCGCAAAGTGAGAACCCCGGGTTTGGTGCGCGAGCCGTGGTGCATTGTCGAGACACCCACCATGGACGGTCGTCCGTTGCGCCTCGTGGATTTTGCGAGCGCGGGTGCGACCGGTACCCGCTATCGCTCCTGGCTTGCCGTGGCGAATCCGCCGCCGGCCCCGGCCTTTACCCAGCTGCCCGCCGACGGCGCGCGGGCGCCGTTGGGGGAAGTGCGCTTTCAATGGCGTGCTCAACGCAAATCAGGTGTTACTCCGTCCCAAATTAGTCAAGCGAGCTTCCGGTTGGAGTTTGCGACCAACGAAACGTTCGCCCCGGTCATTTTCTCAACTGCCACATCGAGCAACCGGCTGACGCTTCATACCTCAACTTTGGCAACGCCGCCCAGACAGCTGCCCACCCGATTTTTTTGGCGGGTGATCAGCCTTGGCGCGCACGGGGAATCCCTGCCCGACGTTCCCTGCGCCTGGTTCATTCTCGATCCCAGCGCGCCGCAACAGGTATGGCCACCGGATCCCAAGCCCGGGCCGGACGGCGAACTGATTTCGCATTCGCTCCGCGGCGACACAGCACCGCAGTTTGGTGAAGTGAAATCCGCCAAGTTCACCGCGCGCGATGCCGAGGGCACCGAGGTCAACGGGCGCGATGAGATGCTCATCTATGCCATGCCGGCCTGGCCGGAGGAGGATTTCACCGTGGCGGTGCGGGTGCGCTTGCAGGCGTCGCAGGGCAAGCGTGCTGGACAGATTTTTAGCGGTTGGGCAGCGGGCATGGATGATCCGTTGCGGCTGATGGTTGACGGGGGCAAGGTCTTTGCCCGCATCGAGGCGGGTGGTGGATTTTCGACCCCCGGTGCCTCTATCGAGGCCGGCCGCTGGTATCACGTCGCAGCCGTCAAACGCGGTGGCAACCTGACTTTGTTCGTGGATGGTCAGTCCGTGGGTTCCTGTGCCGCGCCCGAGTTTACCTCCACCCAGGCAACCGACTGCGCGTTGGGCGGCAATCCCCATTTCTCCGGCAACGAATTTCTCGCGGCTCGATTGGCCGACTTTTCCTTTTTCAACCGCGCTTTGACCGCGGAAGAGATCCGAGCCCGGGCCGGAAATTAAGGGGCCGGCCAATCGTTCGCGCTGTCATTTCGGTTTCGCACTGGCCGCCATGGCTGGTGGTTGCCAGTGTGGCCACATCGCGCCCCAACCGGGCTTGAGCTTGGTGATGGGGTAGGGCTCGCCGCCCTGCGCCGGCATCACGTAAAGTTGTCGCGTTCCGGTCCGATCCGACCCGAACACAACCCATTCGCCATCGGGCGAGAACTTGGGGTGATAATTCATGTGACCGCCTGCGGTCTGGGTCAGTTGTTCGCTGCGGCCGCTGAGCGACACGCGCATCAATTCGACGCTCGCCCCGATTTTGGCCGTGTAATAAACCCATGCCCCATCCGGCGACCACGAAGGCACGTCACTGCTGCCGCCATGAAAATCGGGGACATCCAGGAATTCGACGACCCCGCGGTAGCCCTGGCGGTCGGCCAGCTTGCGCAATCCGCTCCCATCCCGGCGCACAATGTGCGGGTGACAGTTGTAATGTTCGCCAGCGACAAACAAGAGCCACTCACCATCCGGCGACCACTGCGGTGAGAAGTTGAAAGGTTGTCCGGTATCAATCCGCTTCGCCTGCGCGCCGTCGGCTTCGGCGATGAAAATCTGGTAGCTTTTGTGGTAGGCAATCTGTTTGCCGTCCGGCGACGCATTGAAGCCGTAGGCAAACTCCTTGGAATTGGCGGTCAGGTCCTGCTTGTTGCGCCCATCGCCGTCCATGCGGAATGGATGCGAATCGCCCTCGATGAGCGCTTGGAATCCGAGCCGCCGGGGATCCTGCGGCCAGAAAAACACTCCGGTGTTGTAGAAGCTGACCCGCTCGACGGCGGTGACGTTGGCAAGTTTGCCGGTCGCCAGATCGAGCAGCAGGGTGTCATACAACCAACCTTCAGGCGTGAACCGGAATGTCTTGTGCGCTTCCTCCCAGGCGCCGTTCTCCGGCGATTCCCAGCCCCGGCCAATGATCGCCTGCGTTCCGTCCGGCGACCAGCCGGCGAATTGCGTCCAGCTGTTGGGCTGGCGCGTAAGTTCGCGGGCCAGTTGGCGGGGACGCTTGCCGTCGGCCCGCACCATCCGGGCGCGCATGGTGATCACGTTCGCGTGGCGGCCACCCGGGAGATTTGTCCGAAACTCCGTAAAGCCGATGAGTTCACGCGGTCGCTTGGCCGCGGCCGTGGCGGCGAACAGCAGTCCGGGATTTAATACGCTGGACATTGCCATGCCGCCAATGACTCCGCCCGCCTGCCACAAAAAGTGGCGTCGAGAAAAACCGGCGTGTTTGCGAATCCCTGTGGCCTGATTCTGATCCATGGTTTTGGGGGAAGTTAACGAAGTCCGGGAAGCGGACCAAGGCCTAAACCAGTTCGAGGCAATCACCCCACGGGGGGAGGCAAAGCCTCGTCGTCCCAGTGTGGGAGCGGCACTCCACCAAACCCGGTTCTGCCAAAGTAAAAACTGGACTGAACGTCAAGCGAGCGAGCCGGCGTCGGCACCGCCTGGCTGGCCAGCCAACTGCATCGGGCACGGGCACGTCCGGGTTGATTCTGTCTCCCGGAAACGCCTTGGGCAAAATACGGTTGGCATTTGGCAACTCGCAGTCAGCATTGCTGGCCGCGGTTGGCTATGCGTGACAAGGCCGTGAACTATCAGGTGGCAATCCCCGGCCCATTCATGCCTTGCTCGGCTATCCAGGTTCATTCCGCCGACCGGGCGTCACTCCAAATAGCTGGCGGATGTTCCCATTAAGGGCAGTTCACGACCAGACCGGAAGGAGAATTGAAATGAAGACGAATTGTATCCTGTGTTGGCTGCAACGACTGGGTTTCGGCGTGCTTTTCCTGACCGGGCTGGTGACCGGTGCCCCGGCCGCAGATTCTGGCCCGCCGCAGGCGCAGTATGTAATTGTCATCAGCGTGGATGGCCTCGGCGGGATGTACCTGAGCAACCTTCTCGCCCGGCTGGATAACACCTACCCGATCCCGAATTTCAAACGGCTCAAGAACGAGGGCGCCGGCACGTTGTGGGCGCATATCGACAACAACAACTGGGAGACTCTGCCGAATCATACTTCCCTTGTGACCGCCCGGCCGCAGTTGGGTGTCAGCGGCCATGGTTGGACCTACAACAGCGATCCGGGCGTTGGACAAACGATTCACTCCGTCAAGGGCACCTACGTGGCCAGCGTGTTCGACGTGGCCCACGATAACGGGCTCCGAACGGGCTTGTACGCCAACAAGACCAAATTTTCGCTGTTCGACACCAACACCGCTTATCCCGGGGGCGGCTCCTACAATGCGGTTCATGGTGCCGTGGACACCACCGGAGCCGACAACGGCCGCGACAAGATCGACAACAACTACATCAACACGGCCCTTACCGGCACCATCGTCGACACCTTCGTCACCCACCAGCTGTCCACCTATCCCAATCACTACGCCTTCCTGCACTTCAATAATCCCGATAATGCCGGCCATACCTATGGTTGGGGGAGCGCCACCTGGAACAGTTCGGTGGTGGCCGTCGATACGATGCTGGGCAAGATCTTCAAATTGATTGAGCAGGATGTGCCCGCGATGATCGGTACCACCGCCATCATCCTTACCGCCGATCACGGGAACCAGGACAATCCACCCACCGGCGCCTATCGTTACGCGGTTCCGTTCTTCGTCTGGGGGCCAGGGGTGCCCGCCGGGGGGGATCTCTATGCGATGAACACCGCCACGCGTCGGGTGGCAACGAGTTATCCGTTGACGACCTATGGCGGAATCCAGCCAATCCGGAATGCGGAAGCCAACAATCTCGCGCTGCAATTGCTCGGCCTGGGGCCGATCCCCGGTTCGACCTTCAACTACGCCCAGGATTTGAAACTCATCCTGCCGCCCTTGCTCAGGATCACCGGCATTTCCTTTCTGGAAGGGGGAAACTTCAGCGTAAACGGCACGTTCAATAAAGATGGCCAGGTGGTTCTTTTGAAGGCGACGGAGTTCGCTTCGCCCATTTGGACACCGCTCCAGACCAATAGCGTGTTCGCCGGGATTCCCTTCAGCTTCCCCGTCTCACCGGGGGACGATCCCCAGGCCTGTTTCAGGCTCATGGGTCAGTAGCTGGTCAGCATTTGGGATCCTCTGGTCGCGCCGAATCAGATTCGCCGGGAGGGCGGCTGACTACCGCTTTGGTCTTGCGAGCAAGAATTCCCCGAGTTGAGGAGGGCTTGGGAATCGTTTTCTGTTTCACGGCCCAAGGGCGGGGAATGCCGGTGGCGTACAAGAAAGCCGCCCAACTCGTTTGAGCGGGCGGCTAAAAAACCGGCGTGGTTAGTGGTTGAATCCCTGGCGTGCGAGTTAATCGCGCCGCCGCCTCGCGCCAATCAGCGCGCCCAAGCCCAGCACCAAAATGGCCGCGGTTGCCGGCTCGGGAATTAGCGTAATCCGCACATCGTCGATGGCCAGGAAATGATCGGAGGTGCCATTGTCGTTCCAATCGTGCCAGCGGATGTAAAACGGGGCGCCATCCGGAACTGGGACGGGGAAGTTGATGTAATCGGAAATAAACACGCGATTGCCGGCCGCATTGCCATCCAGGCCGCCGACCGGCGCATCCGCCACGGTCTGTTTCGGGGCCACGAAATCCAGCGCGGGAAAATACGTGAAGCCACTGGTGGCCGACGTGGTGCTGGCCAACACCCGTAGCATCTCCGGCCCGCTGGACGAGGTGCCCTGGGACTGACGCCACTGTTCACCCCAATAACTGAGATGAATGGCTTCCAATGGGGCACCCGTAAAGTTTCGGATTACGACTTGGATCACCTGATCTCCCGAGGGGGTCGTCCGCGGGTAGCCACCCACCGCACGATCCAAACTGCCTGAGGCCCCGAGGTTGAAGACCGCCCCCACATTGGGCGATGGCAGCGCGCTTCCGTCGCTGACGACCATTGGCATCGGGGTGAGGCTTAACCCGTTGCCCGCGTAAGGCGCCATAACTGCCCGGTTCACGCTGCTTTCAGCACCCAGATAGCCGGCAGTCCAAAGCAACGGCAAGGTCGTGCCACTTGGCCCGATGGAGTCAAAACTTTGGTAATAACTAAACTGCGCGTGGCTGGGGGACGTCGCCCAAGCCAGCACAGCCATTACTGCCAGCGGCAGGCGTTTCCAGCCGGCTCGGCCCAAGAATGGTTTCCCTTCCACGACACGGAATTGGCCGTCATCGCGTTGCGGTTCAATAAGAACATCCCTGCTGGGTGATTCAAAATCGAGGGCGTGCATAAAACTGTAGTCAGTTGTCGTTGGCAGTCTGGTCTCTCTCGTTAACTGGGCTTCTGATGCCTGTAGCCTACCAAAATCGCCCCGAAGCAGTCAAGAATTATTATGCCTCGAGACTCGTCTTTTCTGTGCCTTGCCTTGCCGCAGTTCCGCCGCCCAACTCACGGCTATTGACACGGTACGCCCGCCCAAACATTGTTCCGGGCGTCCGTCGTGGCAGCCTCCGATGGAATGCGAGCCCGGGTCAGAAACAAAGCCCGGTCGCCACGTGGAAAACACCGTGACACCGTGATGAAAACCAATCGTCGAAACTTTATCGCGCAATCCGCCATGGGGCTCGGCGCGCTTGGTCTGCTGGAACAAGTCCTGCCCGCGGCGGAAACTCCCAGGCCGCCCCGCAGTTTTGCCCGGTCCGCGAAATTTCATCTGGGCCTCGTCACCTACAACCTGGCCCAGGATTGGGATGTGCCGACGCTGATCAAGAATTGCACGGCCGCCAAATTCGAAGGCGTGGAGTTGCGGACGACCCACAAGCATGGCGTGGAGGTCACCCTCTCCCGGGAACAACGCGCGGAGGTCCGGAAACGTTTTCAGGATTCGCCTGTCCAGCTGATGGGGCTTGGCAGTGCTTTCGATTATCACACCCCCGATCCCGCCAAACTGCGGAAGGACATCGAAGCCACCAAGGAGTACATCGTGCTGGCCGCGGACGTGGGCGCGACCGGTGTCAAAGTGCGGCCCAACGGGTTGCCCAAGGAAGTGCCGGTGGAAAAAACCCTCGAACAAATTGGCCGGTCTCTCCAGGAACTGGGCCGGTTCGCCCACGACCATGGCCAGGTGATCCGTCTCGAAGTTCACGGCGCCGGTACGTCCCAGCTGCCGCACATCAAGACCATCATGGACGTCGCCGATCATCCGCGGGTGGGCGTCTGCTGGAATTCCAATCCGACCGATCTGGATGGCGCGGGCTTCGATGCCAACTTTGACCTGGTGAAAGCGAAGATCGTCTCGGTCCACCTGCGCGACCTTTACCTCGAGGACTATCCCTTCCGGCAGCTGCTGCAACGCCTCGGCGAAATGAACTTCGCCGGTTTCACGCTGGCGGAGATCCCGGCCAGCCCTGATCCCGTGCGGGTGATGAACTATTTCCGTTCCTTGTGGCTGGCCTACCAAGGCTTGTTGTAGTTCGCCGCCCGTCGCCTTCAATCCCTACCTACATGACCCCTTCGCCAAGTTCCACGCCGCCGTCCGCCCCCCAACCCGCGGTCGCCCCCTCCTACAAATGGTGGGTCGTGTTCATGCTCTGGTTCATCTGCTTCTTCAATTATGCCGATCGCCAGGCAATCAGTTCCGTCTTCCCGGCCCTCCAGCAGGAATTTGGCTTCACCGCCACCGAACTGGGCCAGATCGGTTCCGCCTTCGGCTACGTCTATGGCGCCTGCGCCATTCTGGCGGGTTTCGTCGGCGATCGCGTCGCCCGCCGGCATTTGATCCTGGGGGGCTGCCTGTTTTGGAGCCTGATCACCATCACGACGGCGTGGTGCGGCAAGGCCTGGCAGTTTGTCACGGTGCGCGCGCTCGAAGGGCTGGGCGAAACCTTCTATTTCCCGGCCTCCATGTCGTTGGTCAGCGATTATCATTCGCCCAAAACCCGGTCGCGCGCGATGTCGTTTCACCAATCCAGCGTTTATGCCGGCACCGTCCTCGGGTCCTGGGTCGCCGCCATCCTCGCGCAACACTTCAACTGGCGATACGGCTTTTACCTTTTCGGTGGCGCCGGTTTCGTGCTGGCCATCATCCTCTACCGCTTTCTGGTGGAACCCCCCCGCGGCGCGTCCGAGACGGTCGTCGCGGCGTCGGCCCCGCCGGTGACCTTCTGGGTGGCGGTGGGCGACGTCGTCCGCCGGCCGACCGCCTGGGTGCTGATGCTGACGTTCGTGCTGGCCAACTTTGTCGCCACGATTTTCCTGACTTGGACCCCCAAGTTTCTCATGGACAAATTCGACTTCAAAATGTCCACCGCCGGGCTGTCCGGCGCGGCCTTCATCCATCTCGCCAGCGCCTTCGCGGTGCCGCTCGCCGGCACGCTCGCCGACAAACTCGCGCAACGCTTCGTGGGCGGACGCATCCTCGCCCAGGCCGCCGGCTTGCTGCTGGGGGCCACCTTCGTCTTCCTGGTCGGCTCGACCACGAGCGTGACGGTGCTGCTGACGAGCATGGTCGCATTCGGCCTATGCAAAGGCTGCTATGACGCCGGCATCTTCGCTTCGCTTTACGATGTCGTGCCGCCGCGTTCCCGTGCCACCGCCGCCGGGTTGATGAACACCGTCGGCTGGGGGTTGGGCTCGTTCGGCCCGTTTCTGACCGGCTGGTACACCGACCACGGCCCCCACGGCAGCAAACTGGCGAACATGAGTCACTTCATCGCGTACAGCGGTTCGGCCTACATTATCGGCGGAATCTTGCTGGCCGTGGGCGGGCTGTTCCTGGTCCGCCGGGATTACGCGGGGAATCTCGCCGGGCCCAAGCCGCTTGCGCATTGAGCCAGGCCCACCTCCACGCCATGGAACCGTCGGGCGCTTATGGCGGCCAGCCGGATGCCTTTTCGCCGCCGGGGTTCGCCAACTCCCCGGCGCTCACACGGTGAACAAAACCACACCCACCCATGGACAAAATGACCGGCACGAAATTTGAAACCGCCTTGCAGGTGCGGCCCGACGACATCGACATGAACCAGCACGTCCATGCCAGCCGTTACATGGATTACGTTCTGGCCGCGCGCTACGACCAGATGGCGCGCTGCTACGGCATGGCGATGGAGGAATTCTTGAAGCTTGGCTTCGGTTGGTACGT
>CAZIJO010000120.1:0-17754 GCA_964539515.1 uncultured Bifidobacterium sp. | reverse complement strand
GCCGGCGTTGTACCACACGGGGGCCCCGGGTTTCAGCCAGCCGGTGCGCTGCAGTTCCTGGATCTGGGCGGAGGAAGGCTTTTCCACTAGCCGCTTCAGGCAAAACTGCTCGTCGAAAAAGTTCAGCCCGCCCTGCGTGACGTCCTCCCCGGGCGTGACCGTGATGACCCCGGAGAAATAACCTTCCTGAAAGCGATGCACCATCTGCGCATACGTTTCCGGCTTCACCAGGATGTCGCCGTAGGTGAGGATAAACGGGGAGGGGCCGATGAAACTCTTCGCGAGTTCCGGCGCCTTGCCGGTGCCATCCTGCACCAACTGGCGGCCATAAGAAATGCGCACACCCCATTTCGAACCATCGCCAAAGTGGGTTTCAATAACCTCCGCCTTCCACCCGGTGACGATGAATACCTCATGCACGCCGGCTGAAATCAGGCCGTCGAGGATGTGTTCGAGGATGGGTTTGCCCTGCACCTGGAGCATGGGTTTTGGAAGCTCATTCGTGAGCTCCTTCATGCGCGTGCCTTTCCCGGCGGCGAGGATGACTGCTTTCATCCCGTCCAGTGAACACGGCAGCGGGCGGGCACGAAAGAAATTTTTCTCGCCGCCGGCGAATCCGCGCCGCCACAATGTCGGCCGCCACCTTATGAAGACCGCCTTTGCTTTTTTCCTGCTGCTTCTGGCCGGGACCGCTTCCACCCGTGCCGCGGGCAAACAGCTCACCGGCCAGCATGCACCCGCCGCCACTCCCGCGCTCGCACCCGCCGCGGCGGAAAAGGAATTCGTCGTGCCCGAAGGATTTGAAGTTCGTCTGTTTGCCGCCGAGCCGGACGTCATCAATCCCGTGGCGATGACCTGGGACGAGCGTGGGCGGCTGTGGGTCTTGGAACTCTACGAATATCCGCTTGGCGCGCCGCCCGGACAAAAGGGCCGCGACCGGATCAAGATTCTGGAGGACATCGACAACGACGGGCGGGCCGACAAGGCCACGGTTTTCGCTGACGGCTTGAATCTGGCCACCGGGCTTCTGCTTGGCAACGGTGGTGTTTACGTGGGGCAGGCGCCGGACTTGTTGTTTCTTCAGGATACGAACAACGACGACCAGGCCGACACCCGGAAAGTCCTGCTCACCGGTTTTGGTCTGGAAGACCGGCACGAATTGCTGAACGGATTTACGTGGGGGCCGGACGGCTGGCTCTACATGACCCACGGTGTCTTCACCCGCTCGAAAGTAAAGATTCCCGAAGCCACGGAGCCTGGCATTGAGATGACCGCCGCGCTTGCCCGCTATCACCCACGCTCGAAACAGTTCGAGGTTGTTGCCGAGGGCACGAGCAATCCATGGGGCGTGGACTTCGACGCCACGGGCAACGCGTTCGTGAGCGCGTGCGTCATTGACCATCTGTTTCACCTCGCGCCCGGCGGCACGTATCAACGGCAGGCGGGCACGCCGTCGAATCCTTACGCTTACGAGGTTCTGCCGTCCATCGTGGACCACAAGCACCACATGGCGGCCTATTGCGGCATCTGCGTTTATCAAGGCGACCAGTTTCCGGCAGAGTATCAAGGCCGCGTATTCATGGGCAACATCCACCAGAATGCGATCAATCACGACCGGCTCATTCCCAACGGCTCCAGTTTCAAGGCTGTAGCGGAAAAGGATTTTCTCAGGACGAGCGACGGCTGGTTTCGCCCGATCAGCCAGCAGGTCAGCCCCGACGGCGCGCTTTGGATTGGGGATTGGTGCGACAAGTATCCGTGTTACCAAAACGCTCGGGCGGATCCCGAGGGGGTGGACCGCGAGCGCGGGCGCATCTGGCGGGTGGTTCATGTGGGTACTGAAGCTGGCAAGACAGTTCCAGCGCGTCCGGATGTAAACATGGACTTGTCGAAACTGACCGGCACGGAACTGGTGAAGATGTTTGATCACCCAAATGTCTGGCAGCGACGAATGGCGCAGCGACTGTTGCGTGATCGATTGACGAGATACCAGCAATTAAACCAGCGGTTCCAGGGCGAACCGGACTTCATCAGTACATTGGTCAACATGCTTGACGATAAGACTTCCATTCAGGCCCGCATTGCCGCGTTTTGGCTAAATGAGGATTTGGGTTCACCAATTCCTCGCTGGGTCGTCTGGTCGTCGACAACAACCCACCCCGACGAGTGGCTGCGCCGGTGCATGGCCGCTTGGCGCGTGGCCCAGGATGGCACTTCATCCACCGAGGAGATCGCAGAACTGGAAATCCTCGCCGCCGATTCTGATTCGCGGGTGCAACTCGCCGTCGCCACCGCCGTCCGCCGGATCGTTTCCAGCCGGATCGTGACCGATTACGAAATCAACGACACCGCCCCGGTCGGAAAAACGCTCGCCAATTTGATCAAATCCGCCGCCGCCTCGAACGACCCTCTCGTAAACTACATGATTTGGCTGGCTGGCGAACCCTTGCTGGCGCGGAATCCGGCGCCAGGCTTGCGCTGGCTCGCGGAGAATGGCCCGGCCACGAAGCCGCTCAGTGAAATTCTCGTCCGCAAGTCCATGCGCCGACTTTGCGACACGGGCGACGCAGCAAAAATCGCCCAGGCGGCGGAGTTCCTCGCCACGATTCAGGCGAAGGACGCGCGCCTCACCCTCGCCGCGTTGAACGGCTTGATCGAAGGCCAAAAGGCCCGCCCGCTCGCGCCGGCCACTGATACGAAGGCGCTCTTTGCCAGATTCGTTGCCAGCGCGGATGCAGAAGTGAAGAGCCGCGCCCGCCAATTGGGCGCGCTGTGGAATGACGCGGATGCGATTCAACTCACACTCCGCCTCGTGAACGACTCCAGCGCTTCGGAGGTGGACCGGATGCAAGCGATCCAAACCGTCCGTACCTTCAAGAACGACGCCGCGCGGGACGCATTGCTCAAGCTGCTCGCCACCAAACCGGCCGAGCTGTTTGGGCTTGAAGCCATCCGTGCGCTGGGCGAAATCGGCGGCGATCGCGTGGGTGAAAGTCTCCTGGCGCAATGGCCGCAATACACGCCCGGCGAGCGGTCCGCGGTGGCGGAAGTATTGGTGGCCCGCCGATCTTGGGCGATGAGCTTGCTCTCGGCCATCGAAGGTAAAGCAGTGGCCGTGGGTGAACTGCCCTTAACCGTGGTGCGCGCACTTGTAGAGTCGAAGGACGAGTCTATCCGTCAGCGAGCTGCGCAGGCAATTGGCCGCCTCGGCGCCGCCAATGCCGACAAACAGAAAATCATCGCCGTGAAAAAGGCGATGATCCTGGCCGGCACCGCCGACCTCGCCGCCGGTCATGAACTCGCCAGGAAAACCTGTTTCGTCTGCCACAAACTCAATGGCGAAGGCGCCGACGTTGGGCCGGATCTGACCGGCGTGGGTCGTTCGAGTCTCGACGCGCTGCTGGCCAACGTGATTGACCCAAACCAGATCATCGGCAAAGGCTACGAAAACGTGGAAATCGACACCAAGGACGGTCGGAGTGTGTCCGGGCGGCTGGTCGAGGATACCGCTTCGCATGTGAAATTGCTTTCCGCTGGGCCGAAAGCGGAGGTCATCGCCCGGAGTGACATTGAGCTGCTGCGGGTGAGCGAGCTGTCGGTCATGCCGGAAGGCTTGGAACAAATGCCGGACGCCGACTTCTGCAATTTGATCGGCTTCCTGCTCAGTGCGTCCCCGCCTAAGTGACTCCCGGACCGGTGAATTGCCGTAAACTCACGGCGGATTCCGATGCGGTGACTCTGGGACGCTGGCACTGCCTTAGACTCAAAAATGAGTATTAAAAGTTGAGGTCCGCTGAAAAAAAACCGTAGTTGAAGAAAGAGTTTACTTGACCGGGAACTCAACAGTTTTGAGAGTGTCGAGAACCAATTAATACCTTTGTGACAGCCGTTCTTGGCAGATTAGATTCCGGTAAGCTTCGCGTTCGGCGTGGCTTTACGCTCATTGAGTTGCTCGTGGTGATCGCCATCATCGCCATCCTTGCCGCGATGCTCCTTCCCGCCTTGACCAAGGCCAAGCTGAAGGCCACGGGCGCCTACTGCAAGAGCAACGAGCGACAACTCCAGCTGGCTTTCATCATGTACGCCGACGACAACAACGGTACCATGGAGGGGGCGGCCTTTTCCTACAATAATGGAACAACTACGGTCAAACTGGACACGTTCGCGGGCGGATATTGGCCGGGCCCCTCCCCAGACATTGCCCCCGGGATGACGGTCGACAAAGCTGTGCAAGCCGTGCAGAAAGGCCTGAGCATGGGACCGCTTTGGCAGTATTGCTCGGCGTTTGGCGCTTATCACTGCCCCGGCGATTCGCGATACAAGCGGCGCACGCCGGGCGCCCATTGGGCCTATGACAGCTACTCCAAGGCTGATGGCATGGGGACATTTACCTGGAACGGGGTGCTTCAGGTCTGGGACGCGGCAACGCCCCAGATCTTCAAGATCGTGGCGGTTCCGGATCCAGCTAACGCGATGGTATTCGTCGAAGAACCAGATTCCCGCAATTACAACCTGGGTACCTGGGTCATCGGCATCGCCAACACCAGTTGGATTGATCCGGTCGCAGCCTTCCATCTCAATGCGAACACCATCAGTTTCCTTGACGGTCATGTGGAAAGCCACAAGTGGCTCGAAGCCGCCACTTTGAAAGATGCGGTGGCGGCGGAAAACAACACCGATCCGAGCTTCGGCCGGTCCACGACCTCCAAGGACCGGGATTTCGCGTGGATCAAGCAGCGCTATAAGTACAAGGGTTGGAAGTACTGACCCAGGCAGCGATCCAACCCAACCGCGAGTTGGTCACTTCACCGGACATAGTAAGTAGCACCGGAAGACGGCCCCAGATTCACCTGTTGGCCATTCATTGGCGCACCTTGAAAAAGACTTATAAGGCAAGCTGCGCTGCGGGGGAGGCGCGCAGGCTGTGCTCCGCTGGAGTTAAACGGGCCATCCCAAAACAAAGGCAATCTAACTTGCGACCGCCTTGCGACGCCAGCCAAGCACTTAGCGAGGCGAAGTGGAATTCGTCACCGGCTCCTCAAAGCGAATGACGGTTTCTCCTGGTTTGGCGTAGCCGAGTCCGCGGAGGAGGCGTTCGACGGTTTTGGGGTCGCGCAGCGATTCGATCGCTGTGCTGAGTTGCTTGTTGATTTCCTTTTCCTTCCGCACCTGTTCGTTGAGCAACTCGATTTCCTTCCGCAGGCTGGCATTCGATTGGATGAGCGGGTAATAACAGATGCCGATACCCACGAGCACGGCCAGCACCAACAGAAATATCACCACGCGGGTGAGTTTGTCCCAAATGCAGTCGGCGCCGTTCATGGCCGGCAGTAAATCACGCACCTCGGCCCAGTGGAAGCCTGGAAAATCACCGGGCAAACTTCTTCCTCCCCGTCGACGGGCTTTGGGTCGCACGGTTGTAAAGCCCATCCGGTAAATTTAAACCGGGGCCGTGCCTTCCCCCCTTGATGCGTCCGGGGGTGAAAATGGCGCGATCAACAACTCGCCTGATGGTCTTTAAAATTAGCCGCTGGCGGCGAGTGATGGTGCAATTATGTTGTTTGTAACAGATCGGAAGGTTATTAATGGGGTCATGATCAAGGCTTTTTTGCTGCTCATCCGCCCCGCTCCCACGTGGGAGGGAATCGCCACGGCGGGACGCGGCGTTTTATTTGTCTTCTTGCTTTACCTCCTGCCGTTGCTGCTATTGAGTTCTTTCGTGGAAGGCTATGGATTGCATCACTGGGGCAAATGGCAAAAAGGCAGCGCCGGCTATCTCAAGAAGTTCTCCTTGGAGGAGGCGGTTGTCATCGAAGCTGCCCACAGTCTGCTTTTGATCGTCGTGGCTTTTGTTGGTGCGCTGGCGGCCCAGTCCTTCGCCGGCACGTTTCATCGCCGCAATACTTTTACGCATGCCTTCACTGTAATCGCCTATGGCCTCGGTCCTCTCCTCGTGCTGCGGATGGTGGACCTGTCCGCCGCGATTACCCCGTGGGTGCCTTGGGGCATTGGTATCGTACTCACGGTGGCGGTGTTGTATCACGGTCTTCCCTGCGTCTTGCGCCCCGACCCGACGCATGCCATTGGCCTGTATTTTCTTACCAGCCTGACCTTGTTCGTCATCGCCGGTTTGGTGCGGCTAATTTACGTGTACTATGTGGAAGGCCGGTTCAAGGGGATGGAGAAGCTCGTGGCAGACCTGATCGCCGTCTTGCCCCTCCGGTAATCCCGGCTGACTCACAACTGCCCGGCTACCCTGAACAACGCACTCACCTTGACCATCAGCTAGACGTTCATTTCTTGATGCGTACGCATTGAATAGTGAACACTGCCACCACCGAACAATAACGGGTTCACAGTCTGAGTTGGCTCCATCGAAACTTGGCGCTTGGGATTGGATCGAGTTCGTTCTAGCTTTCGCGCATGTCCAAAAGTTTACGGCTCAAGGATCAGCCGGCTAGCGAGCGGCCGCGGGAGCGGCTCGTAGCGCTGGGCGCGGATGCCCTGAGCCAGGCGGAGTTGATTGCCATAATTCTGCGCACCGGGCTCAAGGGCACGAACGCGGTGGAAGTCGGACGACAGTTGATGCAACAGTTCGGGTCTTTGCAAGGGCTGGCGCGCGCTGCGGTGGATGACCTGAAGAAAGTCAAAGGCATCGGGCGCGACAAGGCGGTGACCCTCGTGGCGGCTTTTGCCTTGGCCCACAAGATGGCGAAGGAACTTCAGGACGAATCACCGGTGCTGGATACGCCGGAAGCCGTCGTGAATCTCCTCCGGGCACGCAACCTCCTGCTGGGGGTGGAACAACTCCAGGTCCTTCTGCTTAACACTCGCCGCCGACTCATCCGCGTGGCGACCGTCACCGACGGCACGATTGACACTTTGCTCGTGCATCCCCGGGAGGTATTCAAGTCCGCGATCGCCGCCAGCGCTGCCGGCATCGTGCTGGCGCATAATCACCCCAGCGGTGACCCGACGCCGAGCGAAGCGGACATCAAGGTGACGCGCGACCTCATCCGGGCCGGCCAACTGCTCAAGATTGACGTGCTGGACCACATCATCATCGGCCGCGCCACTCCGGAGCGGCCAAAGGACTATGTGTCCTTGCGGGAATTGGGTTATTTTTATGCGTGAAGCGGCGCGCAATCCGTCGGCCAGAAGATTTGACCAGGGGACGCGAGTTTGTTTAGCTCTCACCCCGACTTGCAGGAAGCGATGACAATCAATTGATGAAGCCAGGCCCGCTATTGGCTTCCGCGCGGCCCCACCACCCACCTGGCTTTCGCCGGCGGCGCGGCTTAAACTGGGGGGCGTTGGGCTGCATGTACGCCTCGTATTACATGTGCCGGTACAACTTCCGGTTCGCCGGGCCCGGCATGGTCAAGGAGTTCAATTTCAATACGGCGGACCTCGCGAACATTTGGGTGATCTGGTCGCTCGCTTATGGTACCGGGCAACTACTAAATGGGCTTATCGCGGATCGCGTCGGCGGAAAATGGATCATGATCGTCGGTGCGGTCGGCACCATGGCGTGCAATTTTATTTTCGGCTTTTCCTCGTTCGTCGGGACGCTGGCCACCTTCGGTCTGATCGCTCTGATCAACGGCTGGTTTCAATCCTGTGGGGCGCCCGGCATGGTCAAGATCAACGCGGCTTGGTTTCAACGAAACGAACGCGGCACGTTTGCCGGCATTTTCGGTATCATGATTCAATTGGGCCAGTTTGCGGCCAACACCCTGTCTCCGTATCTCCTGGGTGGTCTCACATTGACCATTTGGGGCATCGGGACCTGGGTGGTGGAGCCAGGCAACTGGCGGATTCTTTTCATCGTGCCTCCCTTCGTCACGGCTGGCATGGCCGTTCTTGTGGCCTTCGCGGTAAAAGAAGAACCGGCGCAATCCGGTTTTGCCGATGTGATAGTTGACGAAATTGACAACAGCCTGGGTACCCGGGTCAGTATTGCGGACACTTTCAAAACCATTTTTCGCCATCCGCTGGTCTGGTTTTATGCCGCCGCCTATGCCAGCACCGGTGCCGTGCGCCACAGCTCTGATCAAATGGCGGTGATGTTTTTCAAAGACCATCTGTTGATTGACATGAATTCCAAACCGCTGTCGGTGATGATCACGATGAATCTCATGACCGCGGTGGCGATCCTTGGATCGGTCGGAGCGGGGATGGTCTCGGACAAGGTGTTCAAAGGGGCGCGTTCCCCGGTGGCAATGGGGCTTTACTTTATCGAAGCCACCGTTATCAGCTGCGCGGCGCTGGCCATGTTCGTGGGACTGATCAAGCCCGGTGGGCTGGGGATTTTCCTCGGCGGAATGTTTCTCGTCCTGACGTCGCTGACGGTCAATTCCACCCACTCCATTGTGGGAGCGGCCGCGCCGATGGACATCGGCGGCAAGAAAATGGCTGGCTTTGCTACAGGCGTCATTGATTCCTTCCAATACTATGGTTCCGCCTTGAGCCTTTTTCTGTTCGGCAAACTGTTCGCCAAGTACGGCTGGAGTGCATGGTATCCCTTGATGGTAATGTTTGCGCTAAGTGGGGGCACCTGCATGTACATGGTCAGGCGCAAGCAGGAAAAAATGGCGCAGGCGGTCAGTCTTTAGACCGCCTCCACTCATCGCGGGGGATACTCTGCGTCCGCGAGGGTTAGCTTGCGTTTAGTTTTCGCAAATGCATTTGCCCACTTCCCGCCAAGTCCTTCAGGAGCGGAGTAAGGCCGCCGCCCGATCAATGGAGAATTGCGCCCTCACACTCCAGCAACTTCCGTTTCCAATGCAGTCCGCTGGAAAAACCACCTAGTTTTCCACCCGCCGCAAGCACCCGATGACAGGGAACAAGCACGGGGATTGGGTTCGCTCCGCACGCGCCCCCGACGGCCCGGACGCCTTTGGGCTTGCCAATGGCACGGGCGATTTCGCCGTAGCTGCGGGTCTGGCCGAGAGGAATCGTTTCCAGGGCGCGCCAGACGGATTGCTGAAACGAGGTGCCGGCGGACAAATCCAAAGGTGGAAAAGCGTCCGGCGCGCAGCCGGTTAGAATGGCTTTGAGCGCGGTGGTTGTGGTCCGATGCCAGCTGAGGATGGCTGGCGTTGCGCGGTTTCCAGCGGGCCGCGGACGGGCGGTCGGCTCGGTCGGGAAGCTTAGTCGTGCCAATCCCCTAGTCGAATAAAGCGCGAGGAAGTTCCCATCCCGTGTCGAAATATCCAAGGCCACCAATCCCGTGTCGTCCGTCGGGCGCATGCTGGCGGTTAGTGTTTAAGGACCATGTAAAACAGGCCGAACAGCGTCAGGAGCAAAAAAATTGTGAACGCAATGAAACGATTGCGGGCCACGCGCTTTTCCTTGCGCAACGGACGCAGCCCTTGAACGCCGCCGGCGGCAAGGTAGCTCACCAGCTTGGGATTGCTGGTGCTTGGCCCGTGGAAGAAATGGCGAAGCCGCGCGACCAGTGCCGGAAGATCGTACTTGCGCACGCCCAGTTCGTTGAAGTGCACCCCCGTGGTCTCCAAGTCGGTCCGAGGCGCGAGGCGCTCCTGATTGACTTCCTCAAAGACCGGGTCCGGAGGCACGGCCGGATCGGCGGGGGCGTAGTCATTTCCGGTGTGGCTGATGGTCAGGCCCCGGGGTAGGGCGGTGGAGCGCAAGCGGGGTTGTCCCGGGCCGCGATGCAATTTTTCATCCAGGCGCTTGATCTGCGCCTCCAGCAGGGCGATTTCGGAGTTCAGCGCAGTGGCGCGATCCGAGATGGGATCAGATTTCTTTTTGAACCAGCCCATGCGATCAGGCCGGGCGAAGCGCGAATTATTTCGGCTTGCCCAGCAGTTGGCCGCCCTTCAAGGACGGAGCAGCACGAAAATCAGAACTCCCAGCGCGGCGAGGGCAATGGTCGCGAGGGGCCAGGTCAGCGCCAGTCCCAGCCGGCACAGCTGGGCAAAACTCTTTTCGGCCAGCAACGCGGCAGCGGTAGCATTGCTCTTCGGTTCGCTCGCCGTTCCCGTGGTTGGGGCGGACAGCACCGGGAATTTCAGCCGGGCGCCATTCCATTCCAAGCGGGCGTTTTCGATCGTAGTCAAGGCGCGGGTCAGTTCCACGTTGAAATTGTCCTTGGTCCAGCCCTCTTCGTGCAGCCCCTGCACCTTGCCAAGCGCATCGCGCAGTTCGCCGATGGTCTTGGCCATTTGCTCGGCGTCGCGCCGGGCCGCGAACTCAGCCTCTTCGAGCAATCCGAGACCGCGCGCGAGATGCTGGATCATTTCCGTGCGCCCGTTCTGGAATTCCATCTGGCGGCGGCGCAATTCTTCGAGCGTGGATCGTTCGCGTTCCAGTTCCTCCTGCGCGCGCTTGAGTTCCGCCAGTTTCTGCTGGGCCTCGGTGACTTTGACGTCCACCTCTTCGCGCGTGGGCGCTCGCCCGGGGCTGCCGGCGGCCGCCGTGGTCGTGGTGCTGGCGAACGGCGATTTGTGGGCCTGAAAATCCGTGTCCACAAATTCGGTAGCGTCGTATTGTGTAGCCATGGCGTTAATTTATGCCCGCAGGGAATTGGTGTAAAGCCGTGTGTTGGGGCCGGCGTTGCGCCCGGAACCACAAAACAAAGTTGCACGAAGGTCTGCGGCTACCTAAGTTGCCCCGCCTCTGACTGTGAGCGATTCCCGATACATCGAGAAAAAAATCGAAATGCCCGCGATGCTGATTGAGCGGGCCGAAGCATCTCATCCCGGCGAGGAGTTTGCCAGCGAAGCGGCGTGGTGGCGTTGTGTGCAGACGGATTTCCCCAAATTCATTCCCTTCCTCACGCAAGAATGCGGACTCGAATTTCGGGGGCGGGTACTGGAAATTGGCGCCGGAGCGGCCTGGTTCAGCGCCGAGCTGTCCAAGCTGCCGCAGGTGGTTGAAATTACCGCCACGGACGCCTCGGCGCGTCTGCTGAAACTGCAGGCGCCAAAAGTATTCAAACTCCTCCATGCGCACGCCGCCAAAATCACGCGGATGCCGGCCGATTTCGGCAAGCTGGATTTCCCCGCCAATCATTTCGATGTCGTGGTGTGCGCCGATGCGCTCCACCGGGCGGTGAACATGCTGCGGGTGTTGCGCGAAGTGCGCCGCGTATTGAAGCCGGGCGGCAAGTTCGTAGCGATCCGCGAACCCGTGCGGCCGTTGGTGCGGTTCCGTTCGGCCGCCCGCCGGTCGGCGCCGAATGGTCCGCCCGCAAATCCGGGTCTGAGCCGGGCGGATTATCAAGGAATGTTTGCCCATGTCGGGCTCAAACTGGAGATCAAGCGGGTCACGCTCTCCCGAGGTTTCAAGTATTACTTCGACAAGGTGGTCAACGGTCTGACGCACGCCCGTTACGTATTCGTCGGGACGAAGACAGCCCGGTAAGAGGTGCTGCTTGTGGGGGACCGAGTACCAGGGGGAGAGCCACCTCCATTTGCGTGCGAGGTCGAGACGAATAAGGGATTGACACATAGGGTCGGGAAACTATCTTGAGCAAAACAGATTTTATGGCTGAAAACATTCCCAATATTCCCGCCGGCGCCATGCCGCCGAAAAAGGAAACCGGCAAGGTTCAACCCAAGAAGGAAACGGTGCGCATTAACCTGCCACCAAAGCCTTCCGCTGCGCCGACCATCAAGTTGCCCACCCTTCCGCCGGGCGGGCCTACCGGTGCCAGTGCGGCTCCGGCCGCCGCGCCTGCCGTTACTTCTGCCGCGCCGGCGCCCCCGGCCCCTCCGGCCCCGCGACCCTCTGCCGCGCCTGCCGCGCAGCGCCTGGCAACCGCCCCGACCGCCCAAAAACCCGCGGCCGCGCCCGCCCGTGCCGCCGCGCCCGCAAGTGTCAGTGGATTGGACAAAGGGTTGGCGCTGGCTGCTGCGATTATTGGTCTGCTTGCGGTGGGCAGCGTAGTTTACATATGGCTGCTGCCGACGCCCTGAGCGGATTTTCGTCGGTCATTATTTGCCGCTTCGCCTTCAACCCGTATTCGCTTGTTTATTGACTATGGCCTCCCCTGCAATTGTTACGCTGTCCGGTGAAAACTTTGAACCGGAAGTCCTCAAGTCCGCCACGCCGGTGCTCGTGGATTTTTGGGCCGAGTGGTGCGGTCCGTGCAAGCAGATAGCTCCGGTGCTCAATGAGCTTGCTGATGAATTCGCGGGCAGGGCAAAGGTGGCAAAGCTGAATATCGAAGAAGGTGCCAACCAGCAACTCGCCGTCAACTATCGCGTGCAGTCCATCCCGATGTTCCTCGTCTTCAAAAACGGTCAGATCGTGGGGCAGCAAGTCGGCATCGCCGGGGGCAAGGCCAAGCTGAAGTCGCTGTTGGACGGGGCCATTGCCTGATTGTTCCCCAGGCTGGGGCGCACTGGTGGCACACGGGTTTTTGCATCGTTGGCCGCAAGGTTTATTCAATGCCACCCGCCGCTACCCTTGTCCTGCCCGGTCAGTTCACCCGGCGCGCGGAGCTCTATCACCAGCTCAGTCAGCTCACGATAGCCGGCCTGCCCATTTTGCGGGCCTTGGAACAACTTGCCCGCAACCCGCCCTCCGGTGCCTTTCGGGAGCCCCTCCAGCGCGTTATCGAGGGAATCACTGAAGGCGGCACGTTTGCCGAATCAGTGTTGCAATCGGGAAAATGGATTCCGGCCTTCGACCTTGCCTTGCTCGAAGCGGGCGAGCGCAGTGGGCGGCTTGACGCCAGTTTTCGGGTGCTGGCGGATTACTATACCGACCGGGCTCGCACGGCGCGCCAGTTGATCGGCGATCTGGCTTATCCGGTTTTCCTATTACACTTCGCCATTTTTATTTTTCCTTTCGCACAGTTGTTCACCACGGGAGACTGGCTGCGCTATCTCCGTCACACCTTTGGCATATTGCTTCCGCTTTACGGGGTCGTGGCCGCTTTGATTTACGCCGGTCAAGGAAAGCATGGCGAAGCGTGGCGATCGGTCATCGAGCGAATCCTGCACCCGATACCGTTGCTGGGCAGCGGCCGACGCGATCTGGCACTGGCCCGGCTGGCGATGGCGCTCGAAGCGCTCATCAGTGCCGGCATATCCATCGTCGAAGCCTGGGAGATGGCCGCCACCGTGAGCGGTTCACCCGAACTTCGACGCACCGCGCATGCATGGCTGCCCGATGTCCGCGCCGGCCAGACGCCCGCCGAAGCCCTGCGCGCCTCGGGCCGTTTTCCCGATCTGTTTGCCAACCAATACGCGACCGGGGAGGTCAGCGGCAAGCTGGATACGGTGCTGATCCGGTTGCATCAATATTATCAGGAGGAAGGTGCGCGCAAAATTCACGCCGTTGCGCAGTGGACACCGCGGGTGATCTACCTGCTCATTGCGCTGATGATTGCCTGGCGGATCATCAGTTTCTACACGGGATACTTCAAGCAGGTCCAGGATGCCGGCGGATTTTGAGTCGCTTGCCGGGGCGATACGCCGTCAAACCCGTGTGACTTGAAGTGGCGGGGAGATCCATTTGAATCCTAAATAGACTCTTCATTTTACTACACTGAATCGTCCTGAGAACAGCCTTCCATCTGTCGTGGGCAAAGGTAACAAGATTACGATTAAGCGTAAGACTAAGAATGGATTCCAATCCTGGCGAAACTTGCCTTGGCCGGCTCGCTGGCTGATACTCGCACCGTGAATGATCCGGTCACCCAATTGACCAGTGAACTGATTGCCTCCTACGCCCGCGTGGGCGGCATCAACCACCTCGATGGCAAGAACCTGCCATCCAAACGCGTTGTTGCGGCCATCACGAAGGATTTGTTGCGGCTCCTGTTCCCTGGATTTTTCGATGAAAAACTGATTCATTCCTCTGAACTCCGGGCGGAAACCGCCGTGCTGCTCGATTCCATTATCGGCCCGCTCGAGGACGAGATCCGCAAGAGCCTGGAATATCAACCGCCCGCGGATCTTGCCAAAAAGGAAATCACCGGTGCCGCCCATGCGCTCACCCTGGAGTTCCTGGCCTGCCTGCCGTGCCTGCGCGAGGTCTTGCAGACCGACACCGAAGCGGCGTTCAGTGGAGACCCCGCCGCCCTGAGCAAGGAGGAGGTCATTGTTGCCTATCCGTTCATCGAAGCGATCGCGGTCCAGCGGCTGGCCCATCAGCTCTACATCAAAGACGTGCCGCTGGTGCCCCGGATCATGTGCGAGTGGGCCCACGGTCGCACCGGCATGGATTTGCATCCGGGTGCGAAAATCGGCTCCCACTTTTTTGTTGATCATTGCACCGGGACGGTGGTGGGCGAAACCGCGGTGATCGGCAATCATGTGAAGATGTATCACGGCGTGACGCTGGGCGCGCGTTCCACCTCCGGCGGCCAGCAATTGCGTGGGCAGAAACGCCATCCCACCATCGAAGACCGTGTGACGATCTACCCCGGCGCGACCATACTCGGCGGCGAGACCGTCATCGGCGCCGGCAGTACCATCGGGGGCAACGTGTTCATCATGGACAGCGTGGCGCCCAACTCGTTGGTCATCTACGATGGCCTCGACATGCGGGTGCTTAGCAAGGCCGAGAAGCAGACCGTCGTGGATTTTCAGATCTGACCGGTTCGCTCGCTGTTGCCGTGGCGCGGGTGAATCAACGAATTTGCCGGACGCTTCAAAGCAACGATTCTCCGGTGGCGGCGTCGAAGATCCGGGCCTGGCGCAAGTCAAACGCGAGCGTCACCTTTTGACCTTGGGCAGGTGCGGCGTTGGCACCGGTCCGGACTTGCAAAGTGTTTTCCCCTGCGCAGCAGTGCAAAATTATCTCGGGGCCGCGGAACTCCACGGTTTTCACCGTCGCCGGGAGGGTTGCGTGGAAAGCTTCTGGCCGCGGGACATCCGTGACCGTGAGGTGTTCCGGTCGAAAACCCAGCAGCAACTGTCGGTCCTGATGGCGGCGGAAGGCGGCGGAGGCTGCCCCATCCAGATGCAACACAAACCCCGTCGTTGTGTTCTTCGTGGTCGCGGTCACGTCGATGAAAACCAGCCGCCCATCCCGTTGCGTAACGGTCCCAGAAATAAAATTCATCGCCGGCGAACCGATGAAGCCCGCCACAAACTGGTTCGCGGGCGCATCATGAATCTCGCGCGGGCTGCCCACTTGTTGTAATCGCCCTGCTCGCATTACCGCAACCCGGTCGCCCAGCGCCAATGCTTCCGCCTGATCATGGGTGACGTAGATCATCGTCAGGGCCAGGCGAGTGTGGAGGGCCTGGATCTCTGCCCGGAGTTGGGCGCGCAGCGGCGGGTCGAGGCTCGAGAGCGGTTCGTCGAGCACCAGAACTTGCGGTTGTCGTACGAGGGCGCGGCCCAAAGCGATCCGTTGACATTCGCCCCCGGAGAGCTCGGCGGGCCGTCGGTGCAGGCAAGGAACCACTCCGAGCATGTCCGCCATGGCGTGGACGCGCTCCGCAGTCTCCCGCCGGGTCACGCCGCGGAGTTTCAAACCGAACGCAATGTTCTCCCAAGCCGTGAAATGGGGAAATAAGGCGTGGGACTGGAAGACCATGGCGACGTTGCGGGCCTGCGGCGGTCGTGCTTGAACGGCCTCGCCATCGAAGGTGATGCCGCCTCGCGACACATTCTCCAGGCCAGCGATCAGCCGCAACAGCGTCGTCTTGCCAGAACCCGAGGGGCCGACGAGTACGAGCAGTTCCTTGTCCGCAATCTCGAACGACACATCATCGACCGCACGGACGGAGACTCCGCCCGGCGCGGCGAAAGACTTGGTCACATGTTCGAGGACAACGCGCGGCACGGGAAAGGATTGTCAGGCTCGTCGCCCTGAAGTCGAGATCGAAGCAGCCCTTTTGTCATCCAAACATGATTCGGCAGATGATGACGGAGGCGACGATCCCCACGGCATCCGCGATCAATCCTGCCGCGACGGCGTGTCGCGTTCGGCGAATGTTTACGGCCCCAAAGTAAACGGCAATCACATAAAAAGTGGTCTCGGTGCTGCCGAAGATGGTCCCCGCCGTGCGGGCGATTAGGCTGTCCGGGCCAAATTCCTTGACCAGTTCCGTGAACATTCCGAGCGTGCCACTGCCGCTCAGCGGTCGCATCAGGCACATCGGCAGCAGATCGGCCGGGAAGTGGATGAAATCCAGCACGGGGCGCAAGGCCCGGCTGAGCAGATCAATTCCCCCGGCGCCGCGAAACATTCCCACCGCCACCAGGATCGCCACGAGGAACGGGATGATGGTTACGGCCACTTGAAAGCCTTCCTTGGCGCCCTCCACGAACTGTTCATAGACCTTCACCCGCCGCAGGGCGGCGTAAAGCGGAAAGAACGCCAGCATGAAGGGGATGGCCAGTAGCGAAATCGTATTCAGTGAGCGAACAGCCGGATGTTGCTGCTGCATTTCTCTGGACATGGGATGGTTGAAGGTTTCTGGGAAACTGATTGCCACGAAGAGCAAGACGAAGAACAGGAAAAACAAGCCCAGCGCGCCAAGGCCAAACCAGTTCAGGGGCGGGCAATCCTCAGCCTTCACCCGGTCCTCGTCCGCTAGTGGGAGAGCAGCGGTCTTGCCGGGTGAGGGGCGGCATGGATCCGTTGCGCTTTGCTCCGGGCTCGCTAGCAGTGGCAGTCGATAGCCGGGCAGTTTCTCCAGTAATTTCACAGCGGTGATCCCTGCAATGGTGGAGAATGTTGTCGCAAGCATCGCCGTCCCGATGATGGCATAGGGTTGCAACGAACCCGCCACCACCAGCACCGCAACCGCTGTCACCGGCAGCAGTTGAATGGAACTTGTGTTGACGGCCAGGAAAGTGCACATCGCGTTGGTGGCGGTGCCGGGGCGCGGGTTGAGGGTCTCCAAATCCTTCATTGCCCGCAAACCCAGTGGTGTGGCGGCGTTGGCCAGCCCGAGGAAATTGGCGGCCATGTTCATCAGCATCGAGCCCATCGCGGGATGCTCAGCGGGGACGTCAGGAAACAGCCATTTCATCACCGGCCGGAAGCCGCGGGCGAGGAGCTGGATCAAGCCCGCCTTTTCGGCGAGTCGCATGATGCCAAGCCAAAGGGCCATCATGCCGCTGAGTGGCAGGGCGATTTCCATCACCGCCACCTTGGTCATCTCAAAGCCCGCGTCGGTCATCTCCTTGAGCGTGCCCGTTGGGGCGCCGGTCAGATTGTGCCAGCCCCCAATCAACACCGCCGCCATCACGAGGCCGAGCCAGATGTAATTGAGCATGGCGCGAGGTTATACGAGCGGGGAAAAAAAGCCAAAACCAACCCGCGCAATGATTTGTTTTGCCCGGTGATCCTTGCCACCATCCGACGGCCTCGCGACGGGCGGGCCATTAATATGATTTCCGCCATCGAACAACAACCCAGCGGGGCGACTACCGATTTGGTCGCCCAGGTGGCAGAGATTTTTTCGCCGAGCGGCATTCTTTCCCGCGCGAGCAACTTTGAATTCCGGCTGCCCCAGCAGGAGATGGCCGTGGCGGTGGCGCGGGCGTTGCAAGGGCAGGAACATCTCGCGGTGGAGGCGGGCACGGGTGTCGGCAAGAGCCTGGCCTACCTCGTGCCGGCGATTCTCTTTGCCACCGCGCAGAAGAAAAAGGCCATTATTTCGACGCACACGATCAATTTGCAGGAGCAGCTGACCGAGAAAGACCTGCCGATGCTGGCGAGCGTGCTGGGCGCCCTGCCCGCGCCGGTGAAGTTCAACTTCACGATGCTCAAGGGGCGGGCGAATTATCTGTGCACCCGGCGATTGCAAAAAGC
>CAZIJO010000119.1:0-17830 GCA_964539515.1 uncultured Bifidobacterium sp. | reverse complement strand
TCAGCAAGCTGCGCGGGCGTTTGGCGAAAACGGAACACCCTTGAAAATCCTGGTCGTCCCCGCCCTGCCCCAGGAAGCCAAGGCGCGCGACGAAAGCATCGCCCTACTTCACGCCAAGGGCGTGGACGCGGTGATTCCATTCCGCACCATGCTCGCGGACCTCGTCGCTAACACAGCGGTTAATCGCAATTACACGAAATCCGACCTGCTCCAAACCATCCGCATTCTTAAGAAGTACGATTTCTTCCGCGAACCTCAGTTGGAGTTGTTCAAGGGCAAGCGGCGGCATTCGTAGACTGTTTTCAGCATCACCTTGCTCTGACTCATAACGCGTTCGTACCCGAGTTCGCGTTTCCGGGCTTGGGGATGGAACTTCCAAAGACCGGCGACTCCCATCGGGCTTAACGGGGTCAAAAATCTCCTCTCACTCGAACGATGGACCAAAAAATTAGGGGATTGCCTCAGCAGACAGCTTCCAGATTACGTCGGAATTGAATACGATCTTAGAAATTCGCATAACGCATTCTACATGAGATATATGCATGATATTCGAATCAACCAATCCAGAGATATCGTCGGAATTACTTACAAGTTCGATACCCACGGAGGGCTTTCTAGAATTGATGCTGGCTGCTTTAGAAGTTTTTTAAGTAACATAATATATTGTAGGGTAGTAGTTTGTGTGCATATACATTGCCGCTGTATTCTAGATGTCCAAGAATGGAACGCTGACTGCTAAGATTGGGAATGTAAGATGAAACGCGTGAGACAAGTCCGTGAAACCAAACCAAATCAGATTGGAATGGACGGAATTGAAAACAGCAGATAACACAAAACGACACACAATATTATGACCAAGACATTGACCCTCTCCGCCGCGCTAGCCGCTGCATTGCTATTGAGTGCAGGCTCCGCCGGTGCGATCGAAATAGTTACGTATGGCTCGGTGAGAACCGGCCTCATCGACCTCAACAACAGCGTGAATGGGGTTTTCGATCTGACCTCGGGTTACAACAGCGCTTCCGACACGTTAAATAGTGCCTATGTGGATTTCGTGTTCCAAGATCTGAGTCAAAGAACGGCCGTCAATGTAAGTCTCGACGGCAGTTCTGTGACGACTGGTCAAATCGTGAACACCCTTTTCAGCTACGGCGCAATTTCCTTCAATGTAGCCCAAACGGCGCTATCCGACAGCTTGCTTTCCTACTCAATTACTTGGAGCGGTGGGGATGGCATCAACCTTCTGGAGGCGAAATTGACTGCCGACGTCACTCGAAATGCCGCCGTTCCGGATGGCGGAATGACGTTAAGCCTGTTGGGTTTGGCCATGGCAGGATTGGGTATGGCTCGCAAGCAGTTCCTGGCTTGATAAGCAATTTGGCAATCGAGCTTGCTGCTTAGTAGTTCACGCTATTCGATCTGAGGGGGGCTTGCCGAAACGGCAAGCCCCTTTTTGATTTATCTCGTGGAGATTCAAGAGAAGAACGGCATCCTCGTGACGCGGGGAATATCGAGCAATGTCAAAGAAAAAGGCCAGGCAGATTTGCGGCATCATCTCGACGGCTGGTGGGTTTAACGCAGCTTGGTCCTAACGTTGGACGATATTCGCCTGATATTGTCACACCACGACTGCCAACATCCTCGGTGAACGGCGGACTGCAATGGGTTCGTCGCAATGACGCATGCGCTGCTCGGTGCCCCCGCTACCAACAGCACCACGTTCTTTGACAGCATCACGTCTTGGTGGCCGGGGGCAGTACGCGGGGGAATAGCCGGCCGGTACGGGCGAGATATTGACGGAACTCGTCGCCCAGCGTCGCAAGGAGGAAAGCCTCTTCGTCCGCCGCCCAGTCCCAGTAACATTTAATGTGAGTCAACTCGGCAACACCACGCCAATCGATTTCCAATTGATGCCCCACCTGCTCAGATCTATGTTCTGGCAGGCTCCGGACGGAACCCTAGCGCAAAACTTATAACGGCGCCATTCGGAACAGAAACTCCGGAGGGTGTTGCGGAAAACCAACACGCCAAAAAATGAAAACGCCCCTTATCGTACTGGCCTTAGTTTTGACGACTGCCGCGTCCTTCGCTCAAGGAAAAATAACCATCGGCAATGACTCTGCGCACTTGATTGTCTGGGGTGGCAGACCGATTTCACAGGCAACAGGTTGGAATAACCTTACCATGCAACTCTGGGGTGGAACAACCGCTGGCAGCTTAGTCTTGCAGACGACTTTCGTAGGAACTGCCATCGGCAATCCTGCGTTCGATGACGGGCGAATCAACAATACTTTGTTCGCGTTAATGGGCGTCCCCGGAGGAGCTACGGCGTTCCTGCAACTTCGATTCTTGTTTGATTATGGCTGGGACATCTTGTTGGCAGGGCAGAGTCCCGTCTTCACCGTGACCGCGGGTACCTTTGCGCCCAATTTAATCGTTTTAGGACCTCCAGGCGGCACCTCCACGTGGGCACCCGGAAATGTTCATGTGGGGCCCATTCCGGAACCCCGTAGGGCGTTGGCGGGGCTCGCAGCGGTTTCCGTATTGATAATCCGCCGCCGCTGGCAATCGATTGATTCATGTCGCAAAGCCCCGGATCAATAAGGAAAGAACGTGGTTGCTTCTGAAGCGCACACACCAACCCCTCAGGCAGCCCACTTCGCCTCAACGGAATCAAGCCGGCCCGCCCTTTCTGACTCCCAGTGTTAGCAAAGGTCCATTGCGGCATCAAAACTTTGCAGCCGGGGGCAGGACGCGGGGAAACAGCCGGCCGGTGCGGGCGTGGTACTGGCGATACTCGTCGCCCAGCGTCGCAAGGAGGAAAGCCTCTTCATCCGCCGCCTTGATCAACACGCAGATAAGATGCGCGACCACTAAAGCCAGCGAGAAGCCGGCGGGCAGCAACCAAAAGGCGCCGATCAACATCACCATCTGGAACAGGTAAATCGGATGCCGCACATAATGATAGGGCCCGCTGGATACCAGCGAAGCTTTGTTTTTGCGGTCGATACCAATGCGCCACAAGTCACCCATGGCCACGTAGCACCACAACGTACCAGCGTAGCCCAGGGCGACGACGCTCAAACCAATGATCAGCCCGGTAACATTGGCAAGACTGGGAATCAGTCTAAACCCGGCAACGTCGAGGCGACCGATCAAAAATGCCTGCGCCAGCCAGCCGAGAATGACGAGCATCCACCCGGCCCATAACAACCGCTCCTTGGTCCCGCGCGGATTCAGATTGGGCGACTTGCCGATCCGCCGCCGAACGCGGCGGGCCTGCACCAGCACGCCGCCCCAGTAAACGATGACACTGAGGAAGACGACGGCCCGGTTCAGAAATAAATCATCGACCAGCATGGTTGGCAGTGGCTTGTTCCGCGCGGATCTTGCGCTGGAGTTCGAGAACCCAATGTTTCTTGATGCAGTACCAAACTTCGGCCGCCCACAGGATGTGCGAGCTGTCGGCGTCAAACTTGATGTCGAGCTGCAACTCCGCCGTGGGCTCGCCCGTCGGCCGGTAATGACTCAGCCAGTCGCGGATGGCCGGATCTTTGGCAAGATGCCGGGTGTCGGGGATATTGGCATGCCCGTACTCTGACGGCAGCCGCAAGTTCCGGACGGTGGCACGGCCGGTGGCCTTGTAATCGTTGGATGAACCGTACCCCATGTAATCGCCGCCGAGAGGATCCAACCCTTTTTGGAATCCGGTGAACTCCTCCACGGAATCGGGTATTTTTCTGAGTTTGTCGTTCATGTCCCACTGGTTCGGCAACCAGCGGCCCAGCCCACCCGCCACGGCAACGCAGGCATAGGAGACCTGAAGGCCGACCACCGGGCGCGGCTTTCCCGTCAAGGGATCATGGATCTCGTAGCGCCCTTCGCTCGTCTCGCTTACAGGGTTCCAGACCGCGAGGCGGTCCGTGGTGTCGCCCGCCAGCTTGTGTAGGACCCGCATGGCCTGGAAACCGCCCTGGCTGAAGCCTACCATCATGGGACGCAAGCCGTCCCTTTCGTAATACCAAGCAATCACCCCGGCGATCATGTCGCTCTTGTCATAATACCCGAAGGTGTAGGTGCCGTCGTTGGGATGACGAATACTGGCGGCGGGATACCCCATGCCGATCAAGAACTCGGAGAAGGAGTTCATGTTCGCATGCCGGGGAAGAATGCCGCCGTGAATGTTGATGATCCGGGGCGCTGGCGCTTGCGCAAGGATATCGTTGATCTCATTTTGGGAGACATTCTCCGGATCGAGGGCCAGGATCTTCGCCTGGATTGCCGGAGAGAGCGGAGCTTCAGGGTCGGTGGTCGGAGCGCGGGGTGCGAGTACCGGCTGGACGTTCAAAGGCTGGCTTGCAATGGGCGACTGCTTTTGGGTGGCGCAGCCTCCGAGAGCGATTGACGCCGCCAGGAACAAGGCGCAGCGCAGTCGATTCCGTGGTGCGGGACTCTCCAACCGCCAACGAGCCCCCGACCAACCGTAGCCGACGTAAGGAGGCGGATCACTCGGTACGAAGACTCCATTCGCGCCGCCATATTGGCGGCTAGCATCCACATCGGCAGTTTGACGGGATTTTTCCGGCTGGTATCGGCCGGAATGGGCAAAATATTCTGCGTCAATTCTCATCTGTCATTTTTCTGCGACCGTTGGGCGCGGATCAATCGCTGCAACTCGAGCACCCAGTGTTTCTTGATGCTGTACCAGACATCCGCCGCCCAGAGAATGTGCCGGCTGTCGCCGACAAACGCCACGTCTAGTTTTAAATAAACCACGGGCTCACGGGCGGGACGATAATTATCGATCCAGTCCTTCATCGCCTGGCTGCGCAAGAGATGCCGCGTGTCCGGGATGCCGCCGTGATCATATTCGGTAGGCAGCCAGACGTTGCGCACCACCGCGGCCCCGCTGGCGGCGGATTGATTGGCCGGACCGTAGCCCAGGTAATCGCCGCCCAAGAGGTCGTTCTTTTTGCAGAACCCGGTGAATTCCTCCACGCTGTCGGGAATGGTCCGCAGCTTGAAATTCATTTCCCATTGATTTGGCAGCGCTCGAGTCAGGCCGCCCGCCCCAACGGAGGACACATACGGAAGTTTGAGCCCAATCACGGGATGACGTTCGCCCGTGAGTGGATCCACGTATTCAACCCGTTCCTCGCTTTGCCAGGTCAGCGGGTTGTAGACCTCGAGTTTTGATGCGAAATGACCCGCCAGTTGGTGCAAGACTTTGATCGCCTGGATGCCGCCTTGACTGTGACCCACCATCATTGGGCGCAGACCGCTTTGCTCGTAGTACCAAGCGACCACTCCGGCAATCAGCTCACTGCTTTCATAGCAACTGAACGTGTAGGTCCCGTCGCCGGCATTGGTCAGGCTGACGCCGGGATAACCCATGCCCCGCAGAAAATCCGAGAACGACACCATTTCATCGATCACCGATGCAATGCCGCCATGAATCATGATGATTTGCGGTGCCGGTGCGCGCGCAAGCACTTGGGCGACATCATGCGCCGTTACCGCCTCCGGATTCAGCGCCAGGATCTGATCCTGCAGCGAGTGGGCCAGCGCCGGTTTACCAGGCAGCACCTCCTGTTGAATTTGTCGGGCGCGGATCGGGTCCACGCCGCGCCGGCTATAGGTCCCGCAACCAGAAAAACCAATTAAACTCGCGGCCAGCAGGAACAGGAAACCGTGCTCGAGCCGGAACGGCCCCAGCACTCCACGAATCAACCGGGCAGCGGGGTTGACGCGACAACGACCCCTTGCGCAAGCTGCGCTGGACGGCAGTGAGGTTCGAGCCTCTTGACCTCGGCGGTTACCTGTCAGAAAGCCGCACATGCGCTGCGATGTAATTCCGCCACGGTGCCCAGCAACGAACCCTTGACCTGCTCAATTGCTTGATCAGTGAAAACGGCCGTCCGATAGCTCAGCCCAATGTTGGCATGGTCGCCCACCGTGCTGACAGACAAAACCAGCGGCGTCACCGGCCCGGTACAGACAGCCCGAAAGTAATCCAGCGCCGGCGCGGCCCCTGCGGAGGGCCAGAGGGAATTCAGGTTCATATTGGTGATGCCGCCCCAAAGGGGATAGTTCTTTTGATAAAACTTTTTCCGCTGTTCCGGCGAGAAAAAAGCGAGCAACCCCCGCCCAAGAGCCAGCTCCCACGGTGTGCCCAGATACAGCCGATGACGCTTGATGACCCGGGTTTGATCGCACACCTCCCCGGCCAACTGTCGGAGGCTGACCCTGTCGGGAACGGCATGCGTTATCATGAAAGAGCCAAGAAACAGCCCAAATGTTCGCTGACTGTCCACCCCCAGGTCCTTCCGAATATTGACGATGCAACCAAGCGAGAGATTTTTGCGGCGCCGGGATTGGTCCCGATTGCCAGCGATCGTCGCCATCGCCTTGAGCAATGACGCCAGCAAAAGATCGTTCACGGTTATTTCCCATGCCTTGGCGGTGGCAACGAGAATCCGCAAGTTCTCGGGTGTCAGCGTGAACAGTCGAAGCCCGTTCTGGAGGTTGCCCGGATTTGAAGCCGGCACGCGCAGGGAGCTCCGCAGCTTCCGGGTGTGGTCCGGCAGCGCCAGCAATCGTCGTCCAATGACCTGCGGCTGATGCCGCAGCAAATTGTCATAGCTCCGAGGATAGCGCTCCAAGGCTTCGCTTGACGCGCGCCGAACGCCCCCGACATAGGCCCCCACCAATTCCTTCAGGAGCAAAACGATGGCTTCGGCATCCGCGACGGCATGAAAGTAAACCATGCCCAGCAGGAACCCACCCTCGGCCGGAACCGCAAAAAAACGGAACGGATGAAAGGCCCCGGTCAAATCGAAGGCGGTGTTGAGCTGCCGTTCCATTTCCACCGCGAGGTTCGCCTGCGGATCACGATCCCCCCTGACGAGCGTGACCCGCAACTCCCCTGCCCCGCCAACATACTCAAATGCTCCACGTCGGAGATCCAAACTCAGGTGGGTTAAACCGCGCTGCGCAAGCACGTCGTTGATGACTTTGTTGATTCGCGGATGATCCAGTTCACCCGCCACGTGTACGACATGCACGGCATTGTATGCGTGCAGGAGATTCCACTGCAGCATTGTCTTCTGAAAACTGTTCAGCTTTCCGCGCATAAAAAAGTGCCCGCCGGATAACTAGCCGCAATTGTATGGTTCGCCGTCCGAACATCGCAACAAAAGAGCAACTCCCTGAGCACAGAGCGACGTTCATTTGTCCGATGGCACCATTGCCCGATAACCCGACCACGGCCGGTTCGATTCGGTGACCGGAGCGCCGGGGCGAATTTGCCACGCGGTCGCCAAAGAAATCCGGCACGTTTCGACGCGGAGCAAGCGCGGCAAGGCCCGGCAGGTCGTCGCCGGTGGGATTCCAGCGCGGACAATTGCTGCCCGTCATGCGGTGGAACTGAAAAGCCTACGATGGGGAGTTACACGCACGCAACCAGCCGCAACACGGCTTGTGAATTATTCGAATTCTGCCGGCACCATCAGCCGAGCCCGTAGGAGCGACTCTCATGAAAAAGCGATTTGTAAACCAGAGAACAGCACCGCCGACCCGAACAAGATTGGCCAAGGACAACAAGTTTGCCCGGGATCCTGCCTCTTCGCTGCGGAGTGGGAGAAGGAACTATCGCACTACATTCACTCTGCAGGAAACGGGCTCATGGCACTGGTGATCGATACATTGCCGGCCGAATTCTAAATCCAGGCCCCTGCCCAAGGAATTACGCTTTTGAAACCGCTTGCACCCAGACCTGGTTTTCAAGATACCAACGAACCGTTTCCCGAATTCCGCGCTCAAACGTGTAGGCGGGTGCCCAGCCGAGTTCTCGTTGCAGCTTGGAGGCGTCGATGGCGTATCGCCGGTCATGGCCGGCGCGATCCTTCACGAAAGTGATGAGCTTTTGCGTTTGCCCGCCGAGTTGCGGCGCCAACTCGTCGATCAGATCGCAAATCAATCGAACGATCCGCAGGTTCGGCCATTCGTTATTCCCGCCAATATTGTAAGTCTCTGCCGTCTTGCCCCGCAACAGCACCTGCCACAACGCCTCCGCATGATCGCGGACATAAAGCCAGTCGCGCACGTTCAGGCCATCGCCATAGACCGGGATCGGTTTCCGTGCCAGACCGCTTTGGATCACTGTGGGTATCAGTTTTTCGGGGAACTGGTAGGGACCGTAGTTATTCGAACAATTCGTAATGACGGTGTTGAGACCGTATGTGTGGTGGTACGCGCGCACCAACATGTCACTCGAGGCTTTGCTCGCCGAGTATGGGGAGTTGGGTGCATATGGCGTGGTCTCGGTAAAGTACCCGGTCGCGCCCAGCGAACCATAGACTTCGTCCGTCGAAACATGATGAAAGCGATGGGCCGCGGAATGCTCCGGCCAAACGGCGCGGCACGCCTCCAGCAAGTTGAAGGTGCCAACAATGTTGGTGCTGATGAAATCTGCAGGGCCACTGATGGAACGATCCACATGGGATTCCGCCGCCAGGTGCAGCAGGTGAGTGATCTCGTGCGATTCGACCACCCGCCGCACCGCCGTGGGGTCGCGCAAATCCACTTTCTCGAACCGGTAGCGGGGGTGACCCGCGATGCCCGCCAAATTCACGAGGTGTCCCGCATACGTGAGGCAGTCGAGGTTGACAAGTTTCCGGATCTCGGGCTGGTCAATGATGTGGTGGATTAAATTGGAACCGATGAATCCGGCGCCACCGGTGATGAGCAGGTTCACGTTAGGACTTTCGATTGCAGGTTTTCCGGCTGCCAGTTTCGCAGCGCATCCTCCAAGGCCTCGGTCACCGGCCGCATTCGGACACCCGCCGCCAGCAGCTTTGATACATCCAGCACGCAGTTGGACCTGGGGGTCCGGGCGGTTTCGCGATAGAACTCCTCGTCGTCCGCCCAGAATTCAAAGCGCTTCCCCGGCCTCAGCCATTTCTCAATCAACCCGGTCACTTGCCGCGTGGTGACGAACCCCGGATTGGTCACGTTATAAATGCCGAACGCCGCCCGCCGTTCCCAAAGCTCCAGGCAGGCCGCCGCGAAATCCCCGCGATGGGAAATCGAATTCACGTTGTCATAGACTCTTGGATAGCGTTGGACTTTGCTCAGAAAATTGCGCGCACTGTCCCACTCATCAAACGGAATCCGCAGCCGCCAAATGTAGCATTGCCCGAGGCCCGTGATCGCCTCCTCGCCCAACGCCTTGGTCCCGCTGTAAAAACTGCACGGGCCGTCGCGGAAGGAAAAATTGGGCGGGTCCGTTTCGGTGAAACCCACGATCGCTTCCGGCAACCGCTCCACTATTTCCCGGAGGGCCGGCGGCGTCAGATCCTTCTCCACCCGCATCCCTGCCCCGGTCTTTATTTTCGCGCCGGAATAAATGCAGCCCGAGGAGACGTGACCCCAGGGAATCTGGAGCGTGCTACAGGCGTGAGCAATGGTTTGGGGCAGCAAGGTGTTGCCCGCCAAGGTATCGGCCCGCGCCGTCTCACAGACATCCACGTTGGGTTTGCCAGTGTAGCCCGCCGCATTCACCACGAACGAGGGCTTTCGCGTCTCAAGCAAAGCCCGGAGGTGATCGAAACGAGTGTAGTCGATTTCCCGCCGGGAAACTGTAACGAACGGCAGCCGCCGCCGTTCCAATTCCCGACTAAACGCCTGGCCGATAAAACCGGTGCCTCCGAGGAGCAGGATCATGCTTCGAGTTTGAGCCGCTTTGCTTCCGCAACCACCTCGCAAAGATAAGCCCGGTATTCGCAGTTGGGCATCCGGTCGGTGAGTTCACCCAATTGTAACAGCGAAAGAAAACCCGCCCGGAAGGCGGCCTCCTCCGGGCAACCCAGCTTGATCCCGGTCCGTTTTTCAATGGTCTGCACGTAGGCGCTGGCTTCGTGGAGGCTGCTGCTCGTGCCGGCGTCCAGCCAGGCGGCCCCGCGCATCAATCGCTGGACATGCAGCCGGCCCTGCCGCAAGTAGGCGACATTGAGGTCGGTGATCTCCAATTCGCCGCGCGCCGATGGTTGCTGCGCTTTCGCCAGGGCCACCACTTCGTTGTCATAAAGATACAAACCCGGGACGGCGTAGCTGCTTTTGGGAAACGCCGGCTTTTCCTCGATGGAAATCGCCCGGCCTTGGGCATCGAATTCCACCACCCCATAGCGAGCCGGGTCATTGACGTGATAACCGAATATCGTCGCCCCAGTCTGGAAGTCCGCGAACGCCTGAGGAATCTTGTCGCCGCCCGAAAAAATATTGTCGCCGAGAATCAAGGCGACGTTGTCCTGGCCGATGAAGGATTCGGCAATCAAGAATGCCTGCGCGATGCCCGCGGGCCTGGCCTGCTCGCGATAATCGATCCGCAGTCCAAATCGGCGGCCATCGCCGAGCAATTGCTCGAACCGCGGCAGGTCCTGGGGGGTCGAGATCAGGCACAGTTCCTGAATTCCGCCTTCAATCAAGGTCGTCAGGGGATAATAAACCATGGGCTTGTCATAGACAGGCTGGAGCTGCTTGCCCGCAACGAGCGTTAGCGGGTAGAGGCGGGAACCTGCGCCGCCGGCCAGAATGATGCCTTTCATCTTGCTCATTTCGGAAACCTTGCGCCCCATGAATGCAATGAAACCGTCAGGACGCAAGACATTTGGTTGCTGACGACGGCCTTCGATCTGCGCCGAAAGTTTTGTTACCAGAGGCGGGTGGACGGGAGGGGAGCGAGGGGAAAACGAGTCGTTGCGACCCAAACTTGGGGAACACTCACTATTGGCTCAATACACCACTAAAAGCGGCGACCGAATTGAAGAACGTCAAATCCAGAATTGCCTAGGCCAGTACGTTTACTATCCAGACACGAGCGCTGGCGGCGAAGCCTAGCCTTTGAAAATTTAGTCCATTTAGACGCGATGGTCGCTCGATCAGGAAGCGGCGGCCGGGTGTTTCGGCACTACCGAAGAGCAGACAGTAGGGAATGGGTTAGCTCCGATTCTCGGTCTTGCCAGGATGGGATTGCCCCGTGCCTTTCGCCAAATCCGCGGGATCAACTTCCTGATCCAAATCGATCACGGCGAAATTCCTCCCACTTTGCTTGAGAATCGCTTTCATGGCAGGAGAAACCCACATCTTCTTGTTGTTCTTCTTGTGGTGGGATTTTTGTTCAACCAATCGGAAACCGCCCGTGCCGTCTTTTTCGACGAGATTCATCTCCAGCATGCGTTGGAGGACAGGTGCGACCCAGTTGGCATCTTCGCGGTACCGGCGTTTGCCACCGGCACGGCGGGCTATTTCCTTCCGCGACACGAATTGGCCGGGCCACGATTTTAGAAACCGGCAAATATTGTCTTGATCTTCATCCATTGAATTACGGGCTTGGCAGCCCAATGACTACTAAAAATGTCCCGTATAGTTTCCCCAGTTGTTATCGCGGCGTCAAGCCCGCCCGCCACCACCGCAGCAATTCTCCATTTAGAATCACGAATCGAAGCACGATGGAATGCAGACTCGAGAGGGAGCGGCAGATGGATCGCGCGTCGGTGCTTTTGGGACGGTGGCTACCCAGGCGACGCGGCGAGGCAAACCCGGCGCTTCTGAGCGTCGGGCTATCGGAATGCGTGTGAATGACACCTCAATTTTGGCCAGACAAGCCCAGTGCGATAGCCGCCCACTACCACGGGGAGCGTTGCTTATTTCACGCTTGCACCGGAAAAATTCCCCGGCACCATGTGAGCAGTGATTCGAACTGGTGCCGGTGCCCCAACCCGCAATCACCCGTCAGAATTTCAAACCCACGCGCCACGAATGAATCGAAACACCGCTGGCAAGCTACCAAACCAACTCCGACTGGTCGCCGCCCTCGCTTCCGGGTTGCTGCTGGTGGGGAACGGATGCCAGGTCGCCAAGCAAACCGCAAAACTGCCGATGCGCGCGGTTTCGGCGGTGGTTCCGCCCACAAAATCGGACGCGTTCGATCCAGCTCTCATCCAAGTGGAACTTCAGCGGTTCGCGGACGAATATGCGAGCCGGACGATCGTCGCGATCGACGCGTATGCCGAAAGCGTCAAATCCCCCGAGGCCCACACCCAGGCCTTGCGATGGAAGGTCTCCGCCAGTTCGGCCGCGTTGGGCATTGCCAGCGGCCCCAATCCCTTTGCCAACCTGCTCGACTTCCTCGCCCTCAGCACGGTCATGCGGACCGCATTGGAGGAAATCTGGATCAAATCCACGAACGGCCCGGCGTTCCAGCCCTGGCTCGATGCCAGTCGGTCGTTGGAAACCAACGCCTGGGAATTGGCCAACGGGATTCTCACGCCTGACCAACAGCGGGAAATGCGTCTTGCCATCCGGCGCTGGTGGGAGGAGAACCCGAGTGCGCGCACCGGTTTCTTCGCCCGCCCGGAGGCATTCAGCTCCCTCATCCGACAAACCGGCGAAAGCACCGACCGACCCGGCAGTGTCTTTGCGCTGGTCGGTCTGGACCCAACCGCCGGCCTGGACCCCGCGGTGCGCGAGGTGACGCGCACCCGACTCTTCGCTGAACGCGCGATGTTCTTAGCGCAACGCATGCCCTTCCTGGTGCGCTGGCAGATCGAACTAATGTCCGACCAACTCCTCCTGTCCGCGCCAGCGGTTTCCGCGCTGGGCAGCGCCGAGCGTCTCAGCCGGGCCACGGAATCTGTCAGCCAGACTGCCGCAGAACTTCCCGACCGCATCACCGCCGAACGCAAGGCCATACTTACGGCTTTGGAAGCTCAGGAAGGCAAACTGCGCGAATTGTCCGCGGAAGTCACCCGCACGCTCTCCGCCGGCGAGCAGATGTCCACCTCGCTCAACACGACCCTCGTCACATTCGACGCGTTGATGAAACGCTTCGGTGTTGGGGAACCAAACCAATCGTCGCCCGACACCAATGCACCGCCGTTCAACATCCTGGATTACGCCCAAACGGCGGAACGGATCGCTACCATGGCGCAGCAACTGGACGCGGTGATCAAGGATGCGGGGACCACGCTCGACTCGCCCGCGCTCGACAAACGGATCCACGATCTGAACGACCTCGCAGCCGGGGCGCGGGCCGATGTGAAGTCGGTGTTGAACCACGCATTTCTGCTGGCGGCCGGCCTGATCGGACTGGCGCTCGTGGCAGCGATGATTTATCGCCGGACCGGGCGGACTTCGGCGGCGCGGAGGCAGGACAGTTCCCCGGATTCACCGATCAGCTGAACCCTCCGCCAGTGCTCATGCCCATTTCACCTTGAATCAAGTACGACATGCCATTTCCCAGGAAAAAGGAATGAACCCAAACAAATGTCAGGATCAAAGCTCAACCCCGGCTGTCTGGAGGGGTCGAGTAAAAACCAGCGGAACGAATCCAACGGGTCTTGTGGCAACCAGCGAAAAGGCCGAACGGAGGGCACGGGTAACAATTAACGGGCTTCCCCAGTTTGAGATCACCCCGTTCGGATGGCATTAAACCCTCTCACTGCACCCGGCACATGAATGGCATTAAATTCATCGTGAGCACATGCCTGGCGGCGACGCTTGCGTCAGCGATTGTTAGTGCGGCCAGCACTGACCAGAGCCTTACCAACTCCGCGCCCAACGATGTGCTGTTGACGGACAACTTGGGCCAACTCGTACGAGTGGCCAGCAACAGCATACCGTCGGGATTGTTACCTCCCCCGCAGATGGGAATGGACGCCCAAATCCCTCACCCGGCACGCGGCACAAAGATTCCGGAAGCTGTCCAAATTCGCTTGCATGAAAACCGGGCCGGACAGGAACAATTGGAGTTCTTCCCCGCCGCCCAACCGCAACTCCTGCCTTACCTGGCCGCTCAGGATGAGTACGGCAACACCGCCTTTCGCCCAGACCCATTGATTCCTTCCACGCCACTAGATTCACTCGTGCAACAGGGCAAATATTGGCTTTCGGCCTACGGCCTCCGTTACTCGTTGGCGCAAACGACTACGTTTGTGAATATGACCGACGTCATGCAAGGGGACAATGTGTTGGGTTTCTACACCTTTGATCTCGCGTTGAAGTGGACCATTTTCAGCACGGCCGATTCCAGCACGGCGGGGTGGCTCAGCGCCCAGATCGAAGCCAAAACCGGCCTCGGGCTCAGCGGGGACGATCAATCCGCTCGATCCAACCTCGGTACGCTCACGAGCCCCACCGGCATTTGGTCCAGCCACAACGGCTGGCGAATTCCGGAATTGGCGTGGCAACAATCCTTCCGGCATGGGGAGGTTGTAGTGCTCGCCGGCATGGTCAGCCAGGGCAATTACCTTGATGTCAACACCTACGCCAATAGCGGCCGCGGCCAATTTATGAACTCCGGACTAATCAACAGCATGGTGCTGCCCCTTGGCGAGTACAACCCTGGAGTCAACTTGCAGTGGCAACCCGTCGATGATTGGTACGTCATGTTCGGCGCCTCCGTGGGCAACGCCTCGGCCGGCACTGCGCCATGGAACGATTTCAGCCCGGACTACTGGTCCACCGTTTGGGAACTTGGTTACATGCCGAATGATGTTCTGGGCCTGGGACCCGGGGTCTATCGCATTCAACCGTTTCTCGCTCAGGCCGGCGGTCCCACGGAGGCGGGGCTTGGTTTCAACCTCCAGCAGCAATTGGGCAAGGACTCACCGTTCGGCTGGTTTGGCCGTTTCGGCTTTGGCGGCGACGACGTTTCCGCCGGGGCTTCGGCCCAAATTGGCACCGGCTTTGTTATGAAAGGGCCTCTCCAGCACGCCGGGCTGTTCCCTTCCCGCGCCAACGACGCGGCTGGGATCGGGTTTGTCTGGAGTCAGCCATCCGCTAGTTCCAGCCCCGTGGCGCATGAGAACGAGTATGTCCTCGAAGCCGGTTATGTACTGCAACTCACACCCACCGCCAGGTTGCAACCCGACGTGCAGGTGGTTTGGAACCCGACTTACAATCCGGACGCCAGTCAGGCCGTCATCTTCCAGCTTCAACTGGATATCAGTTGGTGAAAGCCGCCATCGCCCGGCAAAAGCGTCCCTCGTGCATGCTGGGAACCGAGCGAAAGTGAGATTTGTTTCCGCGTTTCCGCGGCGCTACCTGATGGTTTCAGTCTCCCAACAGATCAAAATTGTTCGGAGCCGCGGCTGGCTTGCGTCAGGTAACCGTTGGCATCGTAACGCAGTATGACCACCCAATTAAACACCTCGTCGGGCCATTTTCCCTTCGGAAACAACCGCCCGGGATCAGCGCCCAAGGCCTTCACAAGTTGTGGTATTTCGCCATGATGCCAGCAAATGAGAATATGTTTGCCGTGCGGCTTCGCCCGAATCTCATCCGCGAGTTTTTGAAAATGTGAGTCCTCGAACTCGTTATCAATGGTCAAGCCGAGCACCTTGCTGGTCGGTTCGATGGTGAGGCGCGCACGCTGGCTTTCTTTGGAATCAGCGGCGGCAAACATGTAATCCAGCTTAAATGGCTGCCCGTCCAAAGTGAAATTTTTGAAAAAGTTTACATATGCCTGAGCGCGGGCTTGCCCGGCGGCCGACAACTGATCGCCCGCCGGAGGTTTTTCGGCGTGCCGGATGATCAGAATGACGGCGTTATTCAACGCGGGAGAGTTTCCGGGCTTTGACGATTCGGCAGCATTTGCCGCCGTCATGCCCGCGGTAAATAATCCGCAGAGCAAAAGGGCGAGTTTCATGATTTTAAAAATGATCTGCGCGCGGCACCGGCTGCGGGCGCGCATCCAAGCTAGCAGTCTATTTTGCTATTCAACCGACCGTTTTCCCCAACAATAGCGATTCAAATCCAATCATCAATCCGTCCGGTGCACAAGGCTTATGTAGTCCGGCACCGCTCAATTCCCAACCAAAACACTCGCCGCCAATTGCTCAGAGGCCCTCCTTTTCAAATTGCCAAGCCGGTGATGGCTGGATAATCATCTCGCGCTTCGTTTATGAAGACAGCAAGCGTCAAAACAGAACCGCAAAAGACGGACAGCATTCTTCAGATGGCCCGACTCCGAGTGGAACTAGCCGAGAGCCGGTGGGCGGAAACCAAGGAGCAGGCACGCGAAGCCAGGCGCCGGCGCAAAGAGGCGAAGGCCATCGCCCGGCGGGCCAAGAAGGAAGCCAAAGAGGCAAAGGAGGAATTGGCTCAGGCGCGAAGTTTCCTGGCCGAGGCTGAGGCCAAACTGAATGCATCCGTCGGGCCAGTGGCAAAACCCCGCAAGGGTCAGCCGGTTTCAACGGCTTCATCGGCCGTGCCCGACCCCGTCTCACAAGTCACTCTTGTAACGGAACCCGACAAAGCAGATTCAATTGCCTCCACCCCGGGTGCATCGGTGGACACCCCATCCACCGCAGCTGCCGGGCGTAGCAGTTTTGGAAATTGGCGATAGGCCTTCCGCCTCCCTTTGGTTCTCTGTTAAACGAGATGTTGAATCCCACAGATGCAATACCTAATGCCCAAAAAACCAGACCGAAGCCAAGGCGTGACTCACATTCCCCTAAGTGTGGCCAACGCCGGCCTGTCCGAGAGTGATTCATAAACCTGCTTCCCCACCCTAACTTCAAATTCAGTTTATCTCAGTGATATGAAACCCGCAAAAACCAACGCCTCCGCGAACCGTACGGACTCAGGAAAAGACTTCCCCGGTGCTCCCCATAGATCCCTGCTGCGTTTCATGCTTGGCCTTTTCGTGATCCTCACGACCGCCTGGGTAGGCAGCTCCGCGATTTTCGCCGAGACCAGCGAAGCGCTCACCAACGTCGTTAGTTACACAGTTTCCCCACCCGAGAGCGCCGCTTCGCCCCTGGAGACTTTCTCCAAGCATGAGTCGGCCGCCCGCGCCAATCTCCCTCCACCGGACCACCTGGAGACGATCCAGAATAGCGTGCAGCAGTTCCTTCACTGGCAGTACCTGCTCCGGCTGTTTCTGGGTTTCGCCCTTGCGGTGACCTACGCGTGGTTTATTTCATGGAGCCCACGCCGCCCGGCCGGGGCCGATCCAGCCTCGGCCATCGAGGAAGGCAAAACCCTCATTGTGCTGGGCATGCTTGGAGCAGTGGTAGCCGAAATAACGAAGCTTTCGCCAAGCATGGCATTCGTGATCTTCGGCATTGGATCCCTCGTTCGCTTCCGGACTGCCTTGGATGACCCGAAACTGACGGGCAAGGCGATCATGGTGGTGGTGATCGGACTGGCGTGCGGCATGGATCAGTGGGCCTTGGGTGGGTTTGTCACGTTGGCGGCCTGGGTCCTCATCTACTGGCTCGAATCCCATGCCTCGGTACGTCTCAAGGTTCGCGTCAACGGCAAACAGGACGTTCGGGCCGTCTACGGCGAAGTCACGGAATTCCTCCATAAGAATCGCTGTCGTGTGAAGGCCGCAAGCCTCTACGAAAACAAGCGGAGCATGGTGTTCATCGCCCAAGTCCCTGCCGAGTTGAACGCCTCGGAAATGGAAACGGTCCTCGAGGCCAAGCTGGCCAAAGCGGGCGAGGACTGTGAGATCGATGTCCGCGTCTATTAGACGCCACCCGGCTTCGAACCGACTCCCAGCGAAGTTGGCCATGGCTCGCCCCGCGAAATTTCACGATCAAAGGTGCGGGAAACCCACAGGGACGCGGACCCGCTCCATCCAGCAAGGGGAACCGCGAAGGCAGGATGGCGACTTTGAACAAAGCAACGGCAGTCCATTACCAAAGGGTCACGGAAAGGCTCAGGCAACCGCTGTTTGCCGGGGGAGACTTGGCTCGGTCATTGCAAGTTTTTTTGGCGGAACTGCGGATCATCTCAACACCGCTGGCAGAGGGCTGACGGC
>CAZIJO010000118.1:0-17971 GCA_964539515.1 uncultured Bifidobacterium sp. | reverse complement strand
CCAAATGAAACCGAGAAGATATTTTCATGGGCAGACTCGCTCATACTGACTGTTCCGAACCTGCTCATGTTCAATCTTTTCGATTTTGAAAACACGCCCTAGAGAAGGCGCTGGCGGCTACGTTGGTGAAACCCTGCCCCGCGAGATTGCGGAAGAGCCCCAGCGGTCCGCTTGCGGCCCCCGCCACCGCATCAAGGAAGCCGTCGTTGTTGTAATCCACCCAAGTGATAGTCGTATAGCCTTCTGTGCCCCTTTTCATCTCGCCAATATCCAGCAGGTAGAATTTCCCCTGGTTATCAAGGTGATAAACCTGGTTGGTCCAGGACCCACCTCCGCTGCAATTATAAGTGTTCCGGTAAAGCTCCGGCCAACCGTCATTGTCCACATCAGCCCATACAGCATAATCGTTTGCCGCAAGGTCACTGACAATCGGGCCTACCTCTGCGGCGGTCATCTTCCGGAAAGTCCCGTCCCCGTTATTCCGATAGAGTATGTCATTTATGATGTCGCTTGGGTTTGAACAATCTTCGGCAAGGACAAAGAGATCGAGAAAGCCGTCCCGATCGTAATCACTCCAGACCGCTACTGCTGTGTTGGCGGCGTCGATAACCGGATGGCCGGTGGTGATTCGGGTGAACGCGCCGTTGCCGGTGTTGCGAAAGAGCATGTCGTTCATGTAGGAATAATTTGGTACGAACAGGTCCAACTTGCCGTCATTGTCGTAATCTGCCCACGCATGGGTGTACGATCGCACCAGCGTCTGGCCAATCGCATTAGTGGTTACCTTTCTGAAGGTGCCATCGCCCTCGTTGTGGAAGATTCGGGTTGCCTCCAGGCGATCGCCTGATGGTGCGGCGCAAAAATCCAAGTTGCCGTCGCTATCATAATCAACCCAACCGCCATGCCAGCCACCTGCCGTGTCGGTGACCAAAACTCCGGTCATGATTTGGGTGAACGTGGTGTCCACCGTGAGCATGGCCGTGCGGCTGTTGGTGAAGCTGCCGCTCGCGTTTGTCACCCAGGCCACGTAGCCGCCGGAATGGGCGACCGTGACGTTGGTAATGAGCAAGGTCGCATTCGTGGCACCAGGCACGTTGGTCCCTTCGTGCTGCCACTGACGCGTCATGGGCGGGTTGGTGGTGGAGGCATAAACCAGAAAGCTGACGGTAGCTCCGACACTGACGTTTGTGTCCATGGGATGGTTCGTGTTGGTAATCCTTGGGTCCGGGACCTGGGCGGGCAACAGGAAGGCAAAGTGGCACAGGGCGAGAATACTCAAGACTTTTGTCACGCCTTGCGCTGTGGAACCGGGTAGGGACGCGCTGCCGTGCGTCCAAGCCGACCGGCAGGTCGGCCCGATTGGAGGCAGGCCACGCCAGCAACGCTGGCGGGCCGGCGCCTGAAGATCATTCAGGCACAACAGGTTCAGTTTTCGGTTTGGGAGGTTCGTTTTCATGGTCCGTGCTTTCTTTTGTACCCCGCGCCGGTGTGACCCCACACGGGGGGTTCTATTGGGTACTACGGCGTCGGGAGGAGAATCTAACCAGTGGCGCAAAGAAATTTTTGGCGACGGCGGAAACGCGGGACATATACACCGGAAAGCACAATTCCGCCTGGCAACCGCGCTAACGCAAAGCCGCCGAGAAGCAAAGGCGCAAATCTTTCGGAATCAGGTTGAACAGGAGCAAGCAAAGTCCACGGAGTGCAGGCTTGGGCCGGAATCACTCAGAAATGAGCGGGCTTCCAGCGATTCGTCAGCAGTCACATTACTCTCTGCTTTCTCTGTGTCCTCCTGTGAGATGACGTTGGGATTCAGCCTTACTCCACCGTCACCGCAACCAGGAACGGGGCGGCCGTGGGGCTCAGCTTCGACACGAAATCGATACTCACGACTTCCTGCTCCGGTCGGGGATTCTCCCAGATGGTATGAAACAATCTGAGCCGGGTTGTGCCGGGACTGCGCCCCTGCCACGCGACCCGGGCGGCGGCAGGCGCCGGGCCGGTTTCATCCGCAAAGGCGAGCACGTCCCGACCGTAAACCAGGGGCAGCTCCGCAATCCCGCCGGCCGGCAGATGCACCTTATAGGCCGCCACGACCGTGCCCGCGGCGGCCTCGCCCCCGGCAGCGTGGAGAAAATGAAGCCGGCGGCAGATGCGCCTGATTGGGACTGCATCCGCGCGACGGGAGGGAGCATTCAAGGGCGCGGAAACGTCTGGTTGCCATGCCAGGTCCAATTGCACGATCCCGCGAATATCGAACTCCACATCACCCAAAGTCTGGCGACCTTTGGGGAGAGCCGCCAGATTCAGCCACCCGCCATCCGGCCGGTCCAGACCGTCGTTGAGGCCGCGATTGTAAAACGCGTCAAGATTGACCAATCGTTCCGGGGTGTCGGGAGCACGCGGCGGCACGCCCAAAGAGCGCAGGTGCTCCACGTGGGCCTCGGCCAGACGGCCTTGTCGGGCGAGGAATTCCGCGTGTTGACGGATGATGCCGCGGCGGTTTCCATCGTCCCACACCTTCCTCGCAAACGCGGCGGCAACCGCCCGGCGGTAGTTGTCATCGGCGGCTGCCGGATGACCCGCGCGCTCCTGCAGGGTCGCGGCAGCCAGCAGGACGTCGGGCTGCCCACCGCTGAGCTCCGCGGCTTTCTCCGTGGCCGAAATTGCGTCGTTGGTTTTACCCGCGCGTTCGCTCAAAGCCGCCTGCGTCAGCCAGACGCCAAAATTATTCGGGGAAAGCCGGATTGCTCGCGCACTGTGCCATTCCGCCTCTTGAAGAACCGGGGGAGCGGATGCGGCACCGGTTTCCAGGAGCGTGCGGGCATAGTAAGCGTGCAGGCCCCCGTGATGCGGTGCCCGGCACATCGCCCGCCGCAGTTTGCCCAGGTAAAATGAGCCGGCCGGACCGGTCGCGAGGATGAGCCTTGAGATATGGCTCTCCAGATCCAAGCCATCCACCGGAGCTACGGGGCGGGTAACCTTGTCGGCCAACCACCATTGAGCCAGATGGTGCGTGCGGTCGGCCGGGGAGAGCGCATTAACGTGACCTCGGAGTTCGAACAGAGCTTCGGGCTTGACGAAACCCAATTCCCCTTCGGATGACACCACCCGGCCCACCATGGCTTCGGCCAGGGGGGCGAACCATTCGGGCACGGAATCACCGAGTTGCGGGAGCCGGAACACCCGCGCGACTTGCTCGCTCCCGGCGGTCGCCAGCGAAAAGCCGTCCGGACTGTACACCACATCGACCAGGCTCACTGCAATCGGCAATGAGCTGCTGAAAGCATATTCGCGGTAATCATGCCAGAGTTCCAACCGCCCGCCGCGCGTGGCCGTCACAAGGCTCCGACCGTCCGCCCGCAAGTCGAGCGCGGTCACCACCCCTTCATGGTGCAGCGGTGGCGTGGCCAGCTTTCCTGAATCCGGATCCCAGATGCGAACGGTCCAGTCCTGGGAAGCCGTGAGCACGTGCCGCGAGTCGGGCGCAAAGATGGCCTGCCTGACGGGGCCTTCATGCTGGAGGGCCGGACCGCACCGTCGTCCGTTCGCCACGTTCCAAACGTGTACCGCCGAATCCGCCGACACGGTGAGCAAACGAAGGCCATTCGGATTGAAACGAACGACCCGGACCTCAGCCGAATGGCGCAGGGGAGGGAGGAGCAGACGGCCCGTGGCCGCATCCCAAAGGCGTGCCTCCGGGTCGTCACCCGCCGTCGCCAATGACCGACCATCCGGCGAGAAGGTGGCGTGTCGCACCGCTGCCGGATGGCGAAGCGGCGGCACCAGCAAGCGGCCGTGCCGCGCGTCCCAAAGGCGAGCCGTGCCGTCGTCGGAAGCGGTCACCACACGGGATTCGTCGGGGTTGAATTCGATGCTGTTCACGGCACCGGTATGCCGCATCAGGGGACTGACCGCTTGGAAGGTATGGCTGTCCCAGACCCGGGCGTTGCCGGATCCGCTGGCAACCGCGACGAGTTTTCCGCTGGGGCTGAATCGGGCATCACGCGCGTCCGCCTCGGGGAAACCAGGCGCGAGAGAATACCCCGTGCGAGCATTCCAAATTCTGGCCGAGCGCGTCACGGTCAGGAGCCGCCCACCGTCCGGGCTCCACCAGGTCTTCAGTCCCCGGCTCATTGTCGGCAGAGTCATCTCCGCAATGGCGCCAGGAAGTGCATCCCAAATCTGGGCGGTGCCGTCGGCTGAGGCCGTCACCAACCGTCGGCCTTCGGGACTGAACCGGGCCGTCCATACCGTGCCGCGGTGGTGGATGGGCTCGAGCACGGGTTCGCCGGTGGCGACCGACCAGACCCGCGCCGTTCGATCTTCGGAAGCGGTGACCAGCCGTTGTCCTTCCGGGCTGAATTCCACCCACCGTACGTCGCCACTGTGCCGCAACGCGTCGCTCGCCGGTGACCCGGTGGACGCATCCCACAAGCGGGCGGTCCGATCGGCGGACGCCGTGGCAATCCAGCGCCCGTCGGGGCTGAAGGTTGCGAAATTTATGCGGCCACTGTGCGTGAGCGGATCGCCGATCGGATCTCCGGTGGCGGCCTGCCAGATTCTGGCCGTGCCATCTTCCGAGGCGGTCACGACCTTTTGACCGTCACTCGAAAACGCGGCCATCTTGACAACCTTGGCATGCTGCAATGGTTTCCCGACCGCCGCACCCGTCCTGGTTTCCCACACTTGGGCCACGCCGTCGTCGGCCGCGGTGAGCAATCGTTCGCCGTCAGGGCTAAACTCGACGGTGTTCACCCATTTGGCATGGCGGAAGACCGGACCGGTCAACGTGCCTTGCGCTACATCCCACAGGCGGATGACGCCATCCCGACAGGCCGTCGCGACCAGGCGACCGTCGGGGCTGAAGCGGGCCGAACTCACCCAATCGGGATGGGACAGCGGTGGCGTCCTCGGCGTCCCCGTGTGTGCCTCCCAAATCCGGGCGGTCCCGTCCACCGAAGCGGTTGCGACAAGTTTCCCGTCCCGACTGAAACAGGCGGTGAGCGGTTTGCTGCTGGTGGAAACGAGATCGCCGGTCACGACGGAGGGATCGTGGCGCATGGGCGCCGAGCTTGGCTGGCCGGTCGCCGCAACCCACACCCGCGCGGCATTATCTCGGGCGACCGAGTGAATGAACTGGCCATCCGGGCTGAACTCGGCCGAGGTGCATTCCTTTTCGTGACCCATGGCCGGCGCGAGGGGGAGCGGGAAATTCCGGTAGGTCAACTCGGTGGCCACCCATTCGGCCAGGGCACGATTGCCCGGCGAGAGGCGCAACTGGGAAGCCAGCAGCGCCACCCCTTCGGCGGCACGTCCGTTGGCAAGATACTCGGTCGCCTGATGCAGCCGGAGTTGCTGGACGTTCTTTTCCGCAAGCGTGCGCTGACGCGCCTCCTGGATCACCAGCCGCTCGGCCCGCTGCCACTGGGTCAGGACGGACAAAAAACCGGTCAAGCCCAACACGAACACAGCCAACAGGAGGCCGGCAACCTGCGGTTTGCGGCAACACCAACGCCAGAGATGCGCGGCGATACCCACACGCCGGGCCCGGATCGGTTCGCCGCGCAGGAAGCGCCCCAGTTCATCGGCCACCGCCTGCGCCGAGGCGTAGCGTTGCGTCGGTTCCTTCTGGAGACATTTCAGGCAGAGCGTTTCGAGATCGCGCGGGACGCTTGGATTGAGGACGCGGGGCGACACCGGTTCGTTCTCCAGCACCTGGCGCACGGTGGCGCTCGCGTTCTCCGCCACGAACGGCGGACGCCCCGTGATCAGGTAATAGAGGATCGCCCCCAGGCCGTAGATGTCGTTGGTCGGCCCGCTGGTCTTGTGTTTGCCGGCGGCCTGCTCCGGCGGCATGAAGTTGGGCGAGCCCAGGGCCTGGCCCGAAACGGTGAGGTCCGAGGTCGAACCGGTGAGGCGCTTGGCCAGGCCAAAGTCGGTGATGCGCGGCTGGTCGAACGCGTCGATGAGGATGTTCGACGGTTTCAGGTCGCGATGGAGCACGCCTTGTTCGTGGGCGTAATGAATGGCCCGGGCGATGATCTGCACGTAGGTGGCCGCGGCCGGGGCGGACAATGGATGGTCGCGCACCAGGTCCACCAAGTTACGGCCCGCAACAAAATCCATCGTGAAGTACGGCAGGCCATCCTGTTCGCCGATCTCGTGGATGGCCACGATGTTGGGGTGCTGAAGTTGCGCCGCGAGTTCGGCCTCGGCGCGGAACCGGCCGAGGGCGACCTTGCCGGCGAACTGGCCGCCGAGCAGCATCTTGAGGGCGACCACCCGCTGCAGGCTACGCTGGCGGGCTTGGTACACGACCCCCATGCCGCCGTGGCCGAGTTCTTCGAGGAGGTCGTAATCTCCAAACGCGCCCAACGGCACGGAGTTGGCAAGGTCGGCGGGGCCGGCCAACTCGCCCTCCCCGAGGGCCGCGCGCATCAGACACTTTGGGCACAGACCCGACGGGGCATCCGCCGGGAGCAGGGCGCCGCAAGCGGGGCAGCGCAGCTCGGACGGCGGACTGGAGCGGACATCGTTCACATCATGATCCCTCAACTGTTACTACGGCATCCGTGGCGAAAGCTAACAGGCCCGCGTCGGTTTATCTCCCCATGAACCGCGCCCCCGTAGCGGCGTCTCGGCAGAGCGCCGCAAACGTTCCGGCCCTGCGGATGGCGGCGGTCGGCCGACGCGCCGCTACGCCAAGGTTCAGGGCCCTGATACGCGCCCTACCGCTGGCCTGTGGTTTTCGGGTGCTTGGTGTCTTTCGTGGTTTCAAATTGTTTCTTCTCACCCGTTCAACACTTGAAACAGGTGCCGCATTTCTTCGTCGATCTCGAATGGACGGCTGACGGTGTTCGCGATCTCCGCGCGGACCAACTCACGATAACGCCGACGGAGGCGGTGAACCGTCATGGTGAGGGCCGCTTCGCTCAAACCCAGTTGCGGGGCGAGTTCGGCGTAACGCACGCCACTGCGGTCGCCGAGCAACACGCCTTTGATCTGTTGGAAAAGACTGGCCCGTCCACTCTCGGCCGCCTCCGTCTCCAACCGGTGCAGGACGGTATCCAACAGCGTGAGCGCCCAGCGGCGCTCGTAGAGTTGCTCCGGGTTGCTAGGATCCGTAGGCTCCTGCGAGTAACGGCACTCCGCCAGCACGGCATCCAAGGAAAGCGGCGGCCTGCCATCGCCGCGCTTCAGTCGCCCGGCCCAATCCGCGGCGTCCGCCAGAAAATGGTTGAGGGAGGCAAGCAAGTAGGATCGGAAGCGCCCCTTGGCGGGATCCGCCACCTCAAAAAACTGATGATCGAGCAGATGGGCGATGAACCCCTGCACGAGATCCTCGGCATCGGCAGGTTGATGGCCACGGCGGCGCAGGAAGGCGTAAAGGGGATACCAATAAACGTGGCACAGGCTTTCGAGCGCCTGGCGGGCATGGACGGGATTGTCGGCATGCGCCGTGAGCACCACACTCCAGTGGGTGGACGGAAAAACCTGAGCCGGACTGCCGATCATACCAGCACCACAATCGTTGGGGGTTGCGTGAATTCCCGGGGGGCGAGTGCAGTTGCCGTAAACAACTGCCGTAGAACCGGCAGCCGCCTCCGTCTCCAATGCCAAACCTACGCCCCGGCATTAAAAACCGTCAATCGAAATTGCGGGATAATTTTGGGGCGAAATCACCGGCTGCCGCCAACCCGAGGCTCAGCCCGGCAGACGATCGGGTTAATCGCCGGCAGAAGCGAATGACAGCCGGTGGGAAAAACCATCGCGATCGAAGCAACCGATGCACTGACCTTTCCGACCTGGCCCGCGCAAAAAACCGGTCGACGAAGGGCTCGCTGAATTCAGCCCCCGCCTGCGTGGCGGTTTCTCCAGCGATCAGGGAGACCTGATGTTGTCCAGGGGTGACGATTCGTGGCGGCTTGCCAATGTATTTCATGGAGCGCATGCTTGGGTCATGACGAGGTGTTTTCCTTGGACGAACGCCACGAAGGTGGCTCCGGCCCTCCGATTGGAACAAACGGCCGCGAGCCGGAAACTGCTTTTCCGAATCTCAATCCCGGCATGACCTCGCCAACCGTCACCGCCAACGGCAAATCCATCCCGACGAAACTGCCTTGCACGCTGCAAGAATTTCTCGTGGCGCAGGGTCTGTTGCCGCGCAGCGTGGTGGTGGAACACAATGGCGCCGCGGTCGCGCCGTCCGAATTTCCCCAACGTCAGATTCAGGCCGGGGACCGGCTCGAAATCGTGAAGATCGTCGCCGGCGGATAGCCGCGTGCCAATGCCGGACTTGTCACGCCCGGGCGTTCCCTGCTCTACTTTCCCGCGCTATGCGACGACATTTTGAGTGGTGGTATCGAATCGGCTTGGCCGGGTTGTTTCTGGCGGCGTTCTGGGCCATCTGGGCCAACGGCCAGGACACCGTGGCCACCAACCCTCCACCGTCGTCCTCTCCCGTGACCGAGGCCGGCGGCGTTAACTTGGTGACGACCGAACTTTCCAAGGTGGCCTTCCTGCGCGAGACAACTTTCATCGGCCAGCCGCTCTGGAAGTACCTTGCCTCGCTCATCTACATTGTGCTGGCATTTTATGTGGCCAAGCTGGTGGATGCGATCGTCGGGGTGTGGCTCAAACGTTGGGCCAAGAACACCGCGACCCGCTACGACGACTTGTTGCTCGAATTGTTGCGGGGACCGGTGAAGGTGGTGGCGTTTGTGATCTTTCTGCACATCGGGCTGGGGGTGTTCGACTGGCCGCCGCGCGCGCAGGTTCTGCTCTCCAAGGGGCTGGTCCTCATCGTGGCAGCGTCCATCACGTATGTTGCCCTGAAGGTGCTGGATCTGGTGCTCGGCGTCTGGCGCGACCGGCAGGCCGGCGCGGAAGATCAGCTCTTCATGGAACACCTTTTCCCGGTAATCCGCAAAGTGGCCAAAACCGGATTAATCATCGCCGCCGTGATGCTCACCGCGGACAATCTCGGCATCAAGATCACGAGTGTGCTCGCGGGTTTGTCCATCGGCGGACTGGCGCTCGGTCTGGCCGCCCAGGACACGGTGGCCAATCTCTTCGGGGCCGTCTCCATCTTCCTCGACAAACCGTTCCAGATTGGCGACCGCATCAAGGTCGATAGCGCGGACGGAACGGTTGAAACGATCGGCCTGCGGAGCACGCGCGTCCGCCACATTGACGGCTACATGATCGCGATTCCAAACAAGACGATGGGGAATGCCATCATCACCAATATCACGGAGCGCTCGGTCATCCGCTCGGAAATGAACCTTGGCCTCACCTACGATACGTCAACCGAGCAGGTGAAACGTGCGGCGGCGATTCTGGAGGAAGTTTACCGTGCCCATCCCAAGACCAACGATCTGGTCATCAGTTTCAACCGGTTTGCGGACTCCGCGTTGAACATTTTTGTCGTGCACGTGTGGCAGGGCCGGGACATGAAGGAGTACCTTGCGGGCATGCACGAACTGAACTTGAAGATCAAGGAACGGTTCACGGCGGAACGGATCGAGTTCGCGTTCCCAACGCAGACGGTTCACTTAAAGCAGGGGTGAAACCAAGCGGGCGGGCGTCGCCCGTGATGCAAGCACCCCGGTCGGGCCGCGCTGCCGACCGCGGCGGCTTACAGATTTGTGGAGATGTTCGCCGGCTTGTAGAACAGGACCCAATCCCCGGTCTGCGAACCGACATCAATCGTGCCGCGCGCATTGCTCAGATTGAAATTGCGCCAGTCGATGTGACCGTCCTCGAACAGGAACTGCCCGCCGGTGGGCACCCCTCCGGAAGTGCGATGGCTGGCGGTCATCACGTTTTTCCCGTTATAATCCGTGGCCCACCTGAGGCTGCCCTTGTTGGCGCTTGCACTCCAGGTGCCGAGGCCTTGCAAACGGTCGCTCATGATGGGTGCCTGGCGATACTTTCCACCAAGTTTCTTGCGAAAATGCCATTCGGCCAGGCCGGCGGAATTGTAGTTCCAGCCGTTGCTAATCCGTCCGGGCAGATAAAAGTATCCGATCAACTGCGCAACGTTGTCGGAACCTATCATCCCCGCTTCCGCCAGCCGATGCCATTCGTCCGTTGGGCAATAAAGCACATCGTTTTGCGTACGCAGATTCGTCGTCGTTCCGCGGCGGTTAGGGTATAGGTACTTCCGGTAGAATTCGTTCAGGTCGGGCGACATCCAGCTCAAGTCCGCCCCCTTGGAATTGTCGGGGAAGTAATCGGCATTGTCGCCGGCATACATTTGCACCGCCAGACCCCACTGCTTGAGGTTATTGCTGCACTGCGTCCGGATGGCCGAGGCCTTGGCTTTGCTCAGGGCGGGCAGGAGCATGGCCGCCAAGATCGCAATAATGGCTATGACGACGAGCAACTCGATCAGCGTGAATGCGACTGGTCGGGCTCGCTTGTTGGTGCTTCCAACCCGGCGGCCCTGGCGCTCCATTAATGACTTTTTCATATCAGGCCTTTCGCTGCCCGGCCGAGAGCGGCGGGGGCAACGGTATTACTTGGTGGCAGTGGTACCAGTATCAACGACCGGCCGGAGAAAGCAAGCCCCGACACAGAGAATTACCCCGCCGCCGACGGCCGCCTGGGTGGGACAACCCAACTCATAGGACAACCACCAACCGCGCAGGGTCACCGGTAGCCCTCCCATTCCGGCTCGTTTTCGAAAATCCACCGGTAATACTCCTGCTCCTGCAACTGCGCGCCGGCGGCCTCATCCACAATCACCGTGCAACGGGCATGCAGCTGCAGCGCGCTGGCGGTGACCATGCTGGTGATCGGACCCTCGACCGCCCGCGCGATCACGTCCGCTTTGCTGGAGCCCGTGGCGAGCAAAACACAACGGCGCGCTTCGATAATCGTGCCCACCCCCATGGTGATGGCGCGGCGCGGCATTTTGTCTTCGCCACCGAACAGGGGCGCGTTCTGTTTGATGGTGGTGGGGGTGAGGGCTTTCACCCGGGTACGGGAGCGCAAGGCGGACAGCGGCTCGTTGAAACCGATATGGCCGGCCTTCCCAATGCCCAGCAGCTGCAGATCGATCCCCCCAAAACGCTGGATAAGCGCCTCGTAATGCCGGCACTCGGCGTCCAGGTCATCGGCCAGGCCATTGGGCAGGTGCGTGTTCCGCGGGTCCACGTTTACATGCCGGAACAAATGGCGATCCATGTAGTGGCGATACGAGTTCGGGTCGCTGGGGAACAGCCCGACGTATTCGTCGAGATTGAAGGTGCTGCACAGGGAAAAATCCAGCTGCTCCGTCTGGTGCAGGCGCACCAGGTGACGGTACACGCACTCCATCGTGCTGCCGGTGGCCAGGCCGAGAACGAGATGCGGATTGGCGCGGAGATCGTGCGCCACGATGCGCGCGACGAGGGCGGCGGCCGCCTCCTGATTCGGTTGTATGATGACTTCCATCGCGCCAGAGTTAACCACGAAGGCACTCCATTGGATACGAAGAAATCACTCGCACATGCGCCGAATCCAGATTGCTTTGCGGGGGCCTTTCGGTGACTTTCCTACCGTTATGGCGCTGATCGATTGTCCCGAGTGTGGCAAACCGGTGTCCACCGCGGCCAAGGCGTGCCCGGCCTGCGGGTATCCCGTCGCGGAAAAGGTCGCCCCCGCGGCGGCCGGGGCCTCGGCGGCGGGCTCCAGCGAGTTGCTGGCGGAAGTGCGGCCGTCGTGGTGGCAATTCTTCTGGCACCTGGTCTTCTTTTTCCTGATCGTGCCCCCGGTGATCGCATGGTATCGGCGGGCTTCCCTGGTGCTCCGGGTTTTTTCCGGCCGGATCACCATCGAGCGCGGTGTCTTTTCAAAATGTTATCAGGATTATTTGCCACGCGACATCCGCTCGATTGACATCGACCAAAGCCTCCTGGCCCGGATGGTCAACATCGGCGACATCACCATTTCGACAGCGGCGACCACCGAAGCTTCGGAGAAAATCGAAGGTATCCCGGACCCGAAAGGCTTGCGCGAACTGATCCTGCGCCAACGGGGCAACGCTTGAGCCCGCGCCGCCTCAAAACTTCGGGAGCACGTTGATGATACCGCCATCCGGCGGCATACGGTCCGGCACGGCTTTGTGTCGGGCCATCAATCGCGCCGATTCCTCCTTCAACTCCGTCAGTCGCTTCGCCGCGGCCGGGTCGTCGATGAGATTACGCGTCTCCAGCGGATCGGCGGTGAGGTTGTAAAGTTCGGCCGTCGAGCGGCTGGGAGTGCCGTCGCCGCTCGGATAGTAGATGTATTTCCAGCCGGCGGTGCGCACCCCGCGAACGTTGGGCGTGTAAGGGAATTCCTTTTCGTAGTTGTAGAAATAGAGCCAGGATTTGCGCCAGCCGCTGGAGTTGCCGGTCAGCAACGGCTTCCAGGATTGGCCGTCAATCCCTGTCAGCGGCTGGCCCCCGGCCAGGTCGATCACACTCGGCGCCAAATCCAGGTTGAGCACCATTTCGTTGATCACCGTCCGCTTCGGAATCAGCGGCGGGTAGCGGACAATCAGCGGCACGCGGATGCTTTCCTCATACATGGTGCGTTTGTCCACCCGGCCGTGTTCGCCAAGCGCGAAGCCATTGTCGGAGGTAAATACAATCACCGTGCGGTTCAACTGGCCGGTTTCTTCGAGCGCCGCGTAAAGCCGGCCCACGCTGTCGTCCACCGAGAGCAGCGTGCCGAGGTAGGCACGGACGAACTTGTCGTAGTCATGGTAATTGTACAACGGCCCGCCGGCGCCATGCCAGGTGGGGAAGCTTTCCGCCAGCCAGGCGGGCTTGCCCTCGCGCCAGGCGTCGTAATTCGCGGGTTTCGCAATGGCGGAGGTGGCGAAGGTGGACGCGTATTTCGGCTCGGGCTCAATGGGCCCGCCGTGCGGCGCTTTCTGACCGAGGACCATCACGAATGGCTTTTGATGTTTCTGCCGCAACCAGTTCTCCGCGTGTTCGGTGATGACGGTCGTGTAGTAGCCTTTGATGAATTCGCGGCGGCCATTGATGTTCCACTCGTTGTCGAAGTACCGGCCCTGCCCCCGATGACTCATCCAAAAATCGAAGCCCGAGCGAGGCAGGTCGTTGGTTTCGCCCATATGCCACTTTCCAAAGTAAGCCGTCTCGTATCCCGCCGCGCGCAATCGTTTCGGGTAACTCGGCAGGGTGTCCGGGTACTCGGTGAAATTGTTCAGCACACCATGCCGATGCGCATAAAGTCCGCTCAACATCGTCGCGCGGCTGGGCGAACAGAGCGATGTCGTCACGAACGCGTTCGCAAACCGTGCACCCTCCGCGGCCAGCCGGTCGAGATTCGGCGTCTTGAGCAGCGGATGACCAAGACAACCCAGCGCGTCCCAGCGCTGGTCGTCCGTCACAATCACGAGAATGTTTGGCCGCACCAAGGTCGCGGGCGCGGACCTTGCCGGCAGACTGGCAATCATCAGGGCGGCCGCGGCCAGGAAGCGTAGATGGAAAAACGCGGTTGGCATGTAATGAAGGTAATCCGACCTCCCCGTGGGCCAAGCAAAAAGGCAGATCTGAACCGGCAATCAGGAATCCCAGACGGCTTCAGGTACCGGGCCCGGCGGGATTCGACGTCAAATCCGGAGCGTTGGGGGCAGGATTCACCGCCGCCGGCCCTTTGCGGCGCAAGACGGCCTGCCGCAGCAGAAACTCGATCTGACCGTTTACGCTACGGAGATCATCCTGCGCCCAGGATTCGAGATCATTCCAGAGCGCAGGATCCATCCGCAGCAAGAAGCTTTTGCGTTCCGCCATGAGCGATCAGGCGTAGAGCGTGCCGGTGTTGACCACCGGATGCACTTCGGACTCGCCGCACAACACTACCATCAGGTTGCTGACCATCGAGGCTTTGCGCTCATCGTCCAGGACCAGCACTTTCTTCTCGGCGAGGTCTCGCAGGGCCATTTCCACCATGCTGACGGCGCCATGCACGATTTTCTGCCGCGCAGCGATCACCGCTTCCGCCTGCTGGCGGCGCAACATTGCCTGTGCGATTTCCGGTGCATAAGCCAGGTGGGTCAGGCGCGCTTCCTCAACCGCCACCCCCGCCTTGCTCAATCGCTCCTCCAGCTCCTGCTTGAGCGCGAGCGAAACCTCTTCCACCCCGCTGCGCAAAGTGGTTTCGTTCTCCTCCCCATTGTCGTAGGCATAAGCGTTGGCCAGATGGCGGAGGGCGGATTCACTCTGGATGGAAACATAGTTCTCGTAGTCATCCACGTCGAACATGGCTTGGGCCGTGTCCCGCACGCGCCAGACCACCACCGCACCGATCTCGATCGGATTACCGCGTTTGTCGTTCACCTTGAGTTTCTCGCCGTTCAGATTTCGTGCGCGCAGGGAGATCTTGTTGCGGGTGTGATGCTTCTTCATGGCGTTGGCCACCGCCTGTTTGTCGCCGGATTTGCTCGCCTCCGTGATGGCCCTTAGCGATGATGGTCCGTTGGTGTAGAAAGGATTTCCCCAATGGAATCCACTTTCGCGCACTGTGCCACGGTATTCGCCGAACAGAACCAGGACGCGCGCTTCGTTTGGTTGCAGCGCAAAAAACCCGGAGATCATGATAAAACCGAGAATCATTATCAGGATCGCCGGGATGAAGAGACCCCAGAGGGGCGGGGCGTGCTGTCTTGCCCCCATCGCGATCGAGGTGATGAGCAACGCCACGCCACCGAGGATGAGAATGATGTTTAGCGGCAGCATCACCCAGCCGTTCTTCACGGAGACGGCCCTTTCCTGGTTCGAGTTTTGAATCGTAGTTTTCATGACAGTTTTATTCATTTGCTGCGTCAACGGCTCATTCCGCTGAGCTATCTTAGTGATATCATAATGCAATCTAGTTGTAGTGCAAACAAAAATTTTGGCAGTTGAGGAATGCCAGGCTTTTTAGTCTTAACCGTCTAAAGATTAGATATTAACGTACGATGCATGTTGGATTTGTTCTTGTAGCATCGAATAGCGCGGTTTCCCGTACGCCAACTCCAGCCCCGTCAGGGGCGACATCTTTGTAGAACTGGCCGCGACAAATGCCCAAGCCCCGTAGGGGCGGAATATGTCGCTCCTGACGGAGCTTTGGATTTCTTCCGGTTGCGATTCTGCAAGGATGCCACGCCTACGGCGCTTTCGTTCGCGTGGTTGGTCTATTTCGCGGTTCACCTCATCCGGCTGCGCCACCTTCTCCCCATCCCGTGCGGAGAAGGACTGATGGCGAACACGGGTTCATTTCATCACGTCGCCGAGGCGGTTCGCATTGAGATGATTTGCCGGAGGTTCAAGGATTTTTTCCAAAAGAATCGCCGCTTCGTACCGCTCACCGCTTCGTGCCGCTGACGTATCAGGCGGAGAACAACGGCGGTGGCGGCGGGCATCCTGCCTGCCGTAGAGCCGTGGCTTCCAGCCCGGCGGAAGCGGCCACACGCCCAACCCGGCAGCTTGGAAGTTTTCCTGAGCCGCAGAAAGTTTGTGCGTCTATTCCGGGCGGCAGGATGCGCGCCCTCTAAGTCAGGCAAGATGCCCGACGCTACACGCGTTGCGCACCATCGCCGTGAGCCGCAAAGAATCCCAAAGGGATTCCGTCACTCAGCCCGGGGTTGACCGCGCAGCGGGCTACCCTGGGAAATCGTCCCCACCAATTCCACAACCCTGAAGGGGTTGCATCCTCATCGCGCCGGGATTTGACACAACCCCGTCAGGGTTGTTGTCGTTTGGATTGGGTTACCCAGCGTAGCCACTCCGTTGTCGTGGCAACGCTGGGCTGAAGGCTGCAACCGCGTTGCGGTTGGCAGAACACAGATTGAGTTTCATCAAGCCACCCAGACGGTTCGCATTGGGATGATTCGCCGAAGCTTCGAGCATTTTCCCAAAAGCGTCGCCGCTCCTTACCGCTGCCTTATCAGCCGGAGAACAACGGCGGTGGCGGCGGGCATCCTGCCTGCCGTAGAGCGGTGGCTTTCAGCCCGGCGGAAGAAACCTCACACAGGACCAAATCGCCTGGAACTTTTGTGAGGCATGGAAAACTCGTGCGTTTTTTCCGGGCGGCAGGATGGCGCCCTCTACGTCAGGCAGGATGCCCGACGCTACACGCGTGGTGCACCATCGCCATGAGCCGCATCTACCTCGACAACTTCGATCGTATCACGACCTATTGGGTGGGCTTGAGCCTGAAGCTGGCGCAGGCGGCGTTGCCCTGCGGCGCGGACCACTGAGTACGCAATTATCGCGTTATCGCGTAATGTCAAACCCCGGATTGCTCCTTGCATAACCTGTTCGGTAGAAATTGCCGCTCCCGTTTGTCGCCAAAGCGATTTCGAAGTCTTTGCAATCACATCCACAAACCGCTGAAGTGGTTGGGTCACTCAGCCCAGTGTTGCCCGACGCAGGAGGGCTACGCTGGGTGGACGAATTCAAATGGTATCTACCCGGAACGGGTTGAGTCATTTTGTGGGAACGACGATGCAACCCGCGTTAGGGTTGAAAATGTTTTGGACGATTGACCCAAGGTAGCTCGTTCCCCGCAACCTTGGGCTGAATGATGGAATCCCGTCGGGATTCGAAGGGGGGCGGCTAGTCTCTGACATAGCCGCACGTCTTTTGGCTAACCGCAGTTTACGAGCACGGCGTGAGGCTTTCTTAAAGTCACGCGCATCCGATTCGCTGTTCATGCCCATACTCTGAAGGACACGAAGTCAACTCACACCTATATGGGACAAGTAAGAAACGTATTTGTCCCGAAACTACTAAGGAAAATTGGGTGACGGTCCGGGAAGATGTTTTGCAACTAAGCCAAGCTCACGCAAACGGTATTTCTTAACCTGTTCAGCGGTGAATTTGATTTTGAGCTTCTCCTCCAGCTTTGCGGCCATTTCGATATCGGACAAATAGCACCAACCCAGCTCCCAATTGAACGCAATCAAGTAAATGGCCAAGTCTGTATGCTTCTTCTTACCACCTTTCGCATACTTCTTTGCCGCCTTGGTCAGTGCTTCAGCTAGCTTCAAATCACCGCGAATGGTTTTCGACTTCGGGTCGTAGCCTTGTTCGACTAAATCTAGGAGATACGCGTCCTGACACTCTTGGTCAGAAGTCTTTGCACCAAGATCAGTCTTGCGTCTTTCAAAGATTTCAAACGAGTGTGGCCATTGACGCTTCAGCGCCGTCCATTTTGCTGCTGGCAAATCGTCCTTGAGATCAATTTGCGTCAAGGGCTTGCAGCGCGCTGGCGGAGGTGGCGTGTGGGACTTTGCAACGGAGTCGAAATAGTTTTTCCTTTCCTGCTTGGTTTCTTGATGCCATTGGTCGGCAATGCGCTTGGCTTCCGCTTCATCCACGGCATCCTTCCGTCGCAGCACAGTTACTTCTCCTGTAGCCTTGTCAATGTCTCGTTCCAGCACCCACCAATGTTTATTGCCGTCTTTTCCAGTCCGGTAGCGAACTGATAACTCCGTGGTGAAGTGCCGACAGTTCGTAATTTCTCCGACAATGCCGAAGCCAGCGCTTTGAATTAGCACGATTGGCTTTCTCGCTCTTTGAGATAGAAGTTCCATGCTCTCTTTTGCCTCGGCTTCAGTCTCGCAGAGAACTCCGCGGCCAGCCTGCTCGAACAAGAGTTCTGGCGTTAGCTTGACTGGTATTGCTGCAAATGAAAACTCAACACCAGCTTGTCTAACAGGTTCAGGTAGTGACATCCAAATGTAGCGAGGCGATTCGTTCTCAAGAAATTCTTGCTTAACCGATTCTGGCAAATCGTTTGGTGCTAACTTGATTTGACCTTCAAACGGCGTCTTCATGACTTCACGCCGTCGCCAGATTGTCTTCCAACACTTTCGATTTGTTCGCCGGCGGTTCAGCTTCAACCGCCGTCGGCGCGGCGTCCCAGACTTTGATCGGTTCGTAAAACGTGTTCCGTTGCACTGGCGTGCGGCCGGCTTCGCGGATGG
>CAZIJO010000117.1:0-18088 GCA_964539515.1 uncultured Bifidobacterium sp. | reverse complement strand
TCGAGATAAATCTGACCGTCCGTGATCGAAATCACGTTGGTGGGAATGTAGGCGGACACGTCGCCGGCCTGCGTCTCGATGAAGGGCAGCGCGGTGAGCGAGCCGTTGCCATACTTCTCCCCGACCCGCGCCGAGCGTTCCAGCAGGCGACTGTGGAGATAGAACACGTCCCCAGGGTAAGCCTCGCGACCGGAGGGACGTTTCAACACGAGGGATACTTGTCGATACGCCACCGCTTGCTTCGAGAGATCGTCGTAGATGATCAGGGCGTCCATGCCGTTGTCCATGAACCATTCGCCCATGGCCGCGCCGGCGAATGGCGCAAGATATTGATTAGCCGCGGAATCAGATGCCGCCGCCGCCACCACAATCGTGTCTTCGAGCGCGCCGGCTTTTTCCAACTCGGCGATGACCCGCGCGATGTTCGACTGTTTCTGCCCGACCCCGACGTAAATGTTATAGACGGGGCGAAAATTCTTGTCGCCCGAGGCCCGCCCGACCTTGTTGATGCGGGCCTGATTAATCATCGTATCCACCCCAATCGTGGTCTTGCCAGTGGACCGGTCGCCGATGATGAGTTCGCGTTGCCCGCGGCCAATCGGAATCATCGCGTCAATCGCCATGATGCCGGTTTGCACCGGCTGGCTGACGGATTTGCGCTTGACGATGCCCGGCGCGATTTTTTCCACCGGGTAGAAGGCGTCTTCCCTTATGGGCCCTTTGCCATCCACCGGACGCCCCAGGCAATCGACCACGCGGCCAAGCAAACCCTTGCCGACCGGCACGGAGAGCAATTTGCCCGTAGTTTTGACTTCCGAGCCCTCGTGGACGCTAAGGTAGTCACCGAGAATAATCGCGCCCACTTCGGTTTCTTCAAGATTGAGCGCGAGGCCAATGACCCCGTTGCCAAAGTCCAACATCTCGTTGGCCATGCAGTCGGTCAGCCCTTCGATCTTCGCCACGCCGTCGGAACATTCACGAACGATCCCGACGTTCTGCCGGTTCACCGTCGTCTTCACGCCGCTGATCTGCGCCTCGATTTCTTGCAGTAGATTGCTCATATCAAAATCAAAATTCCAATTCTGTTTGCCGATCAAAAACTTGCTTCCAATTCGCTCAACCGCGCCTTGACGCTGCCATCAAACACATCGCTCCCCACCTTCACCCGCAAACCACCAATCAACGCGGGGTTAACGGCGAAACTCACGTCCAGCCCCGGCCCATAGCGGCGCGCCAAATTGGCCTTGACCGACTGCTGCAACGCCTCGCTCGCCGGCACCGCGCTCTCCACACGCGCCGCGCGGCGCTCCAGATCGAGTTTCACGAGCCGATGAAAATGCGATAGAATCCCAACGTAACCCCGCGGCTTCTGCGCGACCACCGCGCCGACCACCTGGCGCACGCGCGCCTCGTCCAGAAGGCCGTTCACCTTGCAGGTGTTGAACAGCTGCTTCGCGTCGCGCCGGGCTTGTTTGGTGATCTTCATTCCGCGACCTGGTTAGTTGGCAGCGAGTTGCCGGTTCGTTTCCTCCGCCAGGCGGCTCTGATCGTCTGCCGTGAGGACTTTGCCCGTGACCTTTGCGGTTGTATTGACCACCAGGCGGCCGACCTCTTTCCGCAACTCGGCCTTCATGCGGGCCAGTTCCGCCTCACTCGCCTGTCGGGCTTTGGCGATGATGTCATTCGCCGTGGCGATGGCTTTCTGCGACTCGGTTTCCAGGACTTTCGCGGCCGAAACCCGGGCTTCCTCGATCATCTTGTTGCCCTGCGCACCGGCCTGCGCCAGGATCTCCTGGGCCTTGACCTGCGCGTTGGCGAGTTCCGCCTTGATCTTCTCGGCGTTGGCGAGACTCTCCGCGATTCGCTCCCGGCGCTCTTCGAGCACCTTCAAGATCGGCTTATAGGCGAAACGATGCAGTGCGAACGCCACAATGCAAAAGCTGATGACCTGCGAAAAGAAAAGCTGCTTCTGAAAACCAAACTGCTCGCCAGTTGATCTGGCGATTTCGAGCAGGTCGCCCGCTGCAAAGAAAACTTGATGGTCCATAATTCAGTGGTCGGTAGGGAGGCGCGGCGGCTTGCGCCGCCACGCCCGGAATCATCACTTCGCCAGGAAAATGGCGAAGAACACGATACCTTCGGCGAAGGCCGTGCTCAGAATGGCCTGAACCAGAATCTTCGTGGCGGCGCCGGGATTGCGCCCGACCGCTTCCGAAGCTTTCATGCCGATGAGACCGACGCCGAGAGCCGCGCCCAAACAGGCGAGACCGATGTGAATACTACCAGTCATTTTGTTACCTTTCGTTGTTCCCGCCGCCTCCCGCGAATGAACACGGTCAAGCCGGCGAAATTGCTTAATGATGCGCGTGTTCGTGGCCTTCCTCGTGCGTGCAAATCAGCAGCGTGAAGACCGCCGTCAACAGCATGAACACCAGCGCCTGGACCACCCCGACCAAAAGTTCCATGGCGTAAAACGGCAACGCCAGCAGCCAGCCGAACGCCGGGCCGCCCATGATCGCCATGGATTCGAGCATGTTTTCTCCGGCAAAAATGTTGCCGTAGAGGCGGAAGCTCAATGAAACCGGACGGAAAACAATCGATACCACCTCCAGGAGCCCCACCACGATGAACACCAGAATCATCAAAACTTTCAACGCACCCGTCGTGTCTCCTTTCGGACCGAACAGGTGCAGGATGAATCCACCAAACCCGTTCGCCTGCAGGGCCCAGATCGTCCAACAAACAAAAAAGATCATCGCCATCGCCAGCGTCATATTCAGGTCCGCTTGCACTCCGCGCAGCAATGGTCGGGCGATATGCTCCAGATGGCCATTTGCGTCCGGCACTCCCCAGCCCATTGTCCCGACGCCGGGAAAAAGCCCCGCCCAGTTGGTAAACAGGATGAAGATAAATATGGTGGCAAAGAACCAAAATGTCTTTTTGACCAAATCGTGACCGATGATGCCCTCCAGAAACTCGTACAAACTCTCGACCAGCCACTCCCAGAAATTTTGCGCCCCATCGGGTACCGGCTTGATGTTTCGGGTGGCGATCCGGGCGAAGATGATCATCCCCACCGCAACAATCCAGGTCATGATCATGGAGTTGGTGACGCTGAACGGCCCCACCTGAATATGCGGCGCCGCCGCCGGCAAGCCCTCGCTATGTTCCGCGTGCGCCGCGGCGTGCTCCACATCCTTGGCGAGCGCCCCGGCCGCATGTTCCAGTTCGGCCGCCGCCCCATGCGCTCCCTGTTCCGCCGCCTCAACCAGCAGAGCCGGGAGGGCAACGAACAAAACTGACGCTAAAATGATTCTAAGCAATCGCATTGAAATTCTGAAACCTTGTCGCGCCGACGGGCGGGCTGATACCGCCAGACCGGGCAGCGAAAGGACGCGCAGAGTGCCTCGCTGTGAAATAATTCACAAGGCTTTTTTGCATTTTTTTCGGTCGCGCTCCGGATTAAACCGGTTTAATTCTCACGGTTAGCCGGCACCAAGGTCGTTCGCTCGCGCCCGGCGGAGTTACTGGGTCTGGTGAATCAGGGGAGCAACCCGGTCGTGGTCGTGTTTCTCGTGACCGGTGGTTTCCAGCCCGCCAATGGTGATCGCCACGGCCAAACCCGCCAGCAGCGCGATGGACAGCTTGAAGCGATCGTGCGAGTGGAACTGTAATTCCGGCAACAGATCGCTGCAGGCGATGCAAAGGAAATTGCCGGCGCAAAATGCGAGGGCGACCCCGACCCAGGCCGCGTGCACCTCAGCCAGCTGGTGCACCCCGAAGCCGAATAGCATGGCCCCGAGCGGCGTGGCCAGCGCAAACAAGCCGTTCAACAAGTGGCGGGACGACCGGGATTTGCCGCTCGCGGTCATCAGCGTGGAAATCGCCATGGCATCAAACGGCTTGTGCAGGATCACCACCAGCGCCGTACCCAAGCCCGCCAGCCCATGGTGACCGCTGGCCTCGGCCATGACGGCGGCGGCCAGGGCCAGACCGTCGAGCAGTGAGTGCAGCGATAATCCAAACGCCGTGCCCACCCAGGAAAGCTGCCGCGCGGACTTTTCCGCCAGCGTATGCGAATGATCGTGCTGGTGCGGCTCGGGATGGTCGTGGCAGCAATCTTCCGGATCCTCCTCCGGCAAGTCGTGATGATGAAAATGAAAGAATCGTTGGAGGAAAAACATTACCAGAAAACCCGCCAGCGCCCAGGCCACCGTGCGGTCAACGGAATGGGATTGTTCGATGGCGTGGGGAATCAAGTGCAGCAGCGCCATACCGAGCATCAAGCCAGCAACGAAGCTGATGGCGGTTTGCAGCCGGGTATGCGTCAGGCGCACCAGCATCGGCAACCACCCCCCGGCCAGGGAGGCCACCAAGACCAACGCACAGTAGGCGATCAGCAACCCAATCGTGGAATTCATGCCCACGGCCATGATTGAGGGAACCCCGGTCTCCGTCCAGCCGGAACCAGTCACGACGGACCTGGCGGATTCTGGCTTCAGGAAGCGCGCATCCAGGTGGCTTCCCATCCGCCTGGTTTTGCGGCCGAAAAAAGGCGCCACGGGATCGACGCATCGGCCCGTCAGACACCCAAAATGAGCGGGAGACTCTCAAGCCAGCAACCTATCGGCATTGAACCTTCTCCGGGCGCGAGCTTCTTGGACCCCGTGACGCGGCAGAGAGGTTCATCCCGACGAGGTCAATGTCGGCGTCGATGGCGAGGTTCAGCGCCTGCTGGGAACGGTGGTCATGGGCGGCAATTCTGCCGACGCGCGGCTGCCCTTGCGGATGTCGCCGGCCTTCTACTCCGCAACGAAGCGCACCCGCGGATCATTGGCTTCCGGTCAAGGCGGATCCGCCACCAGCCGCGCAGGGGCCGACCGTCAACTTGCTCGGCAAAGGCTCGCGCTGTCGGACCTGTTGGCAGGCGAGACAAACCCCGTGAACTTCACAGTCCTGTTTCGCCGGGGAGAATCCGCTGGCGGCAGCAGCCCCGGAGATTTGATTTTCGATCGGCCGTGGCAGGTTCAAAGGGACGGTGCGGCCACAGGCGCGGCAGATGAGGAAATGATTATTCCCGCCCGGCACGTTGAGCCAGAAATGGCTCTTCTTCCGCGATGAACCCACCAAACGGACGAGGTCCGCCTCCGTGAACATCATGAGCGTCCGATATACCGTCGTCGCGTCGCAATGGCCGCCAACGCCATCGGCGCGCGCAATCGTGTCCAGACTGACCGGCAGGTGTTGGGCGGCAAGAAAGGCCAGAATGCCTTGGCGCACGGGTGTCATCCGCACCTGCGCGCGCCGGCAAAGATCGAGCGCCCAGTCGAGCCGGGCTTCGGTGACTTTCATGGCGGGGAAGTTGACGCCGCCAGCTTTTCCTGGAGTTCCTTGATGCGTTGCTGGATGGCCGCACGTTCGGGAGCAATGTCGCTTGCCTGCTCCCAATACTGAAGCGCCACGCGTGAGTTGCCCGCGTCTTCTTCCAGCTTGGCCAGATGGGTCAGGATTTGTTCCAGAATAAAGGTGTCGGGTTCGGCTTTCGTGCCTTCCTGCGTTTTCCAGCGTTCGGCGGCCTTCTGCCAGAGGTTGCGGGCGCGGGCAACATCCTTGTGGTGCTCAAGGTAAATCCGCCCCAGCTCGAACTGCAACGCCGGGTGATTTGGCAGGACCTTCAGGCCCTCCCGCAACAACCATTCCGCTTCCCGCGCTTTGCCCATCCGTTGGCGCAACCAATAGGCCGTCACGGTGTAGGTCAACGGCTCTTCGGGATCGAGTTCCTGCGCCAGTTTCAGCCAGGGCAAGATTTCCCGCACCTCGCCCTTTTGGCCATCGCCCAGCTCGATCACCCGCCCATCCGGGCCATGTTGATGCCCCACAGCACCTTCCCCGAGATGCGTGTGACGCGACGGAAAGAAATTCCGGCTAAAGCGGTCAATGAGGTCGCGCGGGCGGCCCAGATAATTCTCCTCGTCCCCGGTGTTCTTGCTCCCGGTCGCGCCGGCATCTTCGCCGAGGTGCGCGGTCTTGAAGGACTCGTTGTTGTCAAAGATGCTCGGATACATGCCGCTATGGAAATACACGTCGGCCTTGCGATAAAAATGGCCGGCAAAAATACGCTGCCCGTCCCCAATGGCGATCCTGAGCGGGCTGAAATTCTGGGCGCGATTCCCGACCCAGCCCAGAAACCAACGGTCGAGCGCCGCGGCCAGCCCCGCACACGTCACGAGCAGGAGCGTCGCGAGCAGCCCAAAGGCGCGATTCGTTTTCATTGGAACGATTTCCTCCGGAAGACCAGCCAGGCGCCCAGAAACAACAGCGCGGCGTAAAGCAAAGCATAGCTCACGGCGAGGCCCCAAATGTTCCAGCCGATCAACGGCCAGTTGTGGACGATGAGATCGCGCACGTCGAACAACTCGAGATGCGGAATGGCGTAGTAAAACCCACTCACCAAAGCGCCGGTGAATTCACTCATCTGCGCGGCGACCTTGTTCAGATGGCGGCCAATGAACAGAATCCCCACCGAGATCACGAGGCTCAAGGTTATGTTGGCGGCGACGGAACTCAGCACAAGTGAACCGATCAGCGTCAGGCCCACCAGCACCGCGGACATCACGCAATGGAGCGACCAGGCCTGGAAGTAGTTCCCCAGCGGCCACGCGTGCTCCTTCGACGCAACGACGAGCCCGAAGAAAAAGTAGAACGCCAGAAGCGACAGGCACGTTGCGCCCCAGCAGCCGAGGAATTTTCCGAACAACACCTGGCCGCGCGTGATGGGCTTGGCCATGAGCGGAAAAATGGTGCGGCTTTCGCGTTCGGCGGGAATCTGCCGCGCCGTCGTCGCGATGGCGATGAACAGGCCGCACACCCAGATGAGCGCGAGGCAGATTTCCTTGAGGTAACGCACGATCTTCGGGTCGTTGAAGAAATTCACCGAGCCCATCAAGGCGGTGATCAGCACCGTCAGGAAGAACAGCACGTAAAAGTCCTTGCGCCGATACATTTCGAGCAGGACGACATTGGCGACCGCGAGGGAGTTTTTCATAGGTCAGAGAGGTTCGGGTTGAAAGCCCACGATTTTGAGGAACAACTGTTCGAGGTTGCATTGGTGCTCGCGCGCGAGGTCATCCACCCGGCCCAGCACGCGTAGCTCACCCTGATGCATGATGGCGACGCGGTCGCACACGGTTTCCACCTCGCCCAGTTCGTGCGAGGAGAAGAACACCGTTTTGCCCTCGTTCTTGAGGCGCTGGATGATGCTGCGCACCTTCATGCGGCCCAGTGGATCGAGCCCGCTGGTGGGTTCGTCGAGAATGAGCAGGTCGGGATTGTTGATCAAAGCCTGGGCGAGGCCGACGCGCTGCTGCATGCCTTTCGAGTAGGTCTTGATGAGCCGTTTGCGGGCGTGTTCGAGCTCCACGAGTTTCAACACGGCATCAATGCGCCGCTCACGCTCGGCTTTCTCGAGGCCGAAGATGCGCGCGTAGAAGCGCAACAATTCCTCCGCTGTGAGGAATTTGTAGTAATACGTCAGCTCCGGCAGATAGCCGAGCCGTTGGCGGGCGATGGTTTGCTGCACGTTCACCCCGAAGATGTTCGCCGTCCCGCCCGTGGGCGGAACGAAACCGAGCAGCACGTTCATGGTCGAGGTTTTGCCTGCGCCGTTCGGTCCGAGGAAGCCGAAGACTTCGCCGGCGTGCACCGCGAGCGAGAGGTTGTTGACCGCCACTTTGGTCTGGTTGCCGAGTTCGCGCGAGCGGTACTCGATGCGCAGATGGTTGATGGTGATGACATCCGGCCGGTGGCCGGCCGGGCTGGCGTGACGCTGGTCGCGATCGACTGGAGTTGCGGTGGCCGCCGGCGGGCAGGCGGTGAATCTGCGGCGTTCTTGGATGGTGTTCATGGGTAATTCAACCTGGCGCGAAATTGGAAGAAGCGTTGGGTGGTAGCCGACAATGGCACCGCGTCCCGGAAGGTTACGGTCTCCGTTTCGCCTTGGTCCGTCATGCTGACAAGGTTGGTCAGCAGGGTCCAAGCGCCGCCGGTAAGTTCCGTGCGTACCGCCGGCAGATAATCGATGTCCGTGGCGGCTTTCACCCGCGTGAAGGTCAGCGCGCCGTACACTTGCCCGGCGTCCGTCGCGAGCGAAATGGACGGCAGCCCCACGGTTGAAGCGACGTTTGGATTCAGACCGAGCGCATATTCAAGCGCATTCGGAATGCCGTCGCCGTCAGGATCAGCTGCCGGACCATTCGTGCTGCGGGCGGTGGCGGGCAGCCAGTTGGTGGAAATCCACTGCTCCCACGGACGCAGCGGCAAGATTTGAAACGCCCAGGCCACGTCGCCCCCCAGGGTGTTCGTGATGTCACCGAGATACGCCCCGTTGGCACGAAGGGTAATGCGGTAGAGCCCGTTGGTGCTGAACGCCCAGTTGTTGTGCTCGTGACTGCCGGTGAACACGTTCGCATGGCTATAGCCTGGTGCCACCACCCCGTTCGTGACGATCATCTTCACCGTCGGCGGTTGCCCTGCCCCGCTTACGGACCAGGCGAAGAAATTACCCGGCCCTTCCACCGAGACGACTTCCAACTGCATCGGGTCGGTGAACACGCCGTCGGCAATGTCCTCCGCCGAAAGCCCAATATAGGGCAGCGACGTGTTCTGTGATTGCGGCAGAATCCACGTCGGCGTGCCGGCCGCGCCAAGAAACGCAAAGTTCGGGTTGAACGGAATGCTCACCTGGGCGTTGGTGTTGCCGACGATGTAAACCTGATCGCCCGTCGCGCGCTGGCCCGGATCGTAGCCCAGAATCACGCCCAACCGATTGCTCCCGGTAGCGCTGGCATCGTACTGCAGCCGGAAATCCATATGTTGATTGGTGAGGTAGGTGACCTGGGCCTGAGCCGCCAGACTCAGAATCAAACCGAACACGAGGTAGAGACTCTTTTTCATGCGTCATTTTGCGGAGAAGCGCGGTCGCCGGCACCCGCCGGCCGGCCGCGCCCACCCCTCCGCCTGGTCAGTTCCGTTTCGTGCGGCGGACCAGGCACAGCGCGAGCACGCCTACGCCGGCCAAGGCTCCCGTCGCCGGCTCAGGCACAGCTTCCACCCGGAATGCAAACCCCACGTTGCCACTGCTGGTCGCACCATTGAGCAGACTGAGGCCCGAGGCTTCGAACACCACGCTGTAGTCACCCGGCGCACTGAACGTCCAGTTCACGTGACTGTGGACCCCAGTCGGCAGGATCCGCGCGTCTGCCCCCGAAATACCGTCGCCCGAGTTCATCCAAACGACCGGATTGCCGAACGGGTCGGTCTGGTACACGGTGAAATTGCCCGGCCCGGACACCCCTTTGAGCGCCAGCGTGAACTGGTTGCCCACGAATGTGCCATCCACGATTTCCTCGGCGCCGATGCCAAGGAATAGGAGGTCCGGGTTCTCCACTTGGGGCAGCGTCCACACGCTGCTCCCAGCCGGGCCCAGAAAACTCCATTGCGGCTCCGGGGTCACCGACGCGTGGGCAGTGTTCTTCACGAGTAACAGGGCGTCTGAAGGAGGGGAATATTCGGCATTCGTTTCCTCGTCGTGGACGTGAAGATTCCACGCGTTGCCCGTTGCGTCGTAGTCGATGCCAACGTCGGCATGACCGCTGGCAAGCGGGGTTTGTGCCTGGGACACCAGGCCTGTGGCCAACCATACCGCCAGCCCAAGCTGGGGAAGGTGACCGGTGATTTGAGTTGGTTGTTTTTTCATATTTCTTTTCTTTTCGATTTTTCCCGGCGGCCGCATGCCGCCTCACGGTGGCCCCGTGAAATCGCTTTTTGGTTTTACTGCGGCGGCCGGGCAAAGTTGTCGCCCGCCTCAATCCGCTTCTTCAGTGCTTCAGCTTTCAAGGCCGCGACGTGCCAGTCGGCAAAAAGATAATTGGCAGATTTGCCATGGCGGTCGGGTTGAACGTCCTCCAGCACGCTGTTCCAGCCTTTGTTCAGCCAGTTGCGGGAGTGGGTATGGTCCTGCCCCGTGCCCGTGCCGGAACGATCCGAAATCTCAAAGGTGAGAAAGGTTTCGCAGGGACGCTTGAGGGCACTGAGCCTGTTCCAGACGGGCTCGTTGGGTATTGGATCGCCGAACGGATCCAGCGCCGGGACGGCGGTATATTCGTTCATCAGATAACTCGTGCCGCGGTTGAGCAGGCGTTGATCGCCTTTCGCGTCGCCGGGGCAGATGCGGATCTTTTCCACGTCGCCGACATAGCTTGCGAGGCTGAAGACCCAACTGTTGCTCAGGCTCGTGTGCGCCGTGCCAGGCAGGAAATCGTTGTGGTCCTCGGCATACAGGTTCATGCCGAGACCGATCTGCCCCAGGTTCGAGATACAGCAAACCGAACGGGCGCGGCCTTTGGCTTTGGCCATCACCGGCAGTAACAAGGTGGCCAGCATCGCGATGATGGCCATCACCACGAGCAATTCGATCAAGGTGAACCCGCCGCAGCGTTGGTTCGAGACACGGTTTTCTTTCATAAATTGTTCCCCCGCTTTCAATCCACGGCAACGTGAATCCGGGCAGCGGAATGCCCCTTAAGACTTGGAGAGGTTTGCTTGCTCCTGGGTGCGTGTTCCGCGCGTGCGCGAAGCCACTCGGGAGGAGCAAGACCGACTACGAATCAGGCGAGAGCGACCGGTGGGGCCCGGCCAGGAAGGAGGGAATAATCAACCGTCGCAAAAACTTGTGCCGGCAGCCTTACCGGGGCGATCACCAGGACTGGCCGGAGCGCTACGGGCAATTCGCCGGGCGCCACATCCACCTGACCGCCGGCAAGCAGCGTCACGGCGCACTGGTGCTCCGGCGTGCTGCTATCGGCATGCAGCAGACGGTGCAGTGCCCCGATTTGAGCCATCGCGAGGACAAGCAGGAACAAGCCCAGAAGCAATCCCGCCTGCGCCCGAAGGCGCGGCGCGACGTTTCTTGCTGGTTGCTTAATCCGGTTCATCACCACAAACTTAGTTAAGCAGAATCCATACACATCGGCCACGGCAATTTTTGCAAGCGACTTGCAGAATCACCCGGCCCGATGAATCTTCTGGGCAATCACCGCGAACAACAAGGTCACGCCCAGCACGCACACAATCGCTGCCCCCGTTGGCAAGTCCTTGTGGAACGACCAGTAAAGACCGCCCGCGCTCCCGGCCGTCGCGACGACCCAGCCAACCAGTAATTGCATCGGCAACGACCGGACGAGAAACGTCGCGCTCGCGGCCGGCACGATCAGATACGAAAACACCATCAGCACGCCCCCGACCTGCACGAAGCTGGTCACGATCAGACCGAACAGCGCGTAGAAAAGAAAATCCCAGAGTTTCACGGACAACCCGCCTTCAGCCGCGTGATCGTGGTCGAATGAAAGTTTGATGAACTGCTTGCGGAAGACAAAATGCACGAGGCCAATGACAGCGTACAGCGCCCCCGTCTTCCAGATTTGCTGCGGCGTTACCGTCAACAAATCTCCCACCAGCGTGCGTTGCAATTCTTCCTTGCCGTGGGGACTTTTGCTCAACAACAGGATTCCCGCCGCTGCTGCCACGACGTAGATGATGCCAATCAACGCTTCCTGCGGCACGCGCGCCTTCTTGCTCGGCCGCGTAAAGGTGAACAACAACGCCCCGGCGAGGGTGAAACCGAGCGAATAAAAAAAGTTGTGAATGTCCTCGGCCTCGTGACCGAGCCACAGGCAGACGCAGGTGCCCAGCGTCGCGACCTGCGCCAGCGCCAGATCCACGAAGATGACCTCGCGTTTGATGATGTGCAGCCCGTAGTAAACGAGGATGCCCGGCAGCAGCAAACACGCGATCAACGGCCATTTCATGACCGCCATCACTTGCGACCAGGTTAAGGCATCAACAGTCTCCACGAGATTGAATTGAGTTGTAACGACCTCCCTCCCCCCTGCCCGCTCCCCAAGGAGAGGGACAAACATTTGCCATCCCCAGCGCAAACACGGGACCCGATTCGCGTGGAATGATCCCGAACCGCCAAGAATTGAGAATCGCTGTTCCGCTTCCCAGGGGGCGAGGGTCAGGGTGGGGGCGAGCGCTTATCACTTCTTCTCCCCCAGCGCCTTCGCCAGCGAGTTCACCAGATAATCCATCAGCGCGATATAGCCGCCCTCGGTCCCTTTCACGCCTCCGGGATATTGCGCCACGGCCACGATCGTCGCGCCGGTGCCGCGCGCCACGGTTTCGGCGGTTTTGCGGTTCAAATACGGATCCACAATAATCACCCGGGCGTTTTCCTCCTTCATCTTGGTGATAATCGAGGCTAGATGGGCCGGGGAGGGCGGAATGCCGGGCTTGGGCTCCAGGAACAGGTCCACCTTCAACCCGAACCGGTTGGCGAAATAAACCCAGGAGTTGTGGTAGGCCACCACGTGCTGCCCTTTGAACGGCGCGAGCTGCGCCTGCCACCCGGCCAGCTTTGCGTCGAGGGCCGCGATGAACCGGGTCGCATTGGCCAGGTAGAAATCGCGATTCGCCGCATCCAACTGCCCCAGCGCATCCGCGATGTGATGCGCGACGATCTTGGCGTTCTCCGGATCAACCAGATAATGCGGATTGCCCGCCGCGTGGATGTCGCCCTGCGAACGGTCGAGGGTCGCCGGCACTTCGCGCATCTGCACCCCCTCGCAGCAGCGGACGTCCCCTTTCGCGGCGGAAATGATTTTCGCGTTGCGGGCCCCATCCAGCAGCGGTCGCAGCCACCCGGCTTCCAACTCCGCCCCACCATGGATCAGCGCATCGGCCTTGTTCAGCTTCACGATGAAGCTGGGCTTGGCATCCACAAAATGGGGATCCTCCGTCGGGCGGGCCAGGGTCGTGAGTTCGATTTTGTCCCCGCCAATTTCCTTTGCAATGGCCGCCAGGTCCGGCGTGGTGGCCACGACGTTGAGTTTGGCCTCCACAGTCGCGAGGGAGACGGTCACCGCCGCCACCACCGATATTAAGGTCTTCATAATTCGATGCATTCGTGGATTAAAACTTGTGTGCCGCGTGCGCGCCGAGCAGGAATTCAAACTCGAGCCACACCGAATGATCCACGCCGATGTCGGCGCGGTTGTCGTAGTTGTATTGCAGGCGAATCTTGGAGTACTCGCTCGGATACCAGGTCAGGTTCGGTGAAAGCCGCCAGCGCTCACGTCGCAACAGGTCCCGGCCCACGGGATTGCCATCCAGCGCCAGGGGCAGTTCTTCATATTCCCCAAGGCTGCCCGTGGCGTAGTCGCCGCGCAAGCCCGCCACCCAACCCTTGCGAAATCCATAAAGCAACTGCGCATAGAAACCCCAATCGTTGACGGTTTCGGCGGTCATCACTGCCGGCAGCCCGGTCGCGGTGTTCTCGAGTTCGCCGGGGTCCACCACTCCGTCACCGTTTTCATCCCAGTCGAACGCCCCCAGTTCATACCGCTGCATCATGGCCTCGGCCTGGAAGGAAACAAATGGAAAACCCCCGTGGGCGTTTGCCGGCTTCCATTTCCAGTACGCATCCAACCCGTAAATCTGCGTCCGGGTATCCCCGAAATCGCCGCTGTTGTTCGGGCCAAATGCCGCCGACGCCCCGAGGACCAGCGTCTGCGAATCCGTCAACTCGAACGACATGCTCAGGTGCGGCGTCAACAGCAGGTCATCGAAACTTTTGACGCCGCGATCGTTGTCCGTGTGCCGAAACCCGAATGGCAGATCGTCATCCGCCGAATCGCCGTGCGTATCGCCCGCCGTGCGGAAACTGGCCGCCGTCTCCCCCTGGCTGTCCTGGATGTCGAGGGAGAGCTCGGCGAAAAAGGGCGTGGGCGCGAGCCACGCCAGCCGCGCCCCCGGGTTGCGTAATCCGTCCGGCCCGAGAAAACGGCCGTTGACCACCGGCTCGTCCACAAACGCCCAACTGTGTAAGTGCTGGCCGTTAACGCGACCGAAGGCCGTGAGGATTTCACCGGCCCGGATCTGCAAATTCCATGGCAGCGAAACCGTTTCCATCCACGCCTCCTCCAGTTCGAAATACGATTCGCTATCCGGGTCCAAGCCAAACAGCAGGTTCACGGCGCCACGAAAATACGGATCCACCGCCCCTTGCAGGTTCAACTCGACGCCCTGCAGGGTGAAACCATTTTGATTCGGGTCATGCCCCCCCAATTGCGTGCCCCCGTCGATGTCATCCGCCGTCGAGCCGCCCGCGGCAAACGTTCCCACCAGGCCGAGGTCGGCGTAAGCGCTGGCTTGACCAATGCGGATCGGATCACTGGGCGACCACGGTTTGGTGAGGTCAACCGGCTTCGATTCCGCCGGCGCGACGGCCGCGGGTTGTGCGGCCGACGGGGCCGGCGCCACCGGCGGCTTCGCATCCAGGGTTTCGAGCTTCTGCTCCAGCCGGCGCATCTGCTCCCGCATCTCGCGCAACTCCCGCTTCAACTGCTCCACTTCGCCCGTATCCTGCGCCGCGGCCGCACTCACGCCCAGCACCCCCATCACCCAAAACCACTTCACAAAATTCAGTTTCATAAAATTTCTCCCAAGGTTCATCCCGGAGTGACCAACCACATGAATCTGCCGGATTAAAGGTTTGAAACAGCTCCAGCCGCCACCGGCCGGACCAACGAACGACGAACAACGAATTACAGGGAAGAAACGGAAGCGGGCGGACCGCGCGTGGATGCCCCGGAGCCATCTACCGGGAGCGGCAGCGCGGATTCCAGATGGGGAAATGTCCAAACGAGCGACAGCCCTCCGGCGGCAGTCAGGGCCACCGGCGGCGGGGCAGCCATGTGCCCCCGGACCACGGAGCAAATCGCACACGGATGTGGCCCATCCGCGGGACTGCTGTGAAACTCATCATGCAGGCGGTCGCTCGAAGCCACCAGCCCCAACCATAAGACCAACGCCACCATCAAACCCGCGCGGGCGGGCTTGAACTGGACAGTCTGTCGGGTGAAAGGCGGTTGCATCGGAGCCGATTCCAGCAGGGCCGGTGCCGGTTGACAACCCTTTTTCCAAGGCTTTTCCCGCCCTTCCGCAATTCTCCAACCTTGCCTGCCCGGTCACGAACTGAAATAAACCACGCCATGCACTCGAGTTTTGTCCCGAGCAACCCGGAACGATTCGCCGCCGCCCTCCGGCGGTTCGACGACGAAAACTCCCGTGACCCCAATGTGGAAATCGTCGACGGGGCCACCCATCCGCGCGAGTTGATTTACGCCCAATGGCTCACCGACTGGGTGCTGAAACTCAGCCCGGCAGCGAGCGAACCGCTGCGCCTCGCCGCCCGTTGCCAGCACATCGCCCGGTGGCAGATCCCGCGCGATTCCTATCCCCTGACGCGCCCCGGCTACCTGCAATGGCGCGCGGATCTGAAGAAGTTCCACGCAGCCAAGGCCGGTGAAATCCTGCGCGCCGTGGGCTATGATGACGAAACCATCCGCCGCGTGCAGGACTTGAACCTGAAAAAGAATTTTCCCAACGACCCCGAGAGCCGCGTCCTCGAAGACGCGCTGTGCCTCGTTTTTCTGGAACGGCAATTCGCCGCCCTTGCCGCGAAATCGGACGACGCCAAGATGATCAATGCGCTGCAAAAATCGTGGAAGAAGATGACCCCCGCCGCCCACACCGAGGCCCTGAAGCTGAAGTATGGCGTCCGTGAACAGTCCCTCATCGAACGCGCTTTGGCTTGAAATCAAACCGAATTCCCTCCAGGCCCACAAATCCAACCAAAGAAAACCCTGCGGGAGCGGCACAACAAGGCTGGCGACTTCATCCCGTACTCGGTACCGTCGCGCCAATGTCGCACCAGCCGAATAACATCTTTGCTGGGACACAAGTCGTTGCCCTCACCGAAGTGCGCGGGCCGGGCAACTCGCTTGTGCATCCACGCGGCGCCGTCGGGGTGGTAACTCGCACGCCGGCCGTGCTCGGCGAACAATATCTCGTCCGTTTCCCCGATGGCTTCGAATCCTCGTTCCCGGCGGAGCAACTGGAAGTGCTCGAGCATTTCAAAGATCGCCTTGACCAAGGCTGCGCTCTGAATCCCCTCGCCCCCCTCGGGGGAGAGGGTCAGGGTGAGGGGGCAACCGTAACTGCTGATGCGTTCAGCTTGGAATCCTTCGTCATCTACCGCTGCGTCGTCGGCTCACGAGCTTATGGCTTGGACACAGAAGATTCCGACACGGACCGCCGCGGCATCTACCTCGCGCCCGCCGACCTGCAATGGTCGCTCTTCGGCGCGCCGGAACAATTCGAGGACAACGCCACGCAAAGCTGCTATTGGGAATTGCAGAAATTCCTGACCATGGCACTCAAGGCGAACCCCAACATCCTCGAATGCCTCTACTCGCCTCTGGGCGAAAAAGTCACGCCACTGGGCGAAGAACTATTGGCCGTGCGCCAGCACTTTTTGAGTCAGATGATTTTTCAGACCTTCAACGGCTACGCCATGAGCCAGTTCAAGAAAATCGAACAGGACCTCCGCAATCACGGCGAGGTCCGCTGGAAACACGCCATGCACCTGCTGCGACTGCTGCTCACCGGCGCGGCCACGTTGCGAACCGGCTTCGTGCCCGTGCGCGTCGATGCGCACCGCGACCGCCTGCTCGCCGTCAAACGCGGCGAATTGCCCTGGGCCGAAGTGGACGCCTGGCGCAAGGAATTGCACCGCGACTTCGAACGCGCCCTGGCCGAAACCAAGCTGCCTGAACGCCCTGACTACGAAGCGGCGAATCGTTTTCTGGTCAAAGCACGGCGGGGAATGGCGATGAATCTATGAATGAATCTGAATGGAGGACGTTTCTCTCTGAATACAATCGCGAACTGCTCTCATACGAACAAGTTGTCGAGACGCTTCCACGTGAACTTATCAAAGCGGGATGGCTTGGATTCGCCGGCGTGTCAGAAGAGGAAGTCGAGGCAACAGAGAAGCGGCTGGGGACTCGCCTGCCTCCTTCCTATCGCGCGTTTCTGAAAGCCAGTAACGGATGGCATTTCCCTTCCGTTTCCATTTTCGATCTGTTGCCTGCGGCCAAGTTGGCGTGGTTTCGCGAACAGAACCCCGATTGGGTTGATGCGTATGTTGGCCCATCGCTCGACTTGCCACCAGTTTCCGATGAGGATTACTTCGAGTATGGCAGCAACCAAGATTGCATCAACTACCGCGCGGATTATTTGCAAACGGCGTTGCAAGTTTCAGAAATCGATGACTCGGCTGTGGTTCTGCTCAATCCCAAGGTGTTAACGCCCGAAGGCGAATGGGAAGCGTGGTTTTTTGCCAACTGGCTTCCGGGCGCAGTGCGATATCGCTCGTTTGCCGACTGGCTGGCAAACGAACGGAATACTTGCCGCAAGCAACTCACGCCTTTGCCGAAGGCGAAAGTCGCGAAATACCTCACCGCCAAGAAACCGGTGTCGGTCAAGAAAGCCCAAGCCGCCGCGCGGTCGGGCCAGACCGAGTTGGCCTTGGAATCACTGGAAATTTTCGCGTCCAAAGGTGATGACAGTGCGGCGGCTTCGCTTGCAGAGCTTTACGCTTTCGTTGGTCAATGGGACAAGGTGATCACCAACGCGGGTCGGTTGATTGCCAACCCGGGAGCGGTTTACGCCGGAAATGTTTTCGACGACATGATCCAACTGCTCGGTCGTGCAGGACATCGTTCTGGTGATTGGGCACGCGTAGTCGAAGTGGTGGAAGCGGCCTTGAAAGCCAATGCAACCCGGTTTACGGAATTGCGCCGGGATGCGAAAGACAAAGTTAATCGAGACATCCTCCAGAACACGGAGCAGCGCAACGAGAAGGTTTTTCGAAATCTGATTCAATATGCCAGGCGGAAAGGCAAACCGCCGCACGAATTGTTGGCAATCTTCGGAGTGCGCGGGTGCATGGATGATATGAACGAACAGCAACGCAGAGAGTGGTACGACAATGCCGTTGAGAATGTGGAGTCGCTTCGGCCAGACCTGAAGAAAAAGCCTCAGGCGAAGATGGAACATTTCTTCTCGCTCGCGAAAGGCGTTCTCGAAGACGGTGAGATCGGCGCCGGGCCGGTCGACCAGCACGTTG
>CAZIJO010000116.1:0-18099 GCA_964539515.1 uncultured Bifidobacterium sp. | reverse complement strand
CGAAAAATACTTACATCATTTTAACCCCTCAGCCAAGATGCATGACAGGCTCTAGAGGGCACTTTTTGCTTGTGTCCGCACCGGCAAGAGCGGCAACCGTGACCCCACTTCGGCAAAGAGGCCTCTTTTTGGCGACGCTCAATTTGAGGAAAGGCCCTACATTTTGCGATTTTATAATCTAGATCGAACTATTTGCTTGCAATCGCAATCGATTCTGGTTATCTAAGGCTGGTCCGTCCAGTAGAGCATTACGCCAGTGGTGTTAACAACGCGAGCTAGGTTTCACCACTAGGCGGGAACCATTTGAAACCGAAGCGGATTTGACATTATGAAAGTGTTGGCAGTCTTTTCATCGGTGTGGCTATTCACTCTCACGGTATGGTCGGCTGCGCCAGCACCGGCAACGCCTACCACCCTGTTTCACGAGGATTTCAACGGATATACAAATTTCCCAAACGTGCTCTCTTGGGGTGACCGGGTGAATCCAGGGATCCCGGAGATTTCGGAAGGGGCCAGTCAATTCTGGTACGGCCTCCGTTTCAGCACTCAAAACGGAGGCACCATCAACAGCGATCTGGCGGTTCTTCGGATGACTGATCCCGACCCGGTGTTGAATAACAATCCAGTTGGTTGGTTTGAGGATGGTGCGGGCATCGCACTACGCATCGATACAACTGGCTACCAAAACGTGAACCTCTCTTTTGATTGGCGCACTGTTTTCGCCTCTGGACACGACCGGTTCGTTGTTGGCTACCACGTTGGTGACGATTTGGGACTTGATACCAGTGCTAACCGCTTTCGCGACCTTCGAACCGGGCCTGGGGCATGGAACAATGGCTGGGTTGAATTGATGAGCAGCATGCCTAACAACACTTTCCGCAGTGAGGACTTTCTGTTGCCTGACAATGCAGGGCCGGTCTACGTTGCTTTCTGGCTTTGTGGCGGCGAGGGGGATTTTGGTAAGCTGGACAATATCGTAATCACAGGTGTCCTCATCCCGGAACCAACCACCTTCAATCTGGTACTGGTTGGACTGACCGCGCTCATGGTCGGTCGTAAACGGTCGGTCGTAAACTAAACCGCTAACAAGAGTCGTACTGGCCTAGTTTCGTGGCTGGTCAATCGCCCGGTTTGTTTGCCTTCGATTGACTCGCTATTTCCGTCAAGTTTGGTAGGCATGCCAGCTAATAACTTTCCAAGCGTTTGCAGAAGTTCTCGATCCGCGCCAAGCCCTTCTCGATGTTTGCCATGCTCGTGGCGTAGCTGAGACGAATGTAATCGTCCGCACCAAAGGCGATTCCGGGCACAGCGGCGACCTTTTCCTCTTCCAGCAGCCGGGCGCAAAATTCGACAGACTTGAGCCCGGTTCGCGCGATGTTGGGAAAGAGATAGAACGCACCCTTGGCATTCACGCACGAAATACCCGGCGTAGCGTTGAGGCGATTGAACGCGTAAGTTCGCCGTCGGGCAAACTCGGCCAGCCACTTCGGCAGATGGTCTTGCGGACCGTTGAGGGCGGCGACCGCACCTTTCTGGGCAAATGAAGTCGGGTTACTGGTGCTGTGACTTTGCACCGCGTCCACGGCTTTCGCGATGGGTTCCGGTGCGGCGCACCAGCCAAGCCGCCACCCCGTCATGCTCCAAGCCTTGGCAAATCCGTGGACGGTAATCGTGTGCTCCCAGTGAGCGCGGGAAAAGCTGGCCACGCTCTGGTGTTGGGCGCCATCGTAACGCAGATGTTCGTAAATCTCGTCGCTCATGATGAGCACGCCGTGCTCCACGCAGATATCGCCGAGGACTTTGATTTCATCTGGGGTATAAACGCTGCCAGTCGGATTGCTCGGCGAGTTGAGCAAGAACAAGCGTGTGTTCGGCGTGATGGCTTTGCGGAGTTGAACCGGTGTGATCTTGAATTCGGTCTGATCCGAGGTTTCAAGGATGACCGGCCTGGCCCCGGCCAGTTTCACCATTTCCGGGTAGCTGAGCCAATACGGTGCGGGGATGATCACTTCGTCGCCTTCCTGGCAAGTGGCGATGATGACATTGTAGCAAGCATGTTTGCCCCCGCACGAAACGATGATCTCCGAAGGCTTGTAACTCAGGTCGTTCTCGCGCTTGTGTTTGTCGGCAATGGCCTGACGTAATTCGGGGATGCCCGCTGCCGGCGTGTATTTGGTGAATCCATCGGCGAGGGCCTTGGCGCAGGCGTCCTTGATGTGCTGCGGTGTGTCAAAATCCGGTTCGCCGGCGCCGAAGCCAACCACGTCCTGCCCCTCGGCCTTCATCTGCTTGGCCTTGGAATCAATGGCGAGGGTGAGGGAGGGAGCGAGGGAGGCGGCGCGGTGCGCAATTCTATAGTTCATAAACGGCGGCGAGGATTGGCAACGTGGGCAACGAACGCAAGCGGATTTCCGAACGGGCTGAACGGTCCGGGTGACGGCAGGCAGTAACGGTTGAAAATCCGCGCGTCGGGAATCACCGCACCCATCACTTAGGATCGGAGGTTGGCTCGGTGGGTTTCGGGTCTTCCTTCTTCTCGACCAGCAGTTGGGACCGCTCCTTCAAGACCGAATCAACGCTCCACCCTGCCACCAGATAAGTCCACGGTTCAAAGGTCTTCTCCAGCGCAAGTTTGTCCGCGAGTTTCTTTTGCTGATCGGCGAATTCCTTGTCCAGCCTGATCTTGTCCTCGGGTTTTTCGTCTTTGCCCGCGGTGCGTTCCTTGGGCAAGGTGGCGGAAACCGCGAGGGTCAGGAAGTAGTTTTCGTTCGTTTTCCCCCCAACCTTGATCGTGTAGTTGAAGCCATCAAAAGTCTCTATCGCCACCGTGGTGGGTTGGTTCAGACCGGTTTGGTCCGGCGTCGCGCCCGTTGCGAGGTCCTCAAAGCTTGGCGAACTAAATGGATTCCCGGCACCGCTCGCTTTGCCGGAATCAAGTTCTTCGCCGGCCGCGGCGTCGACGAGCTTCAGTGGTCCCCCTTCCGTTTCGCGCACGATTTTCCACGAATTTGTCGCCACGGGAAAGGTCACGGCGATCGAGCGCGCCTTCTCCACCTTGAAGAAATCCTTGTTCAGCCACGGGCCGGCTTTCGGCTCCAAGTTTGCAAGGGGATCTGAAATGAGGGCCACGCTGTCGGAAGCCCCACCTGCCTGCACGTACCGCCCATCAGGATAACCGCCATCCGCCCCGTCGTCCATGGGTGATCGTGGCCCGCCGCTTTTCACGTGCTTCTTGCCGAGCACCAAAGTCTTGATGACCTTTCCTTCCGTATTGCGGAACTCCACCGTCGTTGGCGGATTCGCGCCGCCGGGAGCAAGTTCAAGTCGCGGCAATTGCGAAGGGCCGACGGTCTCGGTTTGCACGACTTTCAAATCCTTTAGCTTGAGCAACAGACCGCTGATTTCCGTGAAGTTCGCCGGATAATCACCGCGCTGCGCCACCCGCCAGAGCTCATCTTTCTTGGCCAGAGTCAACTCGTTGGTTGTCTGCTTGATGGCAATCTGCGTCACGTCGTTAATCGCGAATTCGCCGAGCAACTTCTGCCCGATGGCGGCGCCGCCACCGCTCCAGGAGGAAGACTGCTTGCGCCACTGGTTCATACCCCAAATCCCCAGGACGAGGAGCAGGGCCAACAGGAGGAAGAATTGGTTGCGATTCATTTGGCTGCGGTGAGTTTGCGTTTATAGACCGCCAGCAGGATGCCGCAGGCGGTTACCGCGAGCGGCATGGCGAAGATATTCCACCATTTAACCCGTGTTTCGAGTTGGTCCACCTCGCGCCGCAAATCCTTCTGCGTCTTTTTCAACACGGCCCGGGCCTCCACTTCCTTCTTGCGGAATTTTTCCAGCTCGGCCTGTTGTTCGGGCGAGAGAATGAATCGCTGGTTCTTGTCCTTGTTCTGCTGCAATTCGTTGAGGCGCTGCTGCGTTTCGGCGAGGCTGGCTTCCAGCTCCTGCACCTTGCCACGGAAGCGCGCGTCGGCCTGGGCCTCCATCATCTTCACACGCGTGAATGGCCGGTTCATGGTGGCGCGACTGCGAACGCCAATGAGGTTGCTGTCGCCGGCCAGTTGCTCGACCGCGTTTTGTGCGAAGTTCAAATTGCCGTTCATCGCCCGTCGCATATTGCCAAAGGGCGTGGGGGTGTCTTGCACCGAAAAACTGTCGTGAATCATGTCGGCATCGCCGACAAGGATGACGGCGGTTTCGGTTTTACTTTCCTTGAGGGCCTCCTCCCCCTTTGCCGCCTCGGGTTTGGTTTCACCTTCCTTCTTTTCTTCCGTGCCCTTTTCCGACGGTTTACCGTCTGGGAAGGCGGTCTTGAACTTCCCACTCAGCCGGATGGCCAGCGCGTATTGGGTGCCCGATGCTTTGAAGTCCTTGAGGGCACTTTCGGGTGAGAGATTCGCCATCACTCCATCCACGAACTGGGAGTCGGTGGTGCTGCGGAGCAGCACAGTTTCCTTGAGCCCGGCGGCGGGCGTGCCAGAAAATGCCCCGCCCGCAAAATACCAGACGTTGTCAATCTGACTGGTGACGATGTCGTTGGTATCAATGCCCTCGGCCGTGATCGAAAGCCACGCCGGTCGGCGCGAAGCTTGACCATCCCGTCCGCCCACCTCCATCTGAAAAGTCATATCCGCCACGACTTTGGTGCTCTCAAAACTCACCCCCCAAGCCTTGAGCAATTTGTCGAGCGTTGAACCACCCCCTCCCATCTGGGCCATCATGGGATTCTGTTGGTTGCGATTATCCATCAGGGAATTGGCATCCAGGAAGGCCACCAGTTTGCCGCCCCGCAGGACGAATTGATCAATCGCAAACTGGGTGGCGTCGGATATATCCTTGGGGTGGATGACGAACAGGACCTTTATTTCCGGGTCGATCTTGTCGGTGCTGATCTCAACTCGCTTGACCGTGAAATCGTTCTGCAACTCGGTAATGATGGCCCAAGCCGGCTGTCCGCGCTGACCCATTTGCATCATCATTGGGTTCGAAGGCATGCCGAATACCGGCAGCGCGCTCATGACGCCCACCACTGGCTTGTCCGGGGTCACGACCCGGGTGATGGCGCGGGACAAATCGTATTCAATCAGACGCTCCCGGGTAGGTTGGAAGAAAGGAATCGCTTGCTTGCTGTCCAGCAGGCTGATGGCGGCCCCGAGGTAGAACTTTTCTCCGGTTTGCAGCGGCACGCCTTCCACCCCGTCGAGCCGCGCGGAATCCTCGGCATCCGAATCCGGCTGGGGATCATACTTTTCGATGATAATCTTCCCCGCGCCGGCTTGCTTGTACTCGGCAAGCAGGTCCTCGACTTTGCGGGCATAGCTTTTGAGAAAGACAGTTTCCGGCGAGGCGCTTGCACCCTGGGAACAATAGTAACGAATCTTCACCGGCGAATCCAAACGGGCCAGAATCGCCCGCGTGCCGTCCGACAGCGTGTAGGCCTTTTCCTTGGTCAGATCCACCCGCCGGTTGAAACCGCTGGTGATAACATTTACCGCGACAAGAATCAGCGCCATGGCGGCTACCCCGCCCACCGAATATAAGAACGTTTCGAGAGATTTCTTTTGCATCGCAATTTCTTTCTAACCCGCGCGATGCCCGCGCAGTATCACGCTCGTGGAGAAGAGCGAAAAACCAATCAGCGACAGGAAAAACAGGACGTCGCGGGAATCGAGAATTCCTTTTTGGAAACCGTCGAAATGGGTGATGACGCTGAAGGCGGCGACGGTGTCCGCGGCCCGCGATCCAAGCCAGTCATTCATGGTATCCACCACGGGCTGAAATCCCGCCAGAATCAGGAACAGGCAGACCACGAGCGAAACGATGAAACTGACGACCTGCGTGCGGGTCATGGCGGAGGTGATGCAGCTGACCGCCAGGTAGGCTCCAGCCATGAGCCAGCTGCCAATGTAACCGGCCAGGATGACGCCATTGTCCGGGCTGCCCAGGTAATTCACGGTGATTACCACCGGGAAGGTAAGGAACAAAGCGAGTCCGAGAAACAACCAGGACGCCAGAAACTTTCCGACGATGGCCTGCCAGGTAGTGATGGGCATGGTCAGCAGCAATTCCAAGGTGCCCACCCGCCGCTCTTCGGCCCAGAGCCGCATGCCGACGGCCGGCACCAGGAACAAATAGAACCACGGATGCCAGAAAAAGAAGGTCATTGACAGCGAGGCCTGGCCGCGATCCAACAGCGTCGGCCGGACCGCGAAGGTAAAGAAGCCGCAGAGGAGCAGGAAAATCACGATGAAGACATACGCCAGGGGGGACGAGAAGTACGCGCCCAGTTCCCGCTTGGCGATGGTTTTGATGTTGGCCCAGGTGTTCACTTCGTTCCCTCCTTTGCGGTATCCGGCAGCGTGATGCTGCGAAAAACTTCGTCCAGCCGGCCTTCTTCCGTATGCATTTCCTCAACCTGCCAGTTGCGCGTGGCTTCCAAAACCTCGCGCGTCAAGTCTCCATCTCCCGCCGTGCGTGGAAAAACCGTGGCCGTGATCCGGGTTCCTTGGGTCTCCGCGGTCACCCGCTTGGCTGTGCGCAGCTGGCTCAGGCTTTCCTTAACTGCGTTTGCCGCCATCCCGCTCACCCGCAAGGTGACGGCGCCCGCCCAGTCCGACCGCCGCCGTAATTCCGGTGGCGTCCCGTTCGCCACGATTCGACCGCGATCAATAATGATGGCGCGGGAGCAAACTGCGTCCACCTCTTCCAGAATGTGGGTGGAGAAAATGATCGCCTTCTTTTCGCCCATGCGCCGGATCAGACTGCGGATTTCGTGCTTTTGATTCGGGTCCAGGCCATCGGTCGGTTCGTCAAGGACGAGAACCTCGGGGTCGTGGATGATGGACTGGGCAAAGCAGGTGCGATGGCGATAACCCTTGGAAAGGGTCTCGACACTCTGATGCAACACCGATTGGAGGAAGCACATTTCAACCGCCCGATTGACCGCCTTCTTTTTTGCGTCCCCGCGCAGCCCCCGTACTTCGGCGGCGAAACTCAGAAATCCATTGACCGTCATGTCGGTATAAGCCGGGGCGTTTTCCGGCAGATAGCCGATCAAGCGTTTGCCAGCGATGGGGTTCTCCACCATGTCAAATCCCCCCACGCTGACGCGTCCGCTGGAGGGGGGGATGAAACCCGTGATGACGCGCATGGTGGTGGATTTGCCGGCGCCATTGGGGCCAAGAAACCCGAGCACCTCCCCGCGTTCAACGGTAAACGAAATGCCGTCCACGGCGTGTTTGGTGCCGAACAGTTTCGTCAAATTATCAACTTTGATCATGGTTTGCGTTCCAATTCCGACCAAAAGGAGCGTGGGAAATAGCCAGCCGGAGTGAAATTGTAAATGTTAATCGTCGGGGGCATTGCCGGTTCCGACTCCGGAGGCTAAATAGCCACTTTGGCGTTTTGGACAATCCAGCGAAAAAATGTTCAAAAAAAGTTTCCGGGCGTCCCGCTGGCGGGAAATGGATGATTGCCATCCCCGTGGCTTCACCGTTGTCAATGCTCTTCGTGATGCCTAATCTGCCGCCGTGCTCAGTGTATGACGCCGACCCAACAGCACGCCACGCTGGCCGCCACGAATTGTCCGGTCGCGTTTGATAATCTGACCCGGCAGCTCTATGCCACGGATGCCTCGCATTATCAGATCGAGCCGCTGGCGGTGGCCTTTCCGCGCGATGCCAAACAGGCTTCCGCCATCATCCAGGCCGCGGCGCAGGCGGGCGTGGCGGTTATCCCGCGGGGGGGCGGCACCGGCCTGGTCGGCGGGGCTATTGGGGACGGGTTGGTGGTGGATTTCTCGCGCTTCAACCGCTTGATCACCGATTTGGATCCGGTGCAACGCACCGTCCGGGTGGGCGCGGGGGTGGTGTTGGATGAACTGAACAACTTTCTCCGGCCGGAAGGGCTGGCCTTCGGGCCGGACGTGGCTACCAGTTCGCGGGCCACCCTGGGGGGCATGATTGCCAACAATTCTTCCGGCGCCCATACGCCGCTTTACGGCACAACAGCCGATCATGTGGTCGAACTGCAGATCGTTCTCGGCGATGGGGAGGTGGTGAAGGTCGGGCCCGGGCACAGTACCCTGCCACGGCAGCGCGAATTGCTGGAGGACATGGCGCTGCTCAACGCGCTGCAAATTACCGAGCGCTGGCCGCCCGGATTGCGCAAGCGGTGGCCCGGCTATGCGCTCGATCGCATCGTCCAGGAGCCCACCAACCTCATTAACGCTCTCGTCGGTAGTGAGGGCACCCTCGCCGCCATTACTTCCGCCGTCCTCGAACTCGTGCCGACCCCGGACGAAATCGGTTTGGTTTTGATTTTCTTCGACTCGATTCCCGAGGCCATGCAGGCGGCGCTGGAATTGCGGGAACTAAATCCCGGGGCGGTCGAGTTCCTCGATCGCATCCTCTTGGACCAGACGCGTGGCCAACGCGAGTTCCAGGGCGCACGGGATTTGCTGGAGCTTGATTCACGTCCGACGGCCGGTGTGCTGGCGGTGGAATTCTATGGGGACGTGGTCGATCGCCTCGCCGCCTTGGAAGCCAAAACCATCGGCACGCGCAAGACGATTCTGCAGACACTCGCAGAGATTCATCAGGTGTGGGCCTTGCGCAAGGCGGGGCTTTCGTTGCTTACGAGCACCAAGGGCAACGCCAAGCCGGTGACGTGCATCGAGGATACCGCCGTCCGCCCCCAGGATTTGCCGGCGTATTACGCGGAACTGTCGGCCTTGATCCGGGCGCAAGGGTTGCGAGCGTCCTTTTACGGTCATGTGGCTTCGGGCTTGTTACACGTGCGACCGGTATTGGACTTGCGCGCGGAAGCGGACTTGAAGAAGTTCCGCGCGATCACCCAGGAGGTCGCGGTGCTGGTCCGGCATTTTAAGGGCTCGTTGGCCGCGGAGCATGGCGTCGGCCTCGGCCGCACCGAATTCGTGAAGCAGCAGGTGGGCGAGGATTTGCACCTGTTGATGCGGCAGATCAAGAAGTCGTTTGACCCGCACAATCTGTTCAACCCCGGCAAACTGATTGACGACGGGCGCTACAAGATCGACACGAACCTGCGGTCAGGCCCGGGATCCGCCCTCAAACTGCCTTTCGAGCCGGTACTCGCGTTTGCGGCCCGGGATGGATCGTTCGCCGCGAATCTCGAACAGTGCAATGGCTGTGGCGGTTGCCGCAAAGCCACCCCGACGATGTGCCCGACGTTTGTGGCGACCGGGGAGGAAATCATGTCCACCCGCGGTCGGGCCAATGCAATCCGCGCCGCTTTGGAATTGCGCGGCCTCGGGCGGGTTGACCCGCTGCTATCCAAGGAGATGGAGGTGGCCTTGGGCAATTGTCTCTCCTGCAAGGCCTGCTTGAAAGAATGCCCATCCAACGTGAATCTCGCGCTCCTGAAGGCGGAAATACAGTGGGCACGCATCCGGCGTGATGGCCTGTCACTCCGCGAACGGCTTTTCGGTTCGGTGGACTTCCTGGGGCGCTTGGGTTGCCGGCTGCCCCGAATCGCGAACGAGTTGCTGGAATCGCGCAGCGTGCGGCAACTGCTCGCCGGCGCAACCGGGATTGCCTCCGAACGCGTATTGCCGCCGTACGCAAGGCAGCGCTTTGACCGGTGGTTCGGGCAGCGGAAGCACCCGGTCGGCGCGGCGCGGGGACGCGTGCTCCTGTGGGACGACACGTTTGTTCGCTATCACGATCCGCACATTGGGATCGCCGCGGTCAACGTGCTCCAGCTGGCGGGCTACGAAGTTGCCCTGGTGCATGGACGCAAATGCTGTGGCCGTCCTGCCTTCAGTGTGGGCAATCTCGGCGAAGCCGCCCGGCTGGGGCGCCACAACCTCGCATTGCTCAGCGAGGAGGGAGACGAGACGCCGATCATTTTTCTCGAACCTTCCTGCTTTTCCATGTTCATCGAGGATTATCACGAACTGAAACTGCCGGGCGCCGAGCGCGTGGCCGCCCGTTGTTTTTTGTTCGAGCAATTTCTCGATGAATTGTTGCGGCAGGATCCGACCGCGTTGGTGTTCAAGCCGCGCCCCACGACAGTGGCCATCCATGTGCATTGCCATGCGAAGGCATTGACGAATCCCGCATTCATGCACCGGCTGGCCGCCCGCTTGCCCGGGCGCACCGTGCACTACCTCGACAGTGGCTGCTGTGGCATGGCGGGCGCCTTTGGAATGATGGCCGCCAAATACGAGCTGTCGTTGGAAATCGCGCGGCCGCTCATCGAGAAGATCCGGTCCTTGCCCTACGGCAGTCTGGTGGTGGCGTCGGGCGCCAGTTGTCGCCATCAGATTGATCACCTCGCATCCGTCCGCACCCGTCACATGGCCGAGGTGCTGGCTGATGCCCTGGAATAACCGTCCCCGGGGTGACAAACCGGCCGGTTCGCTGAAGCCAGAGCGGCCATGCTGTTCGTCAGCTTGCCATCTGGAATCGTTGCTTCCACCGCAAACAGGGACGTTCGATTAAGTAGTATGAAACCAAAGTCACGGCCAGGGTGATTGCCAGGGAGAGCGCTCGCCACTCACCCAAGCTCAAGCTGTAGGACTTGATGGCATAAAAAACTGGCTGATGCCAGAGGTACAAACCGTAGGAGATTCTCCCGATGTAAACCAAGGGGCGGCTCTGCAAAATGGCGTGCAACGGGCTGCGGGAAGTAAAAACCAATTGGAGGACAATCACGGCGGCGAAAACGGAAGTCAAAAACCAGCCGACGCAATACATCCAGGGATCGTGCAGTTGCTTCCCGGACAGGAAGTACAAGCCAGGGACAGAGAACAGCGCCGCGAGTTTCAGGCCGATTTCCACCCCGCCGCGTCGCGGCAGCAGGCGGTGCGAAATAATAATGCCCGCGCAGCAACCGAGCAGGAGGGAATCCGCCCGGGTGTCCAGGCCGCAATAGAACCGCCAGAAATTGTTTTCGTCCAGCGCGACCAGAACGATACGGACGAGGCCGGAAACCAGCGCGCCCAGCAGCACGAACCATAACCGGGAAGTCCCGGCCTTGATCCTCCGCAGCATCAACAGGAGAATGGCCGGCCACAGGAAGTAGAATTGCTCCTCGATGGAAAGCGACCAGGTGTGGTTGAACAGGTGATTGGCCCGTTCGCCAAGATTGAAGATCATTGCCCAGTTTGTGCCGTAGAACAAAGCCCGCAACGCATAGACCAGGTTCCGCCCCACAATTTTCCATGAGCTGGTCAGGGACAGGTAAAGCATGCCGGCGCTCAGCATGACCAGTAGCGCCGGTAGCAGTCGCAGCGCGCGCCGCCAATAGAAGCGCGTGAGGCTGATGGCATGAAATTGCTCGAATTCCGCAATCAGCAACGCGGTGATCAGGAAGCCGCTCAAAACGAAGAATAGATCCACCCCGATGAAGCCACATTGTGCAGGTAGGATTCCCAGGTGAACCAGCAACACCAGACTGATGGCCACCCCGCGTATCCCATCCAGGGCGGGGTGGTATCCAAGCTGAAACGGCTCGTGGGGGGATTCTTCCCGGGCGACAGTCATACCGGGCGGCACTGGCAATGGATTGTGACCTGGGCCACCTGTCGTTGTCCGGTGGGACTGGTCGGCTTCCAACTCCGGTGCGGGTCATTCATTATGCGGAATCGGAATGGTGCTGCCGCCAACAAATTCGCGAATGATCGCGTCCCCGGGGATAAGAGCGTGGGCGGCCACTTGTTCTTTCGTGAATCCCTCCACGGAGTCGAGCAGCGCCTTGACCCTTTGGTAACGAATCCGCGCGTCGAGGAATCCAGCGTAATCGCGGAAATCCTCCTCGCGGGGAAGCAGGCTCTCCGGGCCTTCAAAGAACGGCTTGAGCGCGGGCAGGTCAAACGGAAAGCCGCCGTTGATGACGTGGTCCGCCAGGCCTTGCAACGGAATGATGCTGAAGAGTTCCCCAGCGCGGACGTAATGCCAGTGCAGCAAGGTGCTGAGCGCGGTATGGTTTCGATGGCGCGCATCCCGCAACATGCGGCGCAGCATCCGGACATCCGTGAATTTTGTCAGCCGCTGGCTTTTGCCGTCGCCTTCAAACAGGGTCAGCTGCGTCTCGATGTAAAGCCGGAACTGGGAGCTCCCGTCGATGCCTTCGTTCATCGGCGGATATAGCCCATGCAGGCAGTCGAGAATCAGCAGTTGGCCAGGCTCCAGGTTTATCAATTTTGTGCCGGTCCGTCGGCCTTCCTTGAAGCTATAAACCGGCTTTTCGATCGCGTGCCCGGCCAGGAGCGCGAGCAGATGTTGATTTAACAACTGAATGTCCAGCGCTTCCGGCGTTTCATAATTGCGATCATTGATCCAATCGGTCGGATGTTCCACCAAGGGCCAGAAGTAATCATCCAGGTTCAGCATCAGGAATCGCAGGCCGTGCTGCGCCAGCCGTTCCATGAATTTGACGGTCGTCGTGGTTTTGCCGGAACAACTCGGTCCGCAAACCCAGACCATGCGCAGGCGGTCGCCATTGCGCAGGCGGGTGAGGACTTTGGCCGCGGCTTCGTCGAGCGACTTTTCGTACTCGGCCAATGATTCGGCCGCGATTTTTTTGATCTTGCCGGAACGCACGGCCGCATTCAGGCCCTCAACGGTGTGGATGTGATGTTTGCGGCACCAATCGAGGGTCACAGCCATGCGCTCCTGGGGAAACCCGTTGCCGATGAAGTTCTGCGGTGTCAACGCCCCCTCCCGCATCCAGTGGCGGCCCCAGCGATAGCACTCGTACGCGTCGGCCGTGCTTTGGAAACCGTAGCTGCGCAGCGCGTGCAATACTCCGTCCTGGATGCTCTCAATGGTCGGCGGGAAGTTCGCTATGAGATGATGCGGATTGGCATTCAGTCCGATAACCACCGTATCCGCCAGGAAGTCGGCAATTTGTTCCTCCCGCGAGTGCGCCTCAAAAACCTTGTCGTTGACGCCGGGAACGAAATCCTGTCCAAAGCCGCCGACGGAGGAAGCCGCGCGCAAGATTGCCCTGCTGATCCGGCCCGCATCGAAACGCACCAAAGCCCGGTTTCGCTTTTGGACCTTGACGATGCGGTTTTGGACCGGCATGGCGCGATCCTACATGACCTTGAACCAGAGACAAAGTGCTTTGTGCATCCGGAAGGCGGCCCGAAGGCGGCGGGCGAAGGTGCCGGCAAATGAACAAGCACGGCGGGTCCGGTCGAAACGGGCACCCCGCACCATTACTTCTTAATTGCCCGACTTCGGCGTGCCGCGCTGCCGGCGGAATTCATCGTCCCATTGCTGCCACACCGTCGACATCTGCCGGACCCGTTCGGGTTGCGCGGCAGCGAGGTTCTTCGCTTCTATGCGATCGCGTTTGAGGTTGTACAACTCCCACTGATTAGCGTTTTCGGATTCGGAGACGAGTTTCCAATCCCCGACCCGCAGCGCGCGATTGCCTTCGTGATGCCAGTAAAGCGCGTCCCGCGGAATGGCAGCATCGCGTTGGAAGAGCGGGACAAGACTTTTTCCCGGTAACGCCGGGCGTGCGAGCCCACCCCAGTTTTCCGGCGCGGACAATCCGGCCAGTTCCAGCACGGTGGGCACGAAATCAATAATGTGTGCGGGCGCATGCCGCAGTTTGCCGCCGGCCGGAATGCCTGCCGGCCAATGCAGGATGCCAGGCGTGGCGATGCCGCCTTCATGCACCCAAATCTTGTGCCGGCGAAACGGTGCGTTCGCCGCACTGGCCCAGCCGGGGCCCAAGCACAAAAACGACTCTGCCGAGCCCGGAGACGCCGACGGATCGTGGCCATCGCCCCGCACCAGCAGCGTCGCGTCGGCGCCGTTGTCGGAGAGAAAAACAATCAAGGTATTCTCCCACGCCCCCATCGTCCGCAATTGCTCCAGCACGCGGCCGACTTCACGGTCCAGGCGGTCCACCATCGCGGCATGGATGGCCATCTTCGTTGCCTGGAATCGTTTTTGTTCGGCGGTCAACGTTTTCCATGGAACGGCGTGCTGGACCTCGCCCGGGCCGAGTCTCTCCATCAGCCCGGGTTTCCAGTAGCGCGGCGTAAACTGGGGATCCAGCGCGGACAACCCGTCCCGCACAATGCCGGCAGTCCGCAGGCGGCGGGTGCGTTGTTCGCGAATGGCGTCCCAGCCCTCCAGATACCGGTCCCGGTAGCGGGCGATGTCTTCGGGCAGCGCATGCAGTGGAAAGTGCGGGGCGACAAAAGCAAGGTACAGGAAGAACGGCTGCGCGCGATGCTCGGTGGCGTGGCCGGCCAGGAAATCTATCGCGTGTTGGGCAATGGCGGTGGTCGCATAGTAGCCGTCGCCGGTTTTCGCGGGCGGCAACGGCTTGTCATCCAGGAGGTGGTTCTTCGGGGTGAAGTAGCGGTCGTGGTCCTCAAACGAGTAGGAATGTTCGAACCCGCCCGCCAGTACTTTGCCGTCGATATGCCACTTGCCGGAATGGTAGCTGTGATAACCGGCTGGCTTGAGCAGTTCCGGGAGCAATGCCGCCCAGGCTGGTCGCTGCTTGGCGGGATCGCGATTGACCTGCTGCGCGTAGTAACCGGTCATCAGGCACGCGCGGGTCGGCCAGCAGCGGGCCGTGTTGTAGAGTTGCGTCAACCGCACCCCACCCGCGGCGAGCCGGTCCAGATTCGGGGTGGCAATCTCGCCCCCGTAACTGCCGATGTCGGAAAAACCCAGATCATCCGCGAGGATGAGCACGACATTGGGGCGCGCTGGTTTCGCGTCCGCTGCCACACTGCTGAGTTCGCTTCCGAGGTTCGCAAGTATCGTCAGCAGCCCGAGGCTGAAGAACAGCCGTCGTGAATTGGGAACGACTGGGACATCCGCCTCCTTATCTCGGCGGCTACCAGCATTGAATCTTCGGTTGTTCAAGTTCATGGGTTTGCCTGCAACGTGAGGTTGACGCGCCGTACCTTCATCACCTGTTCGCCAGCAATCTGCACGGCTCGCAAAGTCAACAGCCCGCGCCCCTTCTCCAGGCGCAAGCGGCCCAGGTCCAATGGGCGAAATTCCTGCATGTAAGACTCGCCCTTCCGGGGAACGCGATCCTGTTGGTCCAGCAATGGCGGATTCCAGGCCGGTGTCACCTTGCCCCGAACCGCGCTGCCCTTGAAGCTGAGTTCGATGATCGAGCCGGCATCCTGCTCCGGGCACGTGTAATCGATCGTCACCGCATAACTGCCGGCGGTGTTCACCTCGATGTCCCAGGTCATCGTATCCTCCGTGCGGGTCCAATTCACGAAGTAGGAACAATTGGGTGCGGGCGCACTGCGTTGAATCGTCCCGTGCGGCAGCCCGTCGCGCGCGGGCAGTGGCGTTGTCGGGAACTCCGCATAACCGACGGGGAAGGGCCGGTCGGCCTTGGTCGTTGGCAGGACTTCGGTGCGCCAGGCGGCGACAGCACTGGCCATTTTCGCCGTGACGTCGGGGTGGCGCAGAGCAACATCGGTCGTCTGCCCGGGATCGGCGATCATGTCGAATAGTGCGCCGCGGTCATTGAGCCGATAATGGCGGTTGCGGACACTGACCTGGCCGTTCTGATGCGAAAAAATCAATCGTTCGGGCCATTCCCGGCTGGTGTCGAAGAGCAGGGGCGAGATGTCTTTTCCGTCGAGTGGGTTTGAATTCAGGAGCGGAACGCCCGCCAGGCGGCTGAGCGTTGGCAGCAGATCAATCGCGCCTGCGATCTCGTGAACCTTTCGTCCCGGTTTGATCCTGCCCGGCCAGCGAATGATAAATGGAGCCCGCACACCGCCTTCGTCCACCGATCCCTTGATGCCCTTCATACCGCCATTCCAACGGCGGCTGTTCGGTCCGTTGTCGGAAAAATAAATGACGATGGTATTCTCGGTGAGTTTCAGCTCCGCGAGTCGGCGCACCACCCGGCCGACGTTCCAATCCAGATTTTCGCTCAGGGCAAGGGCGGCCCGGGTGACCGCCACATTCTCCTTTTCACCGTCGCTGCCGCGCAGTGCGATCGGGTCGTCCTTCAACCGATCCCAGTATTCGTCCGGCACACTGAACGGCGAATGCGGCGTGTTGAACGGGAGGTAACAGAAGAACGGTCGCGCCTGGTTCTGCTCAATGAAGGCGAGTGCCTGGTCGGTGAAATCATCCGCAATGAAGCCGCGGCCGCGGACCGGTTTTCCGTTGTGCTCCAGCGGCGCATTGAAGTACTCACCCCAGTGGCCTGAAGTGAAACCGTAGTATTCATCGAAGCCCCGCGCGTTCGGGTGATACGGCCATTGACTGCCATTATGCCATTTGCCGAACGCACCGGTGGTGTAGCCCGCGGCTTTGAAGGTGTCGGCGATCGTCCGCTCATCGGGATTCAATCGCTCCTGTCCGGTTGAAACGCCGCGCACGCCGCCCCGCGGATGGTAGCGCCCGGTCAGAAACTCGGCCCGGGTCGGCGCGCATACGGCGCAAACATAAAAGCGGTCGAGCACTGCGCCCTCCCGGGCCAGCGAATCAATATTCGGCGTGCGCACGTTGGGGTTGCCGTTGATCCCAAGATCGCCCCAGCCCTGGTCGTCCGCGAGGAAGATGACCACGTTGGGGCGGGTGGATGGCTCGATCGCAAATGCACGATTTCCTGCCAGGACACAAGCAACCCCGAGTGTCATCCCAAGCAGATGGCACAGGAAGCTCGACTGGTCATCGCCAGTTGTTCGTCCTCGTCCTCGTCTTGGACTTTGTTGCCGGAGTTCGAGGACGACGACGAGAACGAGGGCGAGGATCAGGAACAAAACGCCCTCACCTGTTCCAATCAGGTTTTCTGGAAGCAGGGATGGCAAGGGCTGCATCACTTCACCGGAGTTTTCCACCGGGCGTCGTTGAGGTGGCGCGCCAGCTTGTTCACGCGCTTGGGATGCTTGCCGGCCAGATCATTTTTTTCCCACGGGTCATTCCGCAGATTGTAAAGTTCAGGGGATTGACCGGGAGCATTCCGCGGATCGGGCACAATCAATTTCCACCAGCCGTCAATCAACCAGAGATGTTCCCGGCTCCGGGTCGGTTCGTTGACATCGGCAATGCTGTGCGCGTACTGCTCGCCGAAGATGCGGGGGCGCCGGGCAACGGCGCGGGGGTCGGTGAGGTTGAGGCCCGGCAGGCCTTTTGGAATTGGGGTGTTGAGCAATGCTGCCAGCGTCGGCCACACGTCCAGGTTGCTCGCGAGATGTTCCTTGTCCCGCCCCGGTTTCACCTGATCCGGCCACGAAATCAGGATTGGGGTGCGCACGCCGCCTTCGTAAGGCGAGCGCTTGGATCGCGGCGCAAATTGGTTCGCCTTTTCCGGATTTTGAATCCAGCCATTGTCGGTCGTGTAAACAATGATGGTGTCCTTCCGCAGTCCTTTTCGCTCGAGGTAATCAACGAGTTCCCCGCAAGTGCGATCGAACCACTCGACGCACGCCCAGTAGCGCGCAACCGGTTCGCCCGGCGCGACCTTGAGATATTTCTGTAACAATTCGGCTGGCGGGTTGTGCGGCGCATGGGGCAACATCGGGGCGTACCAAACCAAAAACGGCCGGTCCCCCGCCTGTTCGATGAAGTTGTAAATCGGATTCAGTCCCTCGCGCCCAATGGCGAGACCGGCATCACCGTGACGGCTGCCCTTGGCCGTGCCGTGCGTCATGGCCTGGGTGAAGCCGGCGGTCTTGATCGGGTCGCCTTCCCACCATTTGCCCGTCTGCAACGCCACGTAACCGCGGGCCACCAAGTCGCGCACCAGGTTGGGCTGCCGGGCGAAATTGCGGATGACAGTGTCGTAGTAGGGCGCGTATTTTACATCGCCACGCGCGGCCATGGCATTGACGCCCGGATCCGGCAGGGTTGGGTCGTTGCCAGTGACGCCGTGTTGATGCGGGTAAAGCCCGGTGACGATGCTGGCCAACGACGGGCGGCACAGCGGGACGGGAGTATAACCGCGTTCGAACACGAGCGATTGGGCGGCCAGCCGGTCGAGCGCGGGTGTGGCAACATGCGGATGGCCCATGAACCCGTAGTCGCTCCACGCCTGATCGTCCGAGATGATCATGACGACGCAGGCGGACACGGTGACCAGAAGCGTGGTCCT
>CAZIJO010000115.1:0-18261 GCA_964539515.1 uncultured Bifidobacterium sp. | reverse complement strand
TGACGGCGCGCACGGAGTGACGCGCCCTACCTTGAGGTTCATGGGGAGGGCGAGCCAGCCACCAAGACTTTCCGGAAATTTGCCTATACTCTCACGCATTGCGTAGGGCGAGCAAACAGTCAGTTCATCAATCGAAGCTGCATCTCAATCAACTGCCGTCGGTAATCCATCCACTGCGGGTAATCGGGAGTGTAGGGGCGGACATGGCGGCTGATGTCCGTGACGGTCTCCTGCCCGCGGGTCACGAAGTTCACGGCTTCGTCAACCAGATCAAGCGCGGCTTTACGTTCTTGGGAAGCTGATCGCTGGGCCGTTTGGCGCACCAGCCAGAGCAGTTCGAAATCCTGGATGCCCGCGCGCGACGCTTCCCAACGCTTGGTCGTGACCGGCCCTTTGTCCGTCGGATAGACCGTGCCGTATTCGGTGCCGCCCGCGGGATTGTCGGTCCAGTAATCGGTCGAGCTGTAAACCCAGTAGCCGCCGCCGGTCATGCCTTGTTCAAAAGCGACCCACGGTTTCACACGGTAAAAGCCCAGCGGATCGAGCTCCCGCTGGTCGCCGGGCGCTTCGTAGTGCCAGTAATGTTTGGCGCGTTGAAAGAGCTGCTTGAGTTCGACCGGCTGCTCCCGCACCAGATGCAGGTCGGGCGCCCACACATCAATCAAATCCTGGATCGGCCGCAGGAGTTCGGCGCGCGCCCCACCGGCCGGGTTGGCATAGAGTTGCATCCGCGGATCAGCGGCCTTGAACTGTTTCACCATTGCCACGTAGGCATCGAAGTTGGCGTCATGGCCCATCAAACCCGGCTCGTCCTGAAGGTAAATCGCGTAGTCCTCATAGTCGCAACCCAGCGAGCGCATGTGGTCGGCATACCAGCGGAGCGCCCGGGCAAAGGTCTCCTCGCGCAACTGGGCGCTGGGTTGGGCGGCAGCGGGCCACTGGACCGAGATCGGTCCGGAGATCAGGAAAAACGCCCGGCCACGAAGTTTGCGCACCAGTTTGTCCGGCGCTTCGGTGTTGGCGGCTCCCAGCTTTCCCTGGGCATCCACGGGGATGGCAACCGAGGGAATGACAAAAACGTTCATCCCGTGCTCCAGTGCATCCTTCATCGTTGCGTTCTGGAGCGCTTCGTCGGAGATGGAGTTCAGATAAAGCCAGTTGCATTCGCGGTAAGTAAATTTCTCCGGCAATCGAACTGCCGAAACCTCCATCGTCACGGGAATTTCCATGGGGGCTTCTTTCGTGGCCAGGTCACCAATCTTGAGCGTGGCGCGATGCGTTCCGGCAGCCAGCGCCGGGCTGCGGAAGGTGAGCCACAGTTTGCGCGTCTCCCCCGGCTCGAGCTTCACCGTCTGGCTTTCGCCCAACAACGGCAACGGATCCTCGGTCAACGGGCCGGTGCCGTCCGGGCGCACGTTCAGGACCTCACGGAATTCGAGCACCGAGGTCGCGGCCACTTGGTTCGTGCCGGATAGGAAGGGGCCGCCCGACAGCCGGAAAGTTGCCGGATTGGTTTTCAGATTCGTCAACACGATTGCCACCGACTCGTAACTGTTGCCCAGCGTGTTGACGGTGATGATATTCGCCGGTCCGGTCGCGCTGCGGAAGAAGGTCGTGGGGTCGAGATTCTCCCACGGATTCGCCAGCTGATGGACAAAAACACTGCCCGCGAGTTTGCGGGTGTGACAATATCGGAGGAGAGCGAGGGCATACTCACAACGCTGGCGCAATGCCTCGATTTCCGCAGCGTCCCGGCGGCGGCGAGCCTGCTCGAAGTTCAGCGAAACTGACGCTCGAAAGTGCGCCACGAAATCCGCCGCGGCCGGAGCTTCCTTCGCCCGTCGTTCCAGTTCCAGGAGGCCCCGGTCAATCCCTGCCGCATCCGCCTGATAGTCCGGCTCGAGCTGGTAACGGTAGTGCTCGGACTTCAGGACCCGGCTGCGTTTGGTCGCATGCCACTGGAGGGTCACGTCGTAATCGCCCGGGGTCAGCGCCGTGAAGGTCGCATTGGTTTCGCATCGGTCTGGGGTCAGGCGGATCAAATCGACTCGCGTGCCCTGATTGGGGGTCACGACCTTCACGCTGAGCAGGTCCGCGCCGGCAATGCTGGGCGGCAGCGGCAACGAATTACTTCCGGCGAGCGCCGACCGCGGGGTTGCGGTCACGCCGGGGGTTGCGGCAAGGCGGCGAGCCGTCGTCCGCTGTGATTTGGCGGAGGGGACAAACCCGGAATTTGCGAGGTCATTGCGGATGCCAGGCCAGAGGATTTTTGCACCCCCCATCGCCTGCTCGGGGCGGTAACAAAGCAACTGGCCGCCCGCGGACAAAGTCAGCAAGCTGACCTCGGATCGCCCGGCAAAGCGGCACAAGAGGGGCGAGGCGCCGCCACCGCCGGGAACCGCCATCGCCTCAAACTGCCGGCCTTGCGCATCCAGCGCATAAAGCGATTTGCCGTCGCTGCCGGTGCCGCGCACGATGGCGAAGATTGTGCCCATGCCATTGCCGGCCAGATCCGCGACCGCGGGCGCAAAGAAGATTCCCCGGCCCGACAGTTGTGTGGTCCAGCGCTGGCGACCCTTGGCATCCACGCAGAAAAGACTGCTGTTCTTGTCGCCAAACAGAATTTCATTGCGGCCATTGCCATCCAGATCCGCCATCACGGTCGAGCGGTACGATTGCAGAACGGAAGGCGCTTTCCAGAGCCGTTTGCCGGTGCGCGCATCGAGCGCGAAGAGTCCGGGGCGGGGATTGTTGAAGGCCGTCGGAAAATAGACTTCATACTCGCCATTCCGGTCGGCGTCGGCGATCAACGGAAACGCCCGGCCGAAACAGCCGTCCAGGGTCGTGGACCACCGGACTTCGCCGGCAGCGTCCAGGCCGTAAACCTCGCCGGCCTCGGTGCCGAAAATAATCTCGGGCTGGCCATCACCCGTGACGTCACCCACCGCCGGCACGCCGACGCGATAACGCGTGGCCGTGACCTCCAAACGCAATCGGCCCGCCGCGTCGAGAGCTTGCAAATGGCCGTAGCTGTCGGTCACCAGGACCTCTGGTTTTCCATCACCGTCCAGATCCGCAAAGACGGGCAGCCGAAATTCGCCGGACTTGACCGCGCGGGGGAACTTCCACCGGCGTTCGCCGGATTCGTCGAAACAATAGATTGAACCCCGGGCATCCACGGCCACGACGGAAAACAAGCCCGGGCCGGAAAGGTCGCCGGCCACCGCCGGGGTTTCGCACGGCAGATCCAGCATCAGGGTCCGGACTTTTTCACCAGCCGGGCTGATCCAGACAACTTTGCCGGCGCGGAGGGTGACCAGGATTCCCTTCGTGGCGGCAATGCTGCCAACGGGGACGGGTTGCCCCACGACTCCTTCGCCGAAATCGATCTGCCATTCGGGTTTGTCTCCGAAGATGCCCGCCGAGGCGAAGAGCGCGCTCGCCAGCCAAACCAGAGAGCTCGTCAGCGCAAGAGGTTGCATGGCTGGTCGTGGGCGTGGGCCAGGATGTTACCGGCTATTTGATGAAACCATGGTAGAGGCCCATGTAGTAAGGGAGCAGGAAGACCGTGCCGGTCCCGATCTCATTGCCGCTGCCACCGGTGTTAACATCGAACGGGTCGTGGTTCCAGTGGTTGAAATACCGTTCATCCACCGGCATCACCTTGCCATTGACCCGGTAGGCACGGGGACGGTAGTTGGTTTCGTACGGATCGTAGGTCTGGCGCATGAGCGGCACGAGGTCGAGCCGGCGGTCGTTGGTGTGCCGCCAGTCGAAGCGATCGAGTGGAAAGCGCTTGAGCGTATCCACCGAATCCTCCAGCCAGCCTTGCCAGGGTTCGATGTTTTGCGTGCCCCAGGGATTGACGTATTTCCGTCCGATGCCGAACGCGGCATAGCAGAAGTTGAAAAACGGGTTCATCTCCGGGAACTCCAGAATCCAGTAGCAGAAAAACGAATAGCCGACCTGGTCCGTGAGCTTGGGATCGTTCCCGTATTTCATCAGGTTGTAGAAACACATGAACGCCATTTCGTCGTCCGAATGGTTGGGGGAGCCGACGCCCCGTTGAATCTTGGGGACTTTGAGGTTGGTATCGTAAGTGTGTTTTTCCCGGAGCAAGTTGATCGCCTGGCGGTATTTCGGATCGCCGGTGACGTGCTCGGTGGCGGCGAGGTAGGAGAGCAGGCTCAGCGATTTCAGGCCGCGTTCCTCGGACCAAAGCGGGTTGTGATTCAGCGCGTCAGGATTGTAAACCGACCAGCGGGTCGGGGTGCCGTCGTGATCCACCAGATTGAAGTCGTGATTGACGATATGGTCCATGAGCGCCCGCATGTGTTCCCGCACGCGGGATTTCTCCGCCTCGGTTTCGCAGACCAGATCGTAGTATAGCGGGTAAAAGAAGAAGTGCCCGTCGAGTTCGTCCGAGCTGGTGTCGCTCTTCCAATACCATTGGCCATCCTTGCTCTTGGGCCAGCGCGGCTCGTAGATTTTCCAGAGTGAATCCTCGGTGGCCTTGTGCCGCCGATCGCCTTCAATGCGGCCGATGTTCGGGTCGCGTCCGCTGGTGGGCAGAATCGTACGCGCCACATAGCCCGGGGGCGGGGCGTGATCGCCGCCCTGGGTCACCTCGCCCAACCAACGCAAGGCTTCGAAGGCTTTTTGCGCCCGCTTCTTCGCCAGCGGATCCTTCGTCGCACCGTAAGCAAAACATTCGCCCGCGCCGTACATGCTCGTCCAGAGCCCGTCGTTATCGCTGTCGCCCTGCGTGAACTGATTGGTCGAGCCGGCCTTCGCGACGCTGACCTCGAGCACGTATTCCCACGGAGTCCGCCGATGCAAGGTGTCGATCTGGTTTTCGTAAAACTTGGCCTTCTCCGCGAGCGTCATCGGCTTGCGTTCGATCAGGCTCAACCCCGCCGCCGTGGCGCACCAGGCGTTGCCTTCGGGCGTGACCGCGATGCGGTTCACCAGATTGTCCGGCACCCAACGCCGGCCTTCGCGATACTCCCAGTTTCGGCCGTCGTAACGAATGGCCCCCATGCGCGTCCCGAACCAGACGACGCCGTCCTCGCCTGCAGCCATCGTCGTGAAATCGTTATACGGCAACCCCTCCGCCCCGGTGAAGAGCGTCCACTCCTGGTCGAGCCGGCCCACGCCCTGCGGGGACGCGAACCACAAGCGCCGCTGCGTGTCGTAGGCCACCCCACGGACATTAATTGGCGCCCAACTGCGACCCGTCTTGTCCGCCGGGAACAAGCGCACCCATTGGTCCTTGCCCTCCAGCTGGAATAATCCGGCCGCCGCACCGATAACGACCCGGGGACCAACAGCGACCTGAAAAACCGCCTTCTTCTCCCCCAACGCGGTGTTCAGGGCCGCTACCGGCTTTACCGCGCTGCCCGTGTTTTCAAACAGGCCCTGGTCGGTAGCCAGATAAATTGTCTCGCCGGCCCCGATTGCGTTCACTTTCACGCTGGCCGGCAATGGCGCAATGAGGTTCAACTTGTCGCCTTGGAGGGCGAGCAGCCGGCCATTGAGCACCACGAGGACTTTGTCCTTGTTGACGGCCAGCGCTTCGACCGGCGCGCCCGCCGTGCCTTTCACGGCCGTCCACCGGCCATTGGCAAATCGGGCCAGGCCGTTGGTTGTTCCCGCCAGCACCGTCCGGGCATCCAGCACCACGACGGCCGTGGCGGCATTCGCCGGCAACCCATCGGCGATCGTGAATTCCCGGCGCACCTCCTGTTTGAAGGTCCCGACAGTGACCGAAGGGGTTTCCGCGGCTGGAGCGGCCAGGCTGGCGAGCCAGATGCATAACAGAGAGGTGGAAGTGAAATAGGGGCGCGTGGTGTTGATCATAAAATGAACCCTTAAGCGATGGCAGGATTGCGGTTTGCGTTCGATGATTCAACCTGAATTCGCTGCGCCCCGGGACCGGGATCAGTAGGGCACAAACGGCCGTCACCTACCTGGCGCCAGCCCGCTGAGCTTCGATCCTTGTCGTGTCCCCCGCCGTCGGGCAGGCTGCTGTTCCAGACCATGATTACCCACATCACGCGAATCGAGGTGCTCCGCAGAAAATCCACGGTAGCAGCAATGCCAATGGCTGATCTTGCGTTGCCGGCGCTTGGGCGATGCCGATTTTTCACCCGTGGCACGGCCGGGCTGGTTGCGGTGCTGGCGCTGGCCCTCCCGGTGCTGGCCGAGCTCCCCATTCCGCGGTCGCCCGCGTGGACGCCGGTGCGCGACGAAGTTTATTTGCAGGAAATCGAAGGCCGGCTCGAAACCAAAGAACCGCTGCTCGCGGCGGCAGTGCTCGGCAAGGTGCTTTACGTGGGCAACGCCCGGGGCGTGCAACGGCTGGAAGGCGATGCCTTGGTGCCGGCGGGCGGACCAGAAGCACGCATTGTCCGGCTCCTGGTACTCGATGGCACTTTGTACGCCATCGCGGAGGGAGCGCTGTGGCAGTTTCGCGGCAACGCCTGGCGAAAGCTCGCGGAGGGCGTGTTCACCGACGGTTGCCTGCATTTGGGAGAAGTGATTTTTGCCGGTCGTAACCGGCTGCATCGGCTCCACGGGGAAAAGTTGATCGAGCTGCCGGCGATCGCCGCGGAAACGATCCTCGGCGTCGCGTCGTATGCCGAAACGCTCTATGTGCGACACGCGAAACGCATCGGCTTCCTGAGCGGCGAGGAGATTAATTACACCGAGGTTCAAGACTGGGGGCATCTTCCGCACCATTCGATCACGCGGGACATGCTGGCGTTTGGCCGGCAGTTGCTCATTCCCACCGACAAAGGCCTGGCCGTGCTGCGCGGCATGAGCTGGCATACCATCACGGGTGAGGAGGGACTCTGCTACGAGGACACCACGTGCGTTACCCGGGGATTTGCGAAGGACGATTTTTGGATCGGGACGACGCGCGGGGCCATCCGGTCCATCAACGGGGAGTATCAGTATTTTGGCTACCAGCGCTGGATTCCCCACGACAAAGTCAACGCCATCGCCTGCGGCGACCGCGTGGTTTACATCGCGACCGACGGCGGGCTGGGCATCATCAACTATGAACCGTACACCCTGCAGAAGAAGGCGGAGTCGTACGAGCGCTGGATCGAGGAATGGGGCATGCGCCGGGTGGGGTTTATCTCGACCCTGAATTGGGACGGGGGGCGCAAAGAGTGGATTCGGTTTATCAGTGACAATGACGGCGGCTGGGTGGCGCATCTGCTCAACGCGTTCAGTTTCAAATATGCCGTCACCAAGGATCCAAAGGTGCGGGAGCAGGCCGTCGAAATTTTCCGGACGTTGCGCTGGTGCGAACAGGTGTCGGGGATCCCGGGTTTCCCTGCCCGGTCGGTGGCAACGGTTGGGGAGCCGTCCAACCTGGCGACGACCGGTTCGGCCGGCTTGCCCTCGGAATGGAATCCAACGCCGGACGGAAAATGGCTGTGGAAAGGCGACACCTCGAGTGACGAAGTGGATTCGCACGTTCAATCGACCTTTATCTTCTACGAACTCGCGGCCCAGGGCAAAGAACGGGAGGCGGCCCAGGAACATTTACGCCGCATCGTCGGGCACATCATCGACCACGGCTGGGTGCTGGCAGATGTGGACGGCAAGCCGACCCGCTGGGCGCGCTGGGATCCCGAATACCTGCAGCGCCCCTACGGTTACGAGGCCCGCGGCCTGAACGGCTTGGAAGCCCTGGCCATGACGCAAGCGGCCATCCAGTTGACGGGCGACGAAAAGTTCAAACGCGGCAAGCAACAACTGCTGGAGTGGGGCTATCACAAGGAAGTGTTGCGCCAGAAACTGATTTTTCCCGAAGTCACCCATTTCGATGATCGGCTCGCCTGGCTGGCTTATCATCCGCTCCTGACGTACGAGCGGGAGCCGCAGCTGCGTTCCATCTACCGGCGCAGCCTCGAGCGCAGTTGGGAAGTCAAACGCGTCGAAAACATGGTCTGGTTCAATTACATCTACGGCGCCCTCACCGGCAACGACATGGACAATGCGCGCTGTCTGAAAAATTTGCGCGCCTGGCCGTTGGATTGCCGGAGCTACACCTACGTGAATTCGCACCGCGCCGACCTGCAAGTGCCCCGCGGCTACAGGAACTACATTGCGGACTGGAAATGCATGACGGCCCGGGACATCGGGCCCGCGCGCTGGGACCACGATTTCATGCAACTGGACGGGGGCAGCGGCGGCCAGGCCGTGGGCGATCCCTCAGGCTTCATCGACGCCTACTGGATGGGGCGTTATTACGGCATGATCCTGCCGCCCGACACGGACGACCGCCGATTGTTAGCCGTGGAAAAACGGGGCCGGCAGCTTGGCGCCAAACCCTACGCCGGACCGCCCCGTCCGGACGTCGGCTTCTAGCGGCACACTTTCAACAAGCCCAACCCCGCTTCCCGCCCATACTGCCGGGACGGCGGTTGCGTATTGAAACCGATTTTATTTGCGGCTTGTTCGCGGTTCCGGTGATCCAATATTATTTGCGTATGGCCAGCTCCGATCCCATCTCGCGGCGGGAGTTTCTAGCCGCTTCCTCGGCCGCTGTGCTCGCGGGCGCTCTGCCCTCGGGAAGTTCGCTGGCCGCCGAGACGGCACCTGCTTCCAAACTCGCGCTCAATGGCGGGCAAAAGGCGGTGAAACCGTCACCCAAGCTGCCCCCCCGCTGGGGCGAACCCGAGCGCGAACGCCTCAACGCCATGCTCGGTCAGGACACGCTCTTCTATTGGAAGGGACCGCAAACGACGCTGATGACCGAGCGGTTCAAGCAAGTTTGCCCGGTGAAATACGTCCAGCCGTGTTCCTCGGGCACGGCCGCGCTGCACATCGCCGTGGCGGCGGCGGGTATCGGCCCCGGGGACGAAGTCATTACTTCACCCATCACGGACATCGGCACCGTCATCGGCGTGATTTACCAGCAAGGCGTGCCGGTGTTTGCGGATCTCGGGGCCAGCACCTACAACCTCGATCCGGCCGATGTCGAGCGCCGCATCACCCCCAAGACCAAGGCCATCATCGCCGTGCATTTGTGCGGCAATCCGTGCGACTTGCACGCCCTGAAGGCCATCGCGGACAAACACGGACTCGTGCTGATTGAAGACGCCGCGCAGGCCTGGGGCGCGAAGTATCGCGGTCAGCCCATCGGCACGATCGGTCATCTGACGTGCTTCTCCCTGCAAAACTCCAAGCACATCACCTGTGGCGACGGCGGATTGGTCGGCTCGAACGACGAACGCTTCGGGCCGCTGCTGCAAAAGTTCGGCGACAAAGGTTCGGATCGCGTCAAAGGCGGATTGTTCGAGTTGTTCGCGACGAACTATCGGATGAGCGAACCGCAGGCGGCGGTGGTCGCCGCCCAGTTGGAACGACTCGAAGGCATCGTCAATCAGCGAGCGCGGATCGGGAATTTGCTCACGGAGAACATCACCGGTCTGCCCGGCGTGCGCCCGCATCAAGTGCATCCCGAAGATCGCTGCGGTTATTGGTTCTATTTCTTTCGGATCCAGCCGGAGGCGTTCCGCTGCCACCGCGCCGAATTTGTGAAGGCGCTGGCCGCCGAAGGTGTGGAAACTTCCGCCGGCTACATCCCCGTGCCGCTGCACCGGAACCCGGTATTCTTGAAACACGGATTCTTCGCCGGCCGCTGGCCCATCCGCGAACTCGGCCTGACCACCATGGACTACGCGAAACATCAGACGCCGGAAGCCGAAGCCATCCTGCAAACCGGCATCCGGATCGGAATCAGCGAGGCGATGACGGACGACTACATTACGAGCGTGGCCGAAGCGGTTCGGAAGGTGGCGCGGCATTACGCGGTCTGAAATCCGAACCCATGCCTGCGACCGTGGCGGCGGGCGTCCCGCCTGCCGTAGAGCTGGGCGTCCCGCCCGGCGGAATTACAGAGGAATGCATGCGGACGCTGTCTCACAGAGTTGATCCCGACTTCGCCAACCTGTGCTACAACTTCTATTATCAATGGCCGTGGCCGGCCGGTGAGCCGCGCCAACTCCGCCAATTCCGGCACGCGCGGCTTAAATCTGCGGCTCGCGTAATTCCAGGCGGGCCTGCTCGGGCTTCAGATGACCCGGGTCAGCGAACAAACCAATCGCCGCACGGCGAATGCGAAATACCTGCCCAGCTGCTGAACGAGATCCCGGGCATCAAGCCGGCGAAACTTTATGACGGAGTGACGCGCAGTGCGTATCACCTTTACATGTTCCGCTACGACCCGGCGCGGTTCGCCGGAATCAGCCGGGGGAAATTCATGGAGGCGATGGGCCAGGAAGGCGTGCCCTGCTCCGGTGGATATGGCGTGTTGAACAAGGACGCCTATGTGTCCGGTCTCGCGAAGAACAAGCACTTCCTGAAACTCTACGGCGAGCAACGGATGAAGCAATGGCTTGAGCAAAACCTCGATTGCCCGCAGAACGAGAAGCTCTGTGGCGAAGCCGTGTGGTTTACGCAGAACATGCTGCTCGGCCCGCGGGAGGACGTGGAGCAAGTCGCCGCCGCGGTGCGCAAGCTCCAAAAGCACGCGGGCGACCTGGCGAAGAAATAAAACGGAAGGTCACAGGGGCGTGAGCGGGAAAATTCAGACGAACGGACGTAAAGCAAATCCAACAACCAACATGAGTTCTGGCTTGTGTAAATACTCCGAAATGGTTCACGAGCGCACCGGCGCGGTTCTTCAGCTCTCATTCCTGAGCAAATTCACTTGCCACCAATCCAGATTTCCCGATGCGGTTGGTTATCGTTGTTCCAACGTCGGGCGGCGGATTCGGTCAATTCAATCCACTTGGCTTGCTCTTGCCATTCCACATGGCCGTCGCAAAAAACGATATTGCCCCCGCTCCTGTGATGATTGCCGGGCGTGAGCAGCGGGAGTTGCGTTGCCATCAGTCGGAAGTAAGCGATTTCCGCATCTCTTGCTCCATTTCCATCGCTGTCTCCAATCGCGATCATGTCCGCCGGATTTCTTATCTGTGAAACAGAAACACGCGCGCCTTGGGCGATGCTCAACGCGTAGCCACCCACGTTTCCCGCCCCGCGCGCGTTGTAGCCGTAACTGAAGCGTGTGTTGGGATCAATGTTCAGAGGGAAGTCGTAGCCATTGCGACTCAGGGTCGTCCACTCGAACTCCTTTCCACGCGCCGGACACCGAAACGCGGGCGCATTGCTTGCCAAGAATGGGAACAAGTGCGCCATCCAAGAATAGGTGATGAACGGGTTGACGCTCGTGTCCCGATGCTCAGACGGTGGGTAAAAACCATCGTCGTGCGTGTAGTTGGCCAGAGCGATTCCGATTTGCCGCAGGTTGCTTTGGCAAGCGACGGTCAGCGCCGAAGCCTTGGCTCGTGCCAGGCTACCAAGCAGCAGGCTCGCAAGAATGGCGATGATGGCGATCACCACCAGCAATTCAACCAACGTGAAGCCACCGATGACCGCCGACCGGTACCAAAGTTTCTTCTTAATTTCCACGATTCGCCCATGATAAACCATACACGAAAGCGACCACGCCAAGTCCCATCACAAGATACTTTAAGAATGGGATTCGCGTGTAGGGCACAAACCCCCATCCGTGTGCGAACAGCGCCATCCCTAACGCGCAGATTCCAAGCGAGACCACATCATCTGTCTCCATGAGCCTTCCGGTGAACCGGTTTAGCTTTCTCGGATGAAGAATCCGATGAACTCCATAGGCTGCCAATGCCAAAGGCAGCAAGATTCCCATGCAACCAGTCTTTACCCGGTCATCCACATCAGCACCCGACCCGAAAAATTGATTCCTCGACGAGCGCGGAGGCAGCTTGGTTGTAGACGCGCCTACGATTGCCGGACCAATCAGCGCAGTGGCGAACAACCAGCCAATCCAAAGCGTTTGGCCCACTTGCTCGAAGAATGCGTGCGGGTTGCGGCGGCTGGGCCACAACACAGCTGGAACAAGCAAAACACATAACCCAAGCCCCAGGACCAGACCGACCAAGAATCTGGCACACACGTCCGTCATTATCTCGCGCCAGTTCACTGGCGTCTCCTGAATCGGCTTGCTGAATAAACGACATGTCATTTTCTTCGCAAGCATCACGATCACGAAGGAAGATTGCCGGTCGCATTTGGAGATTCGTTGTTTTTCCAGCCACGCATTCTTTTTCACTCAGTTCACCCGCTACGGAGTTTGTTTTCAGGATCAACAGTTCTCAAGCTACCGAACCTCCCCGACCAATCGCCCCACCACCCCCGCGATGCGATCCTCAATGTCGGGACCCCAGCGGTTGGCGGGCAAGCCATAGACCTCGAAAGCGCCCGCCTGGTAACCGCCTTCCTCCCACAACCGTCGCGAGGGGATGTACGCCATCACATCGTTGGCGTAACCGTTCACCCAGACATTGGCCCCGTACTCGCGCTTGAAGCGGAGGGCGTAATCCACGCAAACCTCGCCCCCGAGCGCGATCCAGAGCTGGTCGGTGCCGAGTTTCCAGACTTGCACCGGGTATTCGGGATAACTCGGCGCGAAGGATTTTCCCGCCGCCAACTCCGCTGACAATCGCCGGGCCCACCGTGCGCGGTAGTCGGTGCCCTGGCCAAATTTGCCCAATTCGTCGGCGGTCGGTTGCTCGCCGAAATCCAGCGCGACGAACTCGAAGGCTGTCCGCAGTCTGGGGGCGAGCGGTCGCAGGGGTTGCGCCAACACCGCCTGGACCGCGGCCGCCAGGTCCTCGCCGCGCTGGCGGCACAGCTCGACCGTCCCGCGCGGGGCGGCACTTTGGTCGCTGCCGCAGCCCTGCCAGAACATCGCCATGGCACCGGGGAATTTTTCCTCCATTGCCCGCATCGTCACGCCACAGTAGTCCGCCGACCACAATTGGTTTTGGGTAAGGCAGGAAGTGTGGGCGGCATAGCCGAAAACAACCGTGCGCAGCTTCCCGTCGGGCGACCGCACGGTCAGCACCGGCACGGCGAAGTCCGAAGGTCCCTTGGGCGACTCCCCCCGCGCCAGCAATTCTTTGAGTTTGCTTTCATCGTTGGTGCGGCGGTTCACTGCGAAAGTCGCCCGGCCTTCCCCGGCCGAGAGCGTGGCCGGGCTGCGATTGGTAAAAGCCTGCGTGATGGCTTCCAGCAGGACCGGTTCGATCCACGCGGAGTACTCCGCGCTGAGTTTTCGTTGCGCGTCATCCAATGGATAAATGTCCTGGAGTGCGTCCTTGAGCACCGGACCGGAGTGCGTGTGCGAGGCCGCGAAGCGAAGCTGGCCGCGGGCAAGGTCGTGACGACGGGAAAGTTCACGGCAAAGATTTTCGTAAAGCCACTTGGGGATGCCCACCAGATCGGCGGTGACCAACACGCCCACGCCGCCATCCGGAGCCTCGAGCACGAGCACTTTCGCCCACAGATCATCCAGTTTGCCCTCGGCCGGTTTGGTGCGTGAAGCAAAGCCGCCCATCCACATGAGCGTTTTGGGGGTGATGTTGACTTGTGCCGTGCCGACGCGCCACGTCTCGGATTCGGCGGCGGAAACGGAGGGGACCGCCAGAACGAAAGCGAAGAGCAAGGTGACGATTCGCCAAGACCAAGCACGCGCGGATGCCGCCAGCGGCTGAATCGGATGCGACCGCGTCTTGGAGTGCGGCAGCCCCCTGCCGCTCGGGAAGTCGCGGGCGGCCGAAAGCGGCAGTGGGCTGCCGCACTCCAAGACCTGACGGCCAATCGTATGCTGCAGGGGACCAAACCCGCACCGACTTTCCCGTGCGAAACGTGTAGTTGAATTCGTTGTCGTCATGGCTGAAAACTATTTTGGCCAGATACGTTTGCCATCCAGTTCGATGAACTCAGTCCCGCCTGTGTCCCCGGATACTATTGCTGCGGCCCGGTTCGTCAGGTCAACCTCGAAACTGCCCAGGCCTTTTCGCATCTGCATTGCAACGCCGGGGGCATGAAGCCGCCGGCCGCCGCAGAACAGTACCCGTTCCGGTTCACCGTTGGCAGCGAATCGGATCACGCAAAGATCGCCAACGAAGCTGATGTTACCAGGTATGTCGAGCAACTGATCGGACTTGAGTGCAGTTTCGCCATCCATGGTGAGGATTATGTCGCGGCGACCATCGCTCAGTTGTATTTCCAAACCCACGTCACTATCGAGGCAACCTTCGCCCGCGTTCTGCATCAGTTGCAATCGGCGAACTTTGGCGATGTTCGCCGTTCGTCCGAACGGCTCCAGCACGCTGACGAACGTGGAAGCCAGCGGCGCGTTGGTGGCCTGACGGCGCGTGAGCACGCTGGGAATCCACGCGTCCGCCGTGCCGCCGTAAAGGCCGACCGCCACCCAGGATTCGGCCAACTGCACCTCGGCATCCCGCGTGAGGTCGGAAAGCCGCAGCCGCACTTCGCGATCGGCGGGCAGGTATTTCAAGTGGTCGCTCACATTCCACGTCACACTCCACCCGGGCGCCGGCCGCGAATCACGCCGGAAATTCCGCATGACTTCGCCGTAACGCGATTCCGCAAACGGGGCCGGGGTCAGGCCGCTGGTTTCGAGGTTGCCGAAATACCCGTGGCTGAAGCGCGTGTGCTCCTTGCCGCCGGCGACACGAAAAATGTCCACGACGTAGGAATCCGTTTCGGAAATGTCCACCAGCAACAGCATGCGTTCGAATTGCTGCCCGCCCATCAGCTTCGGCCCGGAAGCGCGCACGACGTGAAATTGCCTTCCATCGAACCACAGGGTCGTCCTGCCCGTCCCCGGCTTCGTGTCCTGTCCGTCCACGGAAACAGTGTTGTGCGCCGCGGTTTTGGTGTACCAGCGCGCCCGGGGCGCCAGCCATCCGCCGTATTGCACTGGCGGATAACCGAAGTCCGGCAACAGATCGAGCCCCTTGGCGAACAGGCCGATGGTCATGCCGTCCGCGTGACCGTGGCGTTCGCCGGAGTCGTAATCCAACCAGGCGGCCCGCGCGTTTGTGCCTTCGCCGCTGCGCAGAATCGCCAGCCCCCATTCGGTCTTGTTGACGCTTGGCAGCTTAATTTCAGCGCCGCCTTCCGCAATGACCTGTGCCACGCCCGCTTGGAAATCCGCCGGGTTGGCCGCAAACAAATCGTAGGGCAAGCCCGTGACCGCCGACCCATTCACGCCGTACAGTAGCCGGACGAAATCCCTGTCGCCCGTGGCTTCGTACAACTCCCTGAAGAATGCGAACGCGGACGGATTGATGCCCGGATTTTTAGCGAAGGGAACGCCCACATAGCCGGGATTGCGCATCGCGAACGCACCCGTGTCCCCCGAGCGCGGGTAGTATTGTCCGAGACACAAGGTGTCGAGGTGAAAACGGAACATCGCGTGCAATCGCGGATGCCGGCGTAGCGCCTCGCGAATGAAGCCCGGGTTGCCCCGCGCGTAGCGACCCAACAGCTCGGCGACATCGCGGGGCCCGATGACGCTGTAGCCGGCGATCCCTTTCTCGCCCGTCACCCCATCCACCACGGTGGCCTTGGTGAGGATGGCATCGAGCAGCGCCATTACCTCCGCGCGGTTGCCCGGCCAGCCCAGCACCGTGTGCAGCGTCGTCACGGTCACGTCCGTGGCCGGGTAATTTGATTCAATCTTGGGCCGATGCGTCAGCGTGTCGCGAAAGATCCGCTCCTCGATATTGCGCTGGATGTCGGAGAAGGTGGCCTTGGGATTGGCGAGCTTGTGTTTCGCGGCCTTGGCCGCGAGAAATTTCACCAATTCCGCATCGCGGGTCAGTCCCTCGAAGACCGCGTCGTAGGCCAGGGCCAGATCATGCACTTCCACACAGGCATCGTGCCAGGTGGAAACATAGCCCGAGCGCGGCGCGCCTTCATACATCACCCCTTCCTTGCCGAAGTCGAAGGTCGGATAAAGATCGGCGACGCGATCCAGCAGGACGCCGGCCTTGTGCGCGTAAGCGGGATCGCCCGTGGCCACGTAGGCGGCGGCGAGATTTCGGATGCCGCTCACGATCCCTTGCTTCCACTGTCCGAAAATGAGGTAGGCATTGATGAAACGCCAACGCTTGCCGTCGGCGACATAGCCATTGCCATCATCCACGCCAAACTTGTGCAAGGGATCGGCCGGATCGGGATGTTCCGCGTTGAAGAGCAACGAGCGATCGGCGCGCTGGGGATCGAACACGTTGGATTCATCCAGTCCGGAGCGGTAAAACCTGGCAAAATCGTTCTTCGGAAAGAGCTCCTGGCACTGCGGACACCGCATCTTCCACGGTTGCTTTAATGCATCGGGCACCCACTCGTACATCGGGACGGGTTTTTTGCAGGCGGGGCAATGCCCATCCGACCAAACCTGCCAGGCCCGTTTGAGGGTGCTGCCAAACATCAGCGCCCACAATTCGTCGTTGGACATCTCCCGCCACGGCCGGGCGGCGGCGACCAGCGGGTCGCGAATCCCGGCGGCCCAGGTGTGATCGCGGGCATTGGCCTGGGCGTGGGCGACCAGTTCGTTTGGGAAGAAAGCGCTGGCGGATTTTGCAGTCGTAGCAGCCGACGTGAGTCGGCTCTGACTTGCTCCGGCAGCAGATGGAACGGGCTCACCTCCGCTGCTACGAGGTTCCTGAGTCGGCTGACTTCCGGGCGGGCGAGGAGCATTGCCGGTGTCGCGGGGAAACTGCGTCAGCTTTTCATCCAGCCAGCGATAGGCCATCTCGCGTCCCGCCCGTGGGAATTTGTGCGGCCCATCGAATGCCTGCCACGCCAGTGCGTTGGTCGCACCGTAGAGCTGGTAAACCTCCCGCACATCCTGGAGCAGGCCAGCCAGATTTTCGGTTTTTGGAAAAATGGAATCCTGGGTCGCGTACCATACAAACAAGTTGCGCGGCGCGGCCAGCGCGAGAACATGCTGCCAGTCAAAGGGAATGCTGGCCGCTTCCGGCAGATAAAACCCAAGCTGCGGCATCAATGCGGTGAGATGCGACCATCGATCCGGATTTGGATCGCTGCGAAACGTCGTGAAGCCGCAACTCGCAACCGCCGCCGCGATGCGCGGCTCAAACGCGGTGGCGAAAAGCGTACCGTACGCACCGTGCGAGTGGCCGATGCTCCCGATGCGCTTCGGGTCAACGAAGGGCAAAGACTCCAGGTAATCCACCACCCGGCCCACGTCCCAGATCATCTTGCCCATGAACGACCAGCCGGGATGCTTGCGATAAAACGCGAGGCTGTTGTCGTATGGTTGTTTGCCCGCAGCGATGCGCTCGCCGAAACCGATCACGTCCGGCGCAAGACAGACGTAGCCGCGCTTCACCAACTCGACCGCGAAGGCCAGTTCCGGATCGCCCTTCATGCCGCACGGCTCTTCCTTGCCTTGGGCGACCGTTTGATGCAGGCACAGCATCGCCGGCAGGCGCGCCGCGGTGAGCGGTTTCGGCACCAGCAGGTAGGCGGGAATCCAATCGTCCGCCTCGCTCTTGATCCGGACGTGCCGGCGGGTGTAATCCGCCAACACCTCGACGCCCAGTTCGCGGACCTCGAGCGGTGGCGGTGTCAAGTTCGTCGGCGCGCCAAGAGTTTGTTGGATCGTCACGGCAATCTGCTTTCGTTTTTCTTCCCAAGCTCGAAGTGACGTGATGTGATTGCTATTCGCTCCGCTCCCCAGCAGCGGCGCCAAATCCCGCCGGCCAACCTGATCCGTAATCGACTCGGGTTTCTGCCAGGTCGTCACCGTCCGCCACTGTTTCCAATCGTGTCCTTCCCAGGCATAAAGTGACGCCGTGGTGAGAAACCCGGTACACAGTAGCAGGGCCGCCCTCCAACCCACCGAGCCAGAAGCCGTCCCCCGAACGGTGGTTGGTGAGGCGAGTCGGCTGACGAGCCTCAGGATTTGGGCGAAAATCGCGGCTCGCGAGGACGCTCGCCCCACCGGGGGACTTGGGAGCTGAGGTGTGGAGGTCCAGCACGCGAATCGCGGATCGTGGTTGTGCTCCGAATCCATGAGATGCTGTGCATACCGGGAGCCGAGCGGAAGCGCAAGGCCGTTCCGCGCGCCAAGCCGCAACCGCAACAGTTGACCAAGCATGACACGGATGACACGGATGAACGGAACCGTGGCATCCGCGTATTCCGTGGCTCACGGACTTTCCTGGCGCGCGAGGAATCGACGGGATTGCAGTGCCAAGGGTGGCTCTTTCAAAACCTTGCTCGCGTAGCGGCGCCTCGGCAGAGCGCCGCATTCTCAGGACGAAAACGGGCGGTCGGCGGCGCTCGGCCGAGACGCCG
>CAZIJO010000114.1:0-18350 GCA_964539515.1 uncultured Bifidobacterium sp. | reverse complement strand
AGTCGCTCGCGAAATCTTCCCGCCGGTAGTTCGTCCGTTTGTCGCACGCTCCCGGGAGGGAACTGCCGCGCGCCGACGAGTGGGTTTTGTCCAAGAACGGAATTGGCATTGCCGAAGCAAATGGCAGCAACCAAACCAATGATTCCTAATATTCGATAGCCGACGGTGGTCAAGCAAGGTCAGGATAAGCGGAAACGGTGCCGTCGCAAGCCGGGACTACGTCATTGCCGCCCGCCACAATCCACGGTTCGGGCCAAACCGGTTGATTCTCCGTCCTTCCAATTCACGGCTCGAATTCGCTCCGGTTGGCGCAAGGCCGCGACTATTCGCAATGGCGGGGCCAAACTTCAGGGTTTGCGAAACAGAACGATCCGATTGGTATTCGTCCCCTTGCTCATGTTGTCCACACCCCAGCAATTGGCAGTTTTGGTGAACTTCTGGTCGTTGATAAGCACGAGGACGGGTTCGAGTCCCACGGTGATGCCGCAAGGCAGGATGGTTTCCTCCAGTTTGGTTTTGCCGCCGTGGACTTCGCCGACTTCAAAGGCAAGATGTCCGCCAGGCTTCAGAAGGCGCGCCAATTCTTGGAAGACGAATCCCATGGCTTCCCGCCAAACCTCGATCTTTTTGGGAACGGTAAGAGCGACGCTTTTCGAGTCAATCCCAAGGAACCAGCAGCGCAGCCAGTTGTCGTCGGCGTATTGCACGATGTCGAGAAACGGCGGCGAAGTCACGATCAGGGCGACGGACCCGGCGGGCAGTTCGCTGGTTGCAGCGGCGGGCTTGTTGACGAAGCAAGCCTTGTCCGCCACCGTCGCGAGAGTCTGGCGCACTTCCGGAGTGATATCGCCAAGGAGTTGTCTGGATTTCTTGAGGATTAGTTTGGTGACGTCCCGCCGGGGTGGAGTCTGACTTCGCTTGAGGTTGATTCTCCTTTGTGAGATGAGGCTGACAGCCTGGTTGGGGGGTAAAGTATAAACGGAGAAGAATCCTGCCGAGTGGCCGGTAAGGCGATTCAGGGCGACCATGCTCAGCCATGAATCCAAAGCGTCCAAGCGGTTACTGGCCCGCCGTTGCGCCAAGTATTTCTTCAAGGCGCAAATTTCCCGCAGCGTGTTGGGGTGATAAAAGACCAGCAGATCTTCGGGGAATTCGTCGTGATCGGCGAGGTTGAGGGTGCGCAGTCGGGCTTCGACCTGGTCCAGCGTTGGGGGCTGCAGGCGCGGCGCGGTCAGGGTGAGACTGAGCGGATTAATGTCATTGCCCCAGGGCACGCGTCCCAACAATGCCGCCTCGATCGGGGTCGTGCCGCGGCCCATGAACGGGTCATAAACAACATCGCCGGGCTGGGTGAGGCGTTCGATGAAGAAGCGCGGCAGTTGCGGTTTGAAGCAGGCACGATAGGAGACTTCATGGAGCGAACTGGCCTGCCGCTGGCGGGCCGTCCAGAATTCGTTGACGAAGGTTGGGGTCGTGCCGGCGCTGCTCCGGGTGACGATCTGACGGGTGGGTTGGCCAAACTCTTGGAACGCGGAGAGTTCGGTGGCGAAATCATTGGCAGGCGGATGCCGCCGGATGCGGTTCGTTTGAACTAGGTCCGGCAAATAGGGTTGAACGGAATTGTTTAGCACGGCAAAGGAAATGAAACCATGATTGTGCCTCAGGGCAAGTCCGGAGCGAACTGCACGATGGAATGTTTTGGATTGAAGCGGCACCAAACTCCGACATCTTCCCGCTGACCGTCGCGCTGCTAAAAACATTGAAAGGCTGACATGACACGATTTGACGAATTGCAACGTGAACTTCTGGCTTCGCCGAAGAAATGGCTCGTGACCGGGGTTGGCGGTTTCATTGGCTCCAACCTCCTCGAAACCCTGCTCAAACTGGAGCAATTTGTTGTCGGGCTCGATAACTTCGCCACCGGCAAGCGCGAGAACCTGGACCAGGTGCAGGCCCTGGTCACGCCGGCCCAATGGAAAAAATTCCAATTCACCGAGGGCAGCATTTGTGATTTAGCAACCGGTCGTTCGGTGACTGCCGGTGTGGATTACGTGCTGCACCAGGCGGCGTTGGGTTCCGTCCCCCGTTCGATGGCAGAGCCGCTCGGGGCACATGAAGCCAATGTCACAGGCTTTCTCACCTTATTCGAAGCGGCCCGTGGCGCGGGCGTCAAGCGCTTCGTCTATGCATCCAGCAGCGCAGTGTATGGGGATCACCCGGGATTGCCAAAAGTCGAAGACCAGCTCGGGAAGCTCCTTTCGCCGTACGCGGCCACTAAGTTGATCGATGAGATATATGCCCAGGCCTATGCGAGGGCCTACGGTTGCGAAGCCATCGGCCTGCGCTACTTCAACGTTTTCGGCGCGCGACAGGACCCCGATGGCGCCTACGCCGCCGTGATTCCCAAGTGGATCGCCGCCTTGCTGCGGCGCGAGCCGGTGCTCATCAATGGGGACGGTGAAACGAGCCGGGATTTTTGTTTTGTCGCCAATGTGGTCCAGGCCAACCTGCTCGCCGCGACCACTCCAAATGCCGATGCGATTAACCAGACCTACAATATCGCCGTGGGTGAGCGTACGACGCTTAATGAACTGTTCCAGCTGCTGCAAAACGGATTGCGGCAGCGCGATACGACATTGCCGGAACAGCTGCCGCGGTACGTGGATTTCCGCGCCGGGGACGTACGGCATTCGCTCGCCGATATCAGCAAAGCCCAACGGCTGTTGGGATACGCCCCCGCACAACGGGTGCGCGAAGGCTTGGAACTGGCAATGGAATGGTATTGCCACCACGTCGGCTGAAATTCGCCCGACCCCTTTCGGGCGCAAACCGGGGGTGCGGAGCAATCACGATGGTTGCTAAAGGAAACTACTTAAAAAACTTCTCGCGCCCCCGGCGGCCTTTCGCTTTACTCCGCGCAGTAAGCGACCGGGGTCTTCGACCGGTGCTGGTAGTTTCGGCGGGCAATTTTTCATCATGGCTTGGGTCGAGCAAATTCAATCAGTAAACCTCTGGCACGCGATGGCTTGCCTGACGGCGGCCTATGCGCTGGGGTGCTTCGGTTCTGGATACTATTTCGTGCGGCTGCAAACCGGGCGCGATATCCGTGAAATGGGGAGCGGTAGCATCGGCGCTCGCAACGTTGGCCGCGTGGTGGGGCGGGCCGGATTTTGCGTGACCTTGCTCGCCGATTTCGCCAAAGGCGGGCTGGCGGTCTGGGCGGCGCACCGGTTGAGCGGTAGCGACCTGCTGGCCGGGCTGGCTGCACTAGCCGTCACCCTCGGCCACGTCTGGCCGGTGCAACTGGGATTTCGCGGTGGGAAAGGCGTGGCGACTTCGCTCGGAGGGCTGCTGGTCTTCAGCTGGCAATCCGCGCTGATTTACGCCGCGCTGTTTGCAGTTTTGTGGGCGCTGATGCGGCGCACGATTGTGCCGGGGTTGCTTGCTTATCTGGTCCTGCCGTTCACCGTCTGGTGGTTTCGGCAGGACGGGGTGCAAGTTGCTTTGATCAGCTGCTTGATCATGGTTGTTTGGTTTGCCCATCGGGAAAACCTGGGCGACGAGTTCCCAGAGCTGGCCGGGCGCCGCGGTCCGGCCCCCAACTCCAACAAACCCTGACCATGAGCGCCAATCGATCCCCCCTTATTTTCAAATTTGCCGCCGAGGACCGGGAGTTTGAGCAAATTCACCAGCTCAACTACCGCACCTTCGTGGAGGAGATTCCCCAGCACCAGGCCTCTCCTACTCATCGGCTGGTCGACAAATTCCATTCCCAAAACACCTATCTCATCTGCCTTGCCAACCAGAAGGTCGTCGGCATGCTGGCGGCGCGTGGCAATCGTCCTTTCTCCCTGGATCAAAAACTACCCGAGCTCGACCGTCATCTGCCGCCCGGGCGAAGCGTTTGCGAGATCCGCCTGCTGGCCATTGATCAAAGGTTTCGCGGTTCCCGTGGCGGCCAGATACTTTCCGGTCTCCTGGCGTTGCTGTGGCAGCACGGGGTCGAGCGGGGCTACGACCTCGCGATCATTTCCGGCACGCTGCGCCAGGCGAAGTTGTACCGGCATCTCGGTTTTGTGCCGTTTGGTCCGGTGGTGGGTGCCGGGGAGGCGACGTTTCAGCCGATGTATGTCACGCTGGAGACCTTCGAGGTCACGGCCCGTGAATTCCTCCGTTCCGCCCCGGCCAAATCCTTTCAGCCCAGTGCGGCGAATTTCCTGCCCGGCCCGGTGGCGGTGCGCCGGGAAGTGCGCCGCGCCTTCGAGCAGGCGCCGGAATCGCACCGGGCCGACAGTTTCAAGGCCGACTTTCAAAACACCAAGGAACTGCTTTGCGGCCTCACCAACGCCGGCAACGTCGAACTCCTGCTGGGTTCGGGTACGCTGGCCAACGATGTTGTGGGGGCGCAACTTTCCCTGTTGCCGGGCACGGGCATCGTGCTGAGCAACGGCGAATTTGGCATGCGGCTCGTGGATCATGCGCGCCGGTTCAAACTGCGCTTCGAGCATCTCGCGTTTCCCCCGGGCGGGCCGTTCGACCTGGCGGTGGTCCGGAAGAGTTTGGCCCGCCTCGCCCCGCCGACATGGCTCTGGTGCGTCCATTGCGAAACTTCCACCGGCGTCCTCAACGATCTTGCGGCCCTCAAAACGCTGTGCGGCGAGCACGGCGTGAAACTGTGCCTCGACGCGATCAGCAGCCTCGGGACGCTGCCGGTGGATCTCACCGGGGTGCATCTTGCCTCGGGCTCGAGCGGCAAGGGGTTGCGGGCGTATCCTGGCATAGCCATGGTCTTCTATCACCACCGTCCCCACCCGGCCGGCGAGCAACTGCCCCGCTATCTTGATCTCGGCTTTTACGAGGAACGGGATGGGATGCCGTTCACCTTTTCCTCCAACCTGCTCCACGCCTTGAGTGCGGCAGTGCGTGGGGTGGACTGGGCGAAACGATATGCTGACCTTCAGGAAACGTCGGCCGGGTTGCGGACGAAACTCCTCGCCCTGAACTACGACCTCGTCGGCACGTCGGCGCGGACCTCCCCCGCGGTCATCACGCTGGCGCTGCCGCCGGAATTGAATTCGGTCACGGTCGGCGGGTTGATGCAAGAGGCGGGCTTCCTGCTCAGTTACAACAGCGAATATCTCCGACGCGCGAATTGGATCCAGATCTGCCTTATGGGCGAGGTCGGACGCGAGAAAACCGACGCGCTCGTCAATGCTCTGCAACGCGCCTATCCGGCTTTGTCGCGCTCGCCGCAGGGCCATGGTCGGACGGAAAGCCTCTCGCTTCCCCAATTGCCTTGAAGGCAACCAAGAGGCCGGGCAGATTGCGCGGCGATGAAATTGGCTTCCCCGCGCGGGCTGTGCCTGGCGATCTTCTGGCTTGGGTTCCTTGCGCCGGCCGGCGCCCCAGCGCAACCGCTGACCGTCCGCCTCCGCGATACGGGCTATGTGCGGCTTTCGGAGTGGGCGCGCTGGCAGAGCCTGGGCTGGCGCTGGCTCAAGCGTGATGATTCCTTCGAACTCACGAATCGTTCCGCGCAGCTGCAGTTCGCGGTGGATTCACGTGAGGCGCGCGTGAACGGCGTGATAGTCTGGCTGCTCCACCCGCTGGCGGTGCGCGATGGCGAAATCTATATCTCACAACTTGATGTGGACGCCACGCTGCTGCCCTTGCTCGTGCCGGCGGCCCCGGAGCCGGGCAGAAAGATCAAGACCATTTGCCTGGATCCCGGACACGGCGGCAAGGACCCCGGCAACCAGCTGCCGGGACGAAGTGAGAAAGACTACACGCTGCGGCTCGCCTTCGAACTGCGCGATCAGTTGAAGCAAGCCGGTTTCAAAGTGGTGTTCACGCGATCGAGCGATCGGCTTATCGAGCTGTCCCAACGCCCGGAACTTGCCCGGCGCGCCGGGGCGGATCTTTTCGTGAGCCTGCACTTCAACAGCACTGACGGCGGCCGCGCGGAAGCCCGCGGGCCGGAGGTCTATTGCCTGACCCCGGTCGGCGCGGCTTCCACCAACGCCCGCGGCGAAGGCGCCCGCAGCGGCGCCTTTCCCGGCAATCGTAACAATGGCCGAAACCTGTTGCTTGCGTATCAAATCCAAAAGTCCCTCATCCGTACGTTGCAAAGCGGCGATCGGGGCGTGCGCCGGGCGCGCTTCGAGGTGTTGCGCGGTGCGACCATGCCGGCGGTGTTGATCGAAGCCGGCTTTCTTTCGCATCCCGAAGAAGGGAAGCGGATCTTCACTGTCGAGTATCGCCGCCAGATTGCCCGTGCCATCACCGCCGGGATTCAGAGCTACCGCAAAGTAGTGGAGCGATAAGGGTTGTTCCCGGGCGGTGGCTTCAATTGGCCGGCGACGGCGGCTTTGGCGCCGCCAGGTTTTCGCTCCCGATTTGAAGTCCAATTCCAAAATGAGGACCAGGAGGGGCTGGGGCGAGGACGAGAACAAAGTTGCGCCGACAGTCCGCGGTTGGGATTTGCAAATCGTCACCAAAATCGGAAACTGAACGCATGAGCATCGTCACCAGAACCGGCGACAAGGGCATGACGGCCTTGATGTACGGCCGGCGCGTTTCGAAATGTCATCCGCGCGTTGAGGCCTACGGCTGCGTGGATGAATTGAACACCGCGCTTGGTCTGGCCCGCGCCACTGCGGCGCAACCGTTCATTCGCGACAATTTGCTCGCGATCCAGCGCGACCTCGTCACCCTCATGGGCGAACTGGCGACCGCCGTGGAGGACTTGCCCCGCTACGTGGCGGATAACTACACGCTCGTGACGTCGCAGCTGACGCACAAACTTGACGCCCTGGTCCGGGAAGTCGAGGCCCAGAGCGTGTCCTTCAAGGGTTGGGCGACGCCGGGCGCGTGCCTGAGTTCGGCCACGCTGGACGGCGCGCGGACGGTGTGCCGGCGGGCGGAACGGCGGGTGTGCGCTCTGCAGGAGGCTGATCAATTGCAGAATTCCGAGATCATCATCTACCTCAACCGCCTCGCGGATCTGCTCTGGTTGCTGGCGCGCTGGGTGGAGACGAAATCGGCGGCGCCAGCGTGAGACCGGGCCCGCTTTCCCCTTCGCCAAGCCACCGCCCGGCTGCCCCCACCATGGCAGGGACAACCGTGCGGTGAGATTCGCAGCTTTACAGGTGGTTCGGCTCAACTAATCTGGGCCGGCTTTCCAGAAACGTATGGCGCGCGAACCAATTGAAATGACGATTGAGGCGGTGACCCCGGAGTTGCCGGACACCAAAACCATCCGTTTGAAGTGGCCGGACGGTCACGCGCCGGATTTTCTGACGGGCCAGTTCATCACGGTTTACTGGCCGGACACCCCCGGCTACAAGCGGGCTTATTCCCTTTCTTCCTGCGCCCTGGACCGGGGCAGTTACGAGGTTACCGTCAAGCGCGAGGGTCGGATGGGCACGCGCATCGTGGATTGGGCCAAACCGGGCGACACGTTATTCGTCCTGCCGCCGGCAGGAAAATTTCTGCCGGTGTTCGAGCCGAAGAAGCATCTTATCTGTATCGCGGGTGGTTCCGGCGTGACGCCGTTTCGCGGTTTCGTGCGTGAGGCCACACGGCGCGAACTCGAAACCAAGATTACCGTGCTCTACAGCGTTCGTACGACCAACGACATTATTTTCCACCGTGAATTTCTCGACTACGCCGCGCAGAATCCAAACTTCACTTTTCTGGTCACCTGCACGCGGCTGCATCCGGAGGATGCCTGGACCGGTCATCGCGGACGGATCACCGCGGAGTGGTTGCGGGAACAGATTCACGATCTGCCCAATACCGTTTTCTATGCCTGTGGCCCGAATCCACTGGTCGAATTTGCGGAGGAACTGGTCTTGCACGGTTTGCAGGTGCCCAAAGCGCAGATGAAGACGGAGAAGTGGGGCTGAGAAGATCCTTGATCAACTCTGCATGACGATTTCTGAAACTTCCGGGGACATCAGCCGACTCAGACGTACGCCTTGGCGATTTCAGGAAACCGTTGACATTTCATCCGGGAAGAAAGCAGGAGAGTTTGAGTCGGTGATTCTCGCTTCTGGGGCGGATTTTCAGGAAGTTACAGTCACAATGGTTGAGATTGTTTTCAACACGACCAGAATGGATTCTCTTTTGCTGTTCTCGCCTGGGTTCAAATTAACCCGCAATTGTGCAGTTACTGCCAAAGGTCCTTTGGAGATTGAATTGCTCTTAAATGCCGCGTTTTCAGATGGCAATGATTTCATAGTTATTCCGAAGCCAAAGCCCTTTGTTATTTATTCAGATCACCATTGGAATGTTACTTTTTTTGCAAACACAAAAAGCAACCTCAACCGCATTATTACCCCATTGACGTCGCGCGGATTCAAGTTAGCGACGAACTTCCGGCGAGAACTGTGATGTTGTTTTCAGACAGAAAACTCTGCATTGTCTCTGGATGTTGAAACGCACCTCGCTCTACGCGGCGCACCAAAAGCTCGGCGGCAAGCTCATCGAATTCGGCGGCTGGGAAATGCCCGTTCAGTACACCAGCATCACCGACGAACACCTGGCCGTGCGCCAGGCTGCGGGTCTCTTCGATATCTCGCACATGGGTGAAGTGACGGTAAGCGGAGGAGGCGCGGAAGCCTTCCTCAATCGTGTTCTGACCAACGATATTCGCAAGCTCACTCCTGGTCAGGGGCAATACACCCTGATGTGCAACGAGCGTGGCGGCGTCATTGACGATCTTTACGCCTACTCGTTGTCCAGTGGCGTTTATTTGTTGATCATCAACGCGTCGCGGATCGAAGCCGATATTGCGTGGTTGCACACGCAGGCCGGTTTGGCGGTTGGCGCAGAGTTGAAGGTCAGCAATGCGTCGCATAACTACGACGCCGTGGCGGTGCAAGGCCCGCGCGTCAAGGAGTTCATCGACCAGTGCCTGCCCGGAGCGTCCACCGCCGCGATGCGCGTGGCGCGGGTCACGGACCTCAAGAAAAATGAGATCGGCGGTTTTCCCTATGGCGGTGCCAGCGTCTTGGTTTCGCGCACTGGTTACACGGGCGAGGACGGATTCGAGATTATCGGTCGCGACGATTCGATTGCGAAAGTGTGGGACTCGTTGCTCGAGATTGGCAGGCCTTACGGCATCAAACCCTGCGGTCTCGGCGCGCGGGATACGTTGCGCACCGAGGTCTGTTATCCCCTTTACGGTCACGAACTGGATGAAGCGACCACGCCCATCGAGGCGGGCGTGGGCTTTTTTGTGTCCCTCGACAAGGGCGATTTTAATGGGCGACCGGTGCTGGCGGAACAGAAGGCCAACGGGGTGAAGAAGAAATGCGTGGCGTTCAAAATGACGGGGAAATCGGCGCCGCCGCGCCCGCATTATCCGATCTGGATCAATGACGCCATGGTGGGGCAGGTCGTGAGCGGCACCCAGAGCCCATCGCTCGGCATCGGCATCGGCATGGGTTACGTGCCAGCCGAGTTGGCCAAGGTGGGGGCCGCCATTGAAATTGAAACGCGGGGCAAACGCTCACCTGCGGTTGTGGTCGCCAAACCGATTTATAAGCGCGCGTAGCCGCCGAGGTAATGAGGTGGATTTCGCGGGGAACATCCCGCTCGCCACTTCCTGTGCCCGGCGGTCATCCGGGGAATCACTTTCCCCTTTCAAAGGCTGACCCACGACCCCTAACCTGCGCCATGGCATCTAAGGTGAAAGTCGCCGTTCTCGGCACTGGCTCACTCGGCAAGGAGCACGTGCGCATTTACGCCCAGTTGGTGGCGGCCCGTTTGGTGGATCTCGTCGGCCTCTACGACACCAACCATGAGATCGCCCGGCACATCGCGGCCAAACATCACACCCACGCGCTGGGTTCGATCGAGGAAGCGGTCGACGACGCCGACGCTGTCAGCATTGTCACCCCCACCGTCACCCACTTCGAGCTGGCCAGGACGTTTTTGGCGCGCGGCAAACATGTGCTCGTCGAGAAACCCATGACTGACCACACGGAGCAGGCGGCCGAACTGATTCAGCTCGCGCAGCAGAACAACTGCGTCCTGCAAGTCGGGCATGTCGAACGATTCAACCCCGTTTTCAACTATCTCGAAACGGTTGTCAGCGAGCCGCGCTTCATCGAAACCCACCGCCTCTCGCCCTATCCCGCGCGTAGCACGGACATCGGCGTCGTGCTCGACCTCATGATCCACGATCTCGACGTGGTGCTCGCGTTCGTGAAATCGCCCGTCGTGAGCGTGGACGCCGTGGGCATTCCGGTCTTGAGCAAGTCCGAGGATATTGCCAACGCCCGCTTGCGCTTCGCCAACGGCTGCGTTGCCAACCTGACCGTGAGCCGGGTCAGCCCGGATCGGATGCGGAAGATTCGCGTCTTCAGCGGAGGCGCGACGCCCAGCTACATCTCGCTGGATTATCGGGCGCAGGAAGGCTTCATCTATCGCATCGCCCGTGACGGCGAAGAAGAGAGCTCATTGCTCAAAAAGCTGCTGGCGTCGAAAGACTCCACCATCGTGAGCGAATTCGCCGGCAAACGCATCGTGCGCGAGCCGGTCCCCATCGTCCGCGACGAGCCGCTCAAGCTGGAATTGCAGCACTTCGTCGAATGCGTCCGGGAGAAGCAAACCCCGCGGGTCAGCGGCGAATCGGCCAAAGCCGCGCTGGATCTTGCCTTTGAAATCACGCGGCAGGTGCAGCCGGGCAAATGAAACCGTTGAGAATCTCAATCTGCGCGCCCTTCCGGGAACCACACCCTGATCACCGATGACTGAACCACAACTCTCCCGGCGTCCTTTGGCTTCCCGTGGCACGAGGTGGGCGGCCATGATTGCCGGCTGGTTGGTCCGGCAGCGGATTCAGCCGAATACGATTTCGGTGTTTAGTCTCGTCTTCGCCAGCTGTGCGGGGTTGGCGTTGATCGGGGCCGGCAGTTTTGGCGGAGGGTGGCGCATCACGCTATTGCTGGCGGCGGCCGCCGGCATTCAGCTTCGATTGGCGTGCAATCTGTTCGACGGCATGGTGGCCGTGGAAGGCGGGCGCAAGACCAAGTCGGGTGAAATCTACAACGAACTGCCGGACCGGTTTGCGGATGTCGTCATTCTGGCGGGCGCCGGCTATTCCCTGGCGGGCTCGGCGTGGTTGCAGACTTTGGGGTGGGCCGCCGCGGTGTTGGCGGTGATCACCGCGTACGTGCGGGCGCTGGGCGTGGCGGCCGGCGCGAGCCAGCATTTCATCGGGCCCATGGCCAAGCCGCAGCGCATGGCCGTCCTGACCGTGACTTGCGTGGTTCTGGCCGGCCTGGAAACGTTCGGCAGCAAGTTCGATCTGATGCAACTCAGCCTCGGGATCATTTGTGCCGGATGTTTGGTGACAATTGCCCGCCGGATCATTCGGGTGGTGCGGGAATTGGAGGCCCGATGACCGCTGGGTTGATTGCGTTTTTCGCAAAACTGGTGAGCGGGGTGAATGTCCGCTGGGTCGGTGGCACTCCGGATTTGCGTCAGCGAATCTACTTCGCAAACCACACCAGCAATCTCGACGCGCTCGTGCTGTGGGCCGTGTTGCCGCCGCCGGTGCGGGCCTTGACCCGGCCGGTCGCGGCCCGGGATTATTGGACGGCGGGGAAACTGCGTCGATATGCCGCGGAGAGAGTTTTTCACGCCATCTTGATCGAACGCAAGAAACCGACGGCGCATGACAATCCCATCGCGCAGATTCTGGCCACGATGGGGCATCGCCATTCGATCATCATTTTTCCCGAAGGGGGTCGCTTTTCCGGGCCGGAGCCGATGCCATTCAAAAGTGGTTTGTATCATCTGGCGCAAAAGCGGCCGGACGTGGAATTCGTGCCCGTGCTCATGGATAACTTGAATCGTATTCTCCCCAAAGGTGAGGTCCTCCCGGTGCCTTTGATCGGGCACGTCACCTTTGGGGCGCCGCTGGCGCGGGTGGCGAACGAAGGCAAAACGGCGTTCCTGGAACGTGCCCGGGCGGAAGTCATGCGCTTACGCGAATTGTGAAAATCAGACTGGACCAGGAAACCGGCTGGCTGATCGGGGGCGTGCTCGCCTTGCTCCTGCTGGCCACGCTCCTCGGGCAGTGGTTGCAGGGGCGGGTGCGCAGCGCGGAGGCGGCCAAGACTGTGCAGAACCTCAACGCCCGGACGAACGCATGGTGGGTCATGGTGGGGATTTTTGTTTTGGCCATGGCGACGGGTGGCATCGGTTCCGTGGTGCTGTTCGGGCTGACTTCCTTTCTTGCCTTGCGCGAGTTCATCACCCTCACCCCAACGCGATTGGGTGATCATCGGACGTTGTTTTGGGTGTTCTTTGTCCTTACGCCGTTGCAATACTGGCTGGTCGCGGCCGACTGGTACGGGCTCTTTATCGTCCTGATCCCGGTTTATGCGTTCCTCCTGCTGCCCTTACGGAGTGCGGTGGCGGGCGATTGCGAGCGCTTTCTCGAACGGGCCGCGAAGATTCAATGGGGCGTCATGATTTGCGTTTATTGCGTCAGTCACGCGCCCGCGATTCTGTTCCTGAAAATTCCCGGCTACGAAGGGCAGAATGGGAAATTGCTCTTCTACTTCGTGCTGGTGGTGCAAATCAGCGACGTCCTGCAATACGTGTGGGGCAAGACCACGGGCCGGCGCAAGATCGCGCCACGGGTCAGTCCCAACAAGACGTGGGGCGGTTTCCTTGGGGGCATCGCCACCGCGACCCTGATCGGTGCGGGCTTGTGGTGGGCGACGCCATTCACGCCCTGGCAATCCGCCGGCATGTCGCTGGCGATCACGTTGATGGGCTTTGCGGGCGGATTGGTGATGTCGGCGATCAAACGGGATCGCGGCGTGAAAGATTACGGGACCTTGATTGAAGGTCACGGCGGCGTGATGGACCGGATTGATTCCATTTGCTTCGCTGCGCCGGTGTTCTTCCACCTGACGCGCTATTTTTACACGTGAAACCATTGTCGATCATGCTGATCGCGGGGGACCCGAGCGGCGATTTGCTGGCAGCCGAACTCGCCGGGGCCTTGCGCGATCAAGTCCTGGCGGGATCCGTCGACACTACCTCCGACGTCCAACCACTGCGGACTGCGCTGGCGCCGCAATTCTTCGGCGCGGGCGGCCCCGGAATGGCGGCGGCGGGTGTGGAACTGGCTTTTGACCTGACGCAGCACGCCGTCATTGGCGTCTCCGATGTCTTCAAAAACATTTTTAAGTTCCGCCGCTTGTTTCAGCAATTATTCCGTCTGGCCCTGGAACGGCGACCGGATGTGATCGTTGGCGTGGACTACGGGGGATTCAATTTGCGTTTCGGCCGGGCGATCAAGCGGTGCGTCCGCGCCAATCGTGGCGTGTTCAACAATTGGAATCCGAAGATTGTGCAATTTGTCTCCCCACAGGTGTGGGCCTCGCGTCCCGCTCGTGCTTATGAACTGGCGGAAAACTATGATCTGCTCCTTAGTATTTTCCCGTTTGAAAAGGAGTGGTACGCGCGCCGGGTGCCGCAGTTGCGGGTGGAGTTTGTTGGGCATCCGATGGTGGAGCGAATGCAAAATGCAAAATGCAAAATGCAAAATGCCGACGCAGCGCCGGCAGTTGTGTTTTTGCCGGGTAGTCGCGCCGATGAAGTGCGCCGGCATCTGCCGGTGGTGACGGGAGCTTACGAACTGCTGCAGCGGGAGTTTCGAGGTTTGCGGGCGAAGATGGTATTGCCGAATGACGCCTTGCTTCAATCCGTGAAGGCATCCGGCCCGCCGTCCGGCTTGGAATTGCAGGTGGGCGGCATCTCCGCCGCTCTGGCGGACGCCGACCTCGCCATCACCAAGTCCGGCACGATCGCCATGGAGTGTGCGATGTACGGGGTGCCGGCGGTGGTGTTTTACAAAACTTCGTGGCCGACTTATCTCATCGGCCGGCAGATTGTGAGTGTGAAGTATCTCGCGATGCCGAATCTTTTGGCGGGAGAGGAAATCTATCCGGAATTCATTCAAGACGCGGCCACGGCGGGAAATATCTCACGCGCTGCCTTGGCATTATTGGGGGATGAATCGCGGCGGGTGAAAGTAAAGGCGAAGCTCGCCGAAGTCGTCGTGTCGCTGGGAGGACCCGGCGCGGCTTCGCGTGCGGCGGCGGCGATTGTGAGTTTGTTTTCCAACTGAAATGGAACCGCGAAAAGCACGAAATACGCGAACGGAATCTGATGCCAGTTTTCTGACTTTTGTTTTCCCTTTTCGCGTAGTTCGCATGTTTCGCGGTTAATCCCTTTCCCAAATGAAAGACCTTACGAGCGCGACCTGGATCAAGGTGAAGGGGATTCTGTTCCTGCTGCTGGGAATCGCGGCAGCGACTTTGTTGGTGCTGGAACACCCGACTTGGAAAGTGGCTTTCCTGTTGGTCCTCGTGATCTGGTGTTTCTGCCGGTTCTACTATTTTGCGTTCTACGTGATTGAGAAATACGTTGATTCCGGCCATCGGTTTTCCGGCTTGTGGTCGTTTGCCCGATACCTTTGGCAGAAGCGCAAAAGTTGAGCCGCCCAATCTCCCCTTGGTTCTCGAGTCGGGCTAGTGCGCCGCCGCACGCATGGCGGCGAAGAGATTTGTGCCCGTGCTGGCTTCAACCGGTTTCTTGGACAGCTCGGCCTCGGTTTCCACCAGTTCCGCCGGCAGTTCCTTGAGAAACGGTGAGGGCTGACACGGCATGACTTGGCCGTATTTCTTGCGCCCACCACAATGGCTGATCGTCAGCGTCAACATCGCCCGGGTAACCGCCACATAAAACAGGCGTCGCTCCTCGTCCAGCGTGCCTTCGACTTTCGAGCGCGAGTGTGGCAATAAACCATCCTCCAGGCCGACAATATAGACATGGGGAAACTCGAGCCCTTTGCAACTGTGCATCGTGATGAGGGTGACGGCATCGCCTTGGTCTTCCTCTTTTTCCTCGCGATCGGAGTCGAGCGTGACGTCTTCGAGGAATTTCTCCAACCGCTCGTGCAGGGAGGTGCTGGCCGGGGCACTGCGATCGAGAGTGGCCACCAGGTCGCGCAGGTTGCGCACCCGGTTTTCGCCCGCCTCCTTGTCTTTCTCCTCCCGGCGCAATTCCGCAAGGTAACCGGTCTCGTTCAAGAAGGCTTCCGCCCAGACTTGTAGAGTGGTTGCACGGGAATAGCTATGACAACCGCCCTCACCCTGACCCTCTCCCCCGGGGAGAGGGGACGGCGATTGGGTGTCGCCGGAAATGCGTGAGTCGGTGAGGACGATTGCCGCGCTCGATTTTGTCTGAGACGGCGAATGGTTCTCCCTCTCCTGGGGGAGAGGGCTGGGGTGAGGGCGGCCCAGCAACTGACTTCTCGTCCGCTCCACAAATCCTACAAACGTCTCGATGCTCTCGCGCGTGCGTGATTGAAAGGCGGTTGTTACGGCGGGATTCTTCATCGCGGCAAAGACCGACCCCTTGCGTTCGTGGCTGGCTCCGAGCAACCGTTCCATCGTCACGTCGCTTAATCCCCGGGCCGGGGTGTTGGCGATGCGAAGCAGGCTGACGTCGTCGTGCGGGTTCAAAAAGACCTTCAGATAGGCCAGCAGATCGCGCACTTCGCGGCGGTCAAAATAGCTCTGGCCGCCGATGAGGTGATAGCGAACGCCTGCGGCGCGCAGCCCGGTTTCCAGCGCGCGGGACTGTTGGTTGGTGCGAAACAAGATGGCATTCTGGGACCAGGTCACGCGGCGGGCGAGTCGCGCAAACTCGATGCTGGCCACCACCTCGCGCGCCTCATCCTCGTCCGTTTCGTATGCCCGCAGGGCGATCTTTGGGCCCTGACCCTTCTGCGACCAGAGCTGCTTGGGACGGCGGCGCACGTTGTGTTTGATGAGCGCGTTGGCCGCGTTGAGAATCGTATTGGTGGAGCGGTAGTTTTGCTCCAGCTTCACGATTTTGACCTCCGGGAAATGCTTTTCGAGCTCGAGCAGGTTGGCAATCTCGGCGCCGCGCCAGCCATAGATGCTCTGGTCGTCGTCGCCGACCACGCAGAGGTTCCGATGTTTCAGGGTCAGCAGATGCACCAGTTGAAACTGCGCCGCATTCGTGTCCTGATACTCATCCACCATCACGTAACGGTACCTGGCGCGGCAGGCTTCGAGCGCTTCCGGGTGCTCGTTGAAAAGCCGGAGCGTCAGCAAAATCAAATCGTCGAAGTCCACGGCGTTGCAGGCATGGAGGGCGGATTCGTAGCGCTTGGCCACATGTTCGGCCATCGCGCGAACATTCGGATCGCCAAAGACCGCAGCCCGCTCGCCGCCGTTCTTGAATCGGCTCAGCAGGGAGAGAATCGCGGCGGGGTCGGTCTTCTCGCCCTTGGCCGAGATGTTGGCGAGGATTTTTTTGATCGCGCCCAGCTGTTCCGATTCGTCGTAGATGACGAAGTTGCGTTTGTAGCCCAGTTTGTCGATGTGCTGGCGGAGGATGCGGACGCAGAGCGAGTGGAAGGTGCAGATCGTGGGGCGGGGCGGTTTCTCGTCCGAATGCGCGCGGGGGCGGGAAATCAACTTGCCGGCCCGCTGCTGCATTTCGCGGGCGGCCTTGTTGGTGAAGGTGACCGCGAGAATGTTGTCCGGGGAGATGCCGCGCGCGATCATGTGCGCGATGCGGAAGGTGATCACCCGCGTCTTGCCCGTGCCGGCGCCGGCCAGGATCAGCACCGGGCCGTTGATCGTCTCAGCGGCCTGGCGTTGCTGCGGGTTGAGGGTGTTCAAATCCACCATGAGCGCGCGGAGTGTAGTGCGCTGCCGGACCGTGGCAAGGGGATTGAAGTTTCGCCGCCGCTTTTGGTTGGCGTCCGGCCCTCAGGTCACCACGGGTCAGCCTTTTTCACCACTGGCCAAGATGGTTTGAAAGTGCGGCGGTTGCTCTTCCCGGGCGACGACGCTGATTTCAATCTTCTTGAAGCCCGCCGCCTCCAGCCAGCGGTGGAGATCGCTTTCGGCAAACCCGAGCCAGCGGTCGCCGTACAATTCCCGTGCTTTGTCGAATTTGTGCGCCAGCAGATCGAGCAGGAGCAATTGGCCGTGCGGCTTCAGGAGTTTGGCCGCGCGGAGCAGGGCTGCTGCCGGATCGGCGGCGTGATGCAAGGCCTGGCTCAGGATGACGAGGTCCACGCTCCCGGCTTCGACCGGCGGGTTTTGCAGGTCGCCGAGGCGGAATTCCAGGTTTTTCAAACCGTTCTTCTTGGCCTTCGCCGCGCCGAACGCGACGATCTTCTCCGAGTTGTCCACCGCAATGACCTTTTTGCAGCGTCGGGCCAGCAACTCGCTCAACAAACCTTCGCCGGCACCCAAATCCGCCACGACCAGCGGCGGCAGGATGCGCAGCAATAAATGCCCGAACGCCTCCCACGAACGGCCCGGCCCATATACCCGATCAAAACGCCCGGCGACCTGGTTGAAGAAGACCTGCGCCTGCTCGCTGCGGCGGGCGAGAATCCGTTTGAGATTTATCTGATCCCCGGCGTGCTCAGGCATCTCCATGGCCCCGCGAATCGCAAGCTGGATGAATTCGCCGGCCATCGCGTCCGCGTCGGGGTTGAGCCGGTAGAACGTGCGTTTGCCATCGCGCCGCGCCCGCACCAGGTCGCAATCGGAGAGCAGCCCCAGATGCGTGGAAATCCGTGACTGGCCCAGGCGTGTGATTTCCTGCAGCTCATTGACGGAGAGTTCGTCTTTCTCCAGCAGCGCGACGATGCGCAGGCGGGTGGGGTCGGACAAGGCCCGGAGAGATTTTAGCGTTGGTGACATGTGGTTGGTTGTCGCGCCAAACTTTTCCCGAAAATTCCGTTTGACGCACGGCTAAAGCGATATATCATCCTATCCTGATACGTCAATATGACAATTAACAACTGAGCGACGACCCATTCAAATGAGCAAAAACTTCATCTTTTCTTCCGAATCCGTCGGGGAGGGGCATCCCGACAAGGTGTGCGATACCATTTCCGATTACGTGCTGGACGCCTGCCTGGCGCAGGACCGCTACAGCCGCGTCGCCTGCGAAACCTACGCCAAGAGCAACCTCGTCGTCGTTGGCGGCGAAATCACCACCAAGGCCAAACTGGATTTCAACCAGATCGCCCGCGACGCCATCCGCGACATTGGTTATACGCACGATGATGATGTGTTCCATGCCGACAAGGTGCTCATCATGAACGCCGTTACCTCCCAGTCGCCCGACATCGCCCAGGGCGTGGATGCGCGCAAGGCGGTCGGCAAGAAGAAAGCCGAGCAGGGTGCCGGCGATCAGGGTTTGATGTTCGGTTACGCGACGGACGAAACCCCCGAGCTCATGCCCGCCCCCATCATGTACGC
>CAZIJO010000113.1:0-18548 GCA_964539515.1 uncultured Bifidobacterium sp. | reverse complement strand
TCCACACCTCAATTGCTCGTGAACCGCGGCTCGTCCTCCCACCCACCGCCGAGCGCCTTGTAGCTGGTGACGCGGGCCGTAGGTCCCGGCTGGTATCGTCGGTCCAGGTAATCGCCCCCCAAAGCGTTCCAATGCGCGGCCTCCGCCTGCCGTAGCGCTGCGAGCACCACCGGAGGTGACGGGTTGGGGCGGAGGCCGGATCGTGGATCCGAGCCGTTGAATTCGTTGTCCGTGTAGCGAGCCATTTTCATAGTTTTGGTCTGGTCTGTTTCGCGCCTAATCCAGCGCATTTCTGTTCCGGCAAACGCAGACCTCCTCGGGGCATTACACAGAATCTTGATCCGGTTTATTTGATTCAGTTCATGCTTTCGAGCGGCGTTTGGACGGCGCGCCACCGCCATGGCGAAGCAATGCCATCCTCCTTGAGTCACCCTGCCGGCCGGGTATCTTCCGGACGGCATGGAACTGCGACATCTCCGCTACTTTGTCGCGGTGGCTGAGGAACAAAACGTGACGCGCGCCGCCGCGCGCCTGCACGTCTCGCAGCCGCCGCTGACCCGGCAAATCCAGGACCTTGAGGCGGAACTGGGCGCCGCGTTGTTCGCGCGGACCGGCAAGGCCATCAAGTTGACGGAAGCCGGGCGGGTGTTCCTGGTCGAAGCGCGGGCGGCGTTGCAGCGGGTGGAAGAGGCGGTGAGAGCCGTTCAAGTCGCGGCCACCCGGGAACAAGGCGAACTTCACATCGGTTACGCTCCGACGCCAACGATTGAAGTCCTCCCGGTTGTGCTGCGCGCCTTTCGGAAGGTCGCACCCCAAGTGCGCGTTCTCCTGCACGACCACTCGTCGCCGGAAATGCTGGCTGGACTGCGGGAGGGCCGACTGCACGCCGCATTCATGATGCAGCCTTCCCGGCCGGCGGCTCGCGGGATCAGCTTTGCGGCGTTGCGCACGTTGCCCATCGTGGTCGCCGTGCCCCCGGACCATCCGTTCGCGCGGCGACGCGCCGTGGCGGTGCTGGACGTGCTGGCCGGACCGCTGGTTGGTTACTCCCGGAAGCAATACCCCGACTACCACGAATTCCTGGCGCGGCAGGTTGGTTGGCAGTCAAAGCGCGTTCACTTTGCTGAGGAGTGCGACAGTGGTTCGAGCCTCATCGCCGCCGTGGCCTCCGGGAAGGGGTTGGCCATCACCATTGCCCCTCTGGCGGCGGCCGCCGGTCGCCGGCTGCGCTTTGTGCCGCTTTCACCCGCACCACCCCCGGGAATTGTCGGCATCGCCTGGATAGCCAAAGGGGCTTCCGCCCTGACTCGTCAGTTCAACGAAGTCGCCCGAAACGCAATGAACATTCAGCCGACCTGAAAGACCCGGGGCGTTTCGCCTGCCCCCCCGGTGGTCAAAGGCGCCCAGCCGGAACTTCAGGCTAAAGCAAACGTGCGCTTTCGAAGCACCATCGACGCGATGAGCTTCTTGAGCGCCGCCAGATTCCCCAACGTGAAACGCGTCGGTTTCGAGGATGGCGCGGTCACCCTCGCCGTTCGTCTCCTCTGATCCGCCGGCCGGACGAAAGCGGGAAATGCCTGGCCAGTGCGCGATAATCGGCACCTTAACCCGGCTTGGCTGGTTGATCGACTTCGGGTGCCGGTTCGTCAGCCGCCTTCCGCTGACGATTCTGATTTGCCGGCCCGCAACCATAACGACAGCCTCAAGTCGAGATTGTCAAAACGCGAAAGATGGGCTTCCGTTTCCCCATGCCGAAGGCACAGGCCAGGTTGGTCGTCAGGCCGCTCACGCCGGAGCGGTGGGCGGATTTTGAACAGTTGTTCGGCGCACACGGGGCGTGCGGCGGTTGCTGGTGCATGTTGTGGCGCTTGCGCCGCCCGGATTTTGAACGGCAGAAAGGCCGGGGCAACCAGCGGGCGATGCGGAAAATTGTTGAATCCGGCGTCTCCCCGGGTTTGCTGGCTTACCTCGGCAAAAAGGCGGTCGGCTGGTGCGCCGTTGCGCCGCGCCCCGAATACCCCGCCCTGGCGCGATCGCGAATTCTCAAGCCGGTGGACGATCAACCCGTGTGGTCGGTCGCGTGCCTGTTCGTGGCCCGGCCCCACCGGCGTCAAGGGGTCTCGGTTGCCCTCCTCCAAGCGGCGGTCACCCATGTGCGCCGGCACGGCGGGGGGATTGTGGAAGGCTATCCGCAGGAACCGAAGACAGAAAGGATGCCGGATGTGTTCGCGTGGACGGGACTCGCCTCCGCGTTCCGGAAAGCAGGATTCGAGGAGGTAAGCCGGCCAACCCCCACCCGGCCAATCATGCGCCGGACCGTTGATTGAGGGCTTGCCGTCGTGCTCTGCGATGGCATGGGCTGCCTGTTCACTCGCGCCTGTTCACTCGCGCGTTGCGTTGGAAATTGGCCCTGGCTATTTTGCGTCACCCATGCAAAGCAAAGCAACCACGGTTCCGCAGTACCTGAACGAGTTGCCGGCTGACCGCCGCTCAGCCATCGAGAGCGTGCGGGCCGTCATCCTGAAAAACCTGGACCCGGATTTTGAGGAGGGCATGCAGTACGGCATGATCGGCTATTACGTTCCGCACCGGGTGTATCCGCCGGGCTATCACTGCGACCCCAAGCAACCCCTGCCATTCATCTGCCTGGCTTCGCAGAAAAACTACATGTCCCTCTATCTCGGCTGCGTGTATGGCCCGGAACGTGAAAAGCCGTTTCGCGAAGCCTGGGCGAAGACCGGCAAGAAGCTCGACATGGGCAAGTCGTGCGTCCGCTTCCGAAAGCTCGAGGACCTGGCGCTCGACGTGATTGGCGCGGCGATTCGCCGGACAAAGGCCCGCGCGTTCATCAAGCACTACGAAACGGTCCTCAAAAGCGCCAGCGGCCGGTCCCGAAAGGATTCCGCAGCCAAAGCCTCAAAGCGGAAGCCCCGGTAGCAAACCACCCGACTCGCAAACGTTCGCGGCGGCCGGCTGCATGCGCGAGGCTGCTGGGATCCAAGGGATCAAATCGCTGGAAGCGGCAGGGGCAGGACGACAGCGTTAGTAACTTTTCGCACATGTTTGCCGGACATCTTGGTGCCGGGCTGTTGTTAAAACGCGCCGGACGAAACGTCAGTTTGGGCTGGCTGTTCTTTGCCGCCATGCTGCTGGACGTCCTGCTCTGGCTGCTCGTCCTCGCGGGCGTTGAATCCGTACGTGTGCCAGCCCATTTCCGAACCATGGCGGACCTCACGTTCGACTTTCCCTGGTCGCACGGGCTGGTGGCAAGCCTGGGTTGGTCGCTGGCCATGTTCCTGGCGGGTTGGACCGTTCTCCGGCGCGGGCCGCGACATCGGCTGGCGGGTGCACTGGCCCTCGCGGCGGCGGTGTTATCCCACTTTGTTCTGGACTGGCTCGTTCACATTCCCGAGCTGCCCGTCGCGGGACGCGACTCCACGCTGCTGGGATTCGGACTCTGGCATCATTTGCCACTGGCCTGGACCGTGGAAGCGGCGCTCGCGCTTGGCGGGGTATGGGTTTTCCTGACAACCCGGCCCCGCGACCGCCGCCGGGCCAGCGCACTGGTGGCCGTGATGACGTTGCTCACGGCGATGACCATCGTCGGACAGGCCTCGAGTTCCGCGCCATCGTCAACCGTCGCCATGGCCGGCAGTTCCCTGGTAATAATTGCCCTCCTGGTGGCATTCGGCTGGTGGGTGGATCGGGACGACGGGAATGCGCGGCAATAAACTTTGACGAGCCAAACGACTTCACGAACCATGGCGGCGTCATGAGCAACGGGATTTCCAACGCCAGCGCGCTGGCCGGCAAGCGGATCGCCATCATCGGTGGCACCGCCGGCTTGGGATTATCGGCGGCCAAGGCATTCATGGCCGCGGGCGCGCGTGTGGTGACCGTCGGGCTCAAGCCCGAAAACGTCGCGACCGCCCGGCGCGAATTGGGGGACGCCGCGCTGGTGCTGCAAGGGGACGCCACCAAACCGGAAACGCCGGTGGCGGCCATCGCGCAGGCCGTCACCAAGTGGGGCGGCCTGGACGGATTGTATCACGTCGCGGGCGGTTCAGGCCGGCGGTGGGGCGATGGGCCCTTGCACGAACTAACGGACGCCGGCTGGGACGCCACGCTCAATTTGAATCTTACCGCGATGTTCTACTCGAATCGGGCCGCCGTCCGACAGTTCCTCGCCCAAGGCGGGGGCGGCAGCGTATTGAACATGGGGTCGGTGCTCGGGTATTCACCCTCGCCCCGGTTCTTTGCGACGCACGCCTACGCGGCGGCCAAGGCGGCGATCATTGGCCTGACCAAAACCTGCGCCGCCCACTATGCGTCGCACAACATCCGCTTCAACGTGCTCGCCCCCGCTTTGGTGGAAACCCCCATGGCACAGCGCGCCGCCAAAGACGCCGCAATTCTCGCCTTTATCAAAACCAAACAGCCCCTCGACGGTGGCCGCATCGGCCAGCCTTCCGATCTGGATGCGGCTGCCGTTTATTTCCTGGGTGACGCGTCGAAGTTTACGACCGGCCAGGTGCTCGCCGTGGATGGCGGTTGGTCGGTGAGCGAGGGGCAAATTCCCGACGCATCATGAACTACGCCATCGGCCTGGACATCGGCGGGACGAACATCAAGGCGCTGGCCGTGACGCCCGGCGGACGTGTCTTGGCCCACACCGTCGTGCCCACCGGCGATACCGGCCAGCGCGGTTGGCCCTCAAACGTTCGCCGCGCAATAGACAAAATCACCCGCGCAATAAATCAACCGCCGGCGTGGATTGGCCTGGCCGCACCGGGGCTGGCCGCGGCCAACCAGCGATCAATCGCCTTTATGCCGGGCCGGTTGCCCGGTTTGGAGGGTCTGGTCTGGCAGAAGTTTTTCAAGGTTTCCCATCGCGTACCAGTGTTGAACGACGCGCACGCGGCGTTGTTGGGCGAAGTCTGGCGCGGCGCGGCGCGGCGGTCGCAAAACGCCATTCTCCTCACGCTCGGCACGGGCGTTGGCGGGGCGGCGCTGGTGGACGGTCGGTTGCTGCGCGGACAGATCGGGCGCGCTGGGCATCTGGGGCATATCTCGCTGGATCCAACAGGCGCCCCGGACGTTGCCCGGACGCCGGGCAGTCTCGAAGACGCCATTGGCGATTGCACGGTGAAGGCACGAAGCGGCGGACGTTTCGATTCCACCGCGAAACTGGTTGCGGCCAGCAACGCGGGTGATCGCGACGCGCAGCAAGTTTGGAAAAAATCGGTGCAAGCCCTGGCCGCGGGAGTTGCGTCACTGATTAATGTCCTCGATCCCGAGGTCGTGGTCATTGGGGGCGGTATCGCCCAGGCCGCCGCGGCCCTTTTTCGTCCACTGAAAAAGCTTCTCAACGACTTCGAGTGGCGGCCCGGCGGCAGGAAGGTGCGGATCGTGCCGGCCAAACTCGGAGACCGCGCGGGCGCGTTTGGCGCGGCGTGGCACGCAATTCATTTTCCAGTCTGATCTCCCATGAACAATCCCTCCCCCGCTCAAACCTATTTTCAACTTGCACGCGGCCTCGTGGACAACATCGAAGCCCAGCTGCCGCAAATCCAGCAGGCGGCCGATTGGTTCGCGCACACCATCCTCGCCGGACGCATGGTTCAGGTCTTCGGCTCGGGGCACAGCCGGATCATGGTGGAGGAAATGTGGCCGCGGTACGGGTCGTTCCCCGGATTCAACCCCATCGTCGAACTGTCCCTCAGTTTTCACAATCTGGTGGTCGGCGCAAACGGACAGCGCCAGGCGATGTTTCTCGAGAATGTCTCCGGCCTCGCCGAGCGGATTCTGCGCAATTTCGACCTGACCAAAGCGGATAGCGCGCTGGTGATTTCCTCAAGCGGTTGCAACCTGGTGCCCATTGAAATCGCGGCGGGCTTCCAAGCGCGCGGCCTCAAGGTCGTGGCCATCATCAGCCGCCGGCACTCAGAAGCCAGTCCATCCAAGCATCCCGGCGGCAAACGCCTGCAAGACTTCGCGGATCTCGTGCTCGATACGGGCGCACCGGTCGGCGATGCGATGGTGAAAATCCCTGACCTGGATACCCCGGTTGCGCCGGGCTCGACCATTGGCGGCTGTCTCCTGGTGAATGCCATCAAAGCCGAAGTGGCCGCGCGGCTCACAGCGGCCGGTCAGCCGCCCAAGGTGCTGAGCGGTGCCGCCGTGGTCGGCGCTCCGCGGGCCACGGAACTTTTTGAGGCCGCCTACGATGAACACGCCCGGCGACTGGCGAAACTCTACGCGGACATCGGTCACGCGAACTCCGGGGGCGCGGAATGAGTTCCCGGGTGCTGCTGGTCGAGTGCGAAGACCGCCGTGGGCTCGTGCATGCCATCACCGGCGTGCTGTTCCAGCATGGCGTGAATGTGGTCGGAAACCAGGAATTCGTGGATGCCGGTTCCGCGCGATTCTTCATGCGCACGGAGTTTGCGGGCGCGGCGGATGCCCGCCGGCTCGAAGCGGACGTCCGCACGGTGCTACCGGCGGCCGCGCTGGTGCGGCTCGCCGACCTCGCACCCAAACGCGTCGTGGTGCTGGTTTCCAAAGAGCACCATTGCCTGGGGGACATTCTGCTTCGCCACGCCTTCGCGGAACTCAATGCGGAGGTGCTGGGTGTGGTCGGCAACCATTCCGGGCTGGAGCCGCTCGTCACCAAGTTTGGTCTGCCCTTTCATTTCCTCAGCCATGAGGCCATCACGCGTGAAGAACACGAAGCCCGGTTATCGAAGGTGATCGCGCCGCTTCAACCCGATTACATCGTACTGGCGAAATACATGCGCGTCCTGACGCCGGAGTTCGTGCGCCATTTTCCCGCGCGGATTGTGAACATCCATCACTCCTTCCTGCCGGCGTTTGTGGGCGCGCGCCCGTATCAGCAAGCGTTTGACCGCGGCGTCAAGGTGATCGGGGCCACGGCGCATTTCGTCACCGAAAAGCTGGACGATGGCCCGATCATCGTGCAGCAAGTCATGCCCGTGGATCATACGCACACACCGCGGGATCTCACGCAGGCGGGGCGGGACGTGGAGCAAATGGTCCTTGCCCGCGCGTTGCGGCTTGTGTTCGAGGATCGCGTATTTCTCTGTGGCAATCGCACGGTAATTTTTGACTGAAGCGCTTCATCGCAATTTTTCATGAAAACCCAACCCTTGAGAACCACGGTCATTGGCAGCTATCCGTTTCCCGGCTGGCTGGAATTTGCTGCCCAACATCTGGTCCAGTTTGGCGCGGCGGACATTGCCGAGGCGCAGGATGATGCGGTGATCACCGCGCTCCACGATCAACTGGCTGCCGGCTTGGACGTCGTCACCGACGGCGAACAAACGCGGCTCGATTTCAATCTCTCCTTCTACGGCTACATCGAGGGGATCGCCCTGGAATCCGGGTCGCCCCGCCGGTTCGGCCCTCCCGCGCACGACCAACGCGGCCGCCATCCGGTCACCGGCGAATTGCGGTCACCCCGTGGACTGGGGGTGGTCGAAGAGTACCAACGTTTGCGGAGAATCTACCAGGCGGCAAAACACCCGGCCGACGTCTCCCTCAAGGCCAGCGTTCCCGGGCCTTACACGTTGAGCGGCCGGCTCGTGCCCAATTCACAGTATCCTGACCGTTGGGCGCTGACCGAGGCGTTATTGCCCATCGTGCGCAAGGAGCTGGAGAATCTGGTCGCTGCCGGCTGCACGGAAATCAGCGTGGACGAACCCAGCATGAGTTGCTACGCGCACAAGGAAGACCCGCGCCGGTTTGTGGACGTGTTCAACCGCACGGTCGAAAGCGTTGCCGGCCGGACGCGCGTTTGCACCCATCTTTGCTTCGGAAACTACAAGGCCCGGGCCGTCGGGCCGCGCCACCTCGCCCCGATGTTTCCCGCCTTTCTCGATTTCAAGTGCGACGAAATGCACGTCGAAATGGCGAGTCGCGAATTTGCCGAGGTGGAACTCATCGGGCCGATCGCGAAGCGGATGGACGTTGCCGTCGGCATCGTGGATGTGAAGAGTTATTACCTGGAAACCCCGCGGGACATTGCGGATCGGGTGCGGCTGTGTTTGAAACACGCGCCGGCCGACCGACTGGTGTTTGCGCCGGACTGTGGCTTGAGCCAGACTGCCCGCTGGGCGGCGCGTCAGAAACTGGCGAACATGGTGGAAGGGGTCAAACTCGTGCGACGGGAACTGGGGCTGTGAGCAATGGCGGTTGCAACATAATTGGTAGGGCGCGTCACTCCGTGCGCGCCGCAAACTATCATCGGTCCCTTCGACGGCGCGCACGGAGTGACGCGCCCTACCAAACCAGGTTTCGGGCAAGTCCATTTTGGTGCAACGAAGATTGTCCATTTTTGGACTCGGAGTTTAAGTGAAATCAGCTTTCCAGAAGGACGAGGCGCTGCTCGCGGACGTGAGCCATGCAAAGGCCGAAGGGCGCGCGCGGCTCTGGTGGTTGGGCCAGAGTGGCTTTCTGCTGCGCACGGAGGCCGGCACGGTTTTGTTCGACCCCTATCTCTCGGATTCATTGACCAAAAAGTACGCCGCCACGGACAAACCGCACACACGCATCACCGAGCGGGTCATTGCCCCGGAGCGCCTCACGGGGATTGATGTCATAACGAGCTCCCACAATCACACCGACCATCTCGATGCGGAGACACTGCGACCACTGCTGGCGGTGAACCCCGGGGCCAAACTGGTCATCCCGCGGGCCAATCGCGCTTTCGTCTTGGAGCGGCTTGGAAATATTGAGCCGGCCCTCGTTGAGGTGGACGCGGGCGAAAGCGTCACCGTGGCGGGCATGGAGTTTAATGGCATCCCGGCGGCGCACAATACGGTCGAACGCGATGAACAGGGGAGTTGCCGGTTCCTCGGCTATGTGGTGCGGATGGGCGGCAAAATGATCTACCATAGCGGCGATACTTTGATGCACGACGGATTGATTCCGGCCCTGCAACCGTTCCGCGTGGACGTCGCTTTGGTCCCTATCAATGGCAACCGGCCCGAACGCAAAGTGGCCGGCAATTTGGATGGGAGTGAAGCGGCCGGGCTGGCGCACGCCATCGGGGCGCGCCTTGCCGTGCCGCATCATTTTGATCTGTTCGCGTTCAACACTGAGCCGCCGGATGCATTCGAGGCCGCGTGCCGCCGCTTCGGCCAGCCGTTTCGCACGCTGCAAAACGGTGAAGGAATGGATTTGTGAGCCAGCACCGGCAAATGCAAAAATTCTCCCGGGCAAGCCGGCACGATCGGCGGCTCCCCCATCGAATGACTTTATGAAGATTCGTGTTGCCGGAATTAACTTTGACCACTTTCACATGGGCGACCTGCTGCGCATGGCGGCCAATCATCCGCAGGTTGAAATTGTTGGCGTGTGCGACGACGAACCGGCGCGGATGCAGGATGCGGTCCGTAATTTCAACATCGCCGCCTCCCGTGTGTTCACGGATGTGGATGCCTGCCTCGAAACGACGCGGCCCGACTTTGTCATTCTCTGTCCCGCCACCGCCCGGCACGCCGAATACGTCGAGCGGATCGTGCCGCATCGCGTTCATGTCCTGGTGGAAAAGCCGTTTGCCGCCACGGTGGCCGAAGCCGATCGCATGATCACGGCGGCGAAAAAGAACCAGGCAATGCTGGCGATCAACTGGCCGCTGCGGTGGGTGCCGAACCATTGTACCGCTTACCGGCTGCTCACCGAGGGGCGCATCGGCGAGTTGCAGGAAGTGCGTTATTACGGCGGCAATCGCGGCCCGCTCTGGCACACGGCGGACAAGATTGAAATCACGCCCACGCCGGCGATGAAGCGGAAAAGCTGGTTTTACAAGTCCGCCCAGGGCGGCGGTTCGATGCTGGATTATCTCGGTTATGGCACCACGCTCGGCACCTGGTATCATCAAGGCCGCAAACCAATCGAAATCACCGCCGTCACGGATCTGCCCAATGGCCTGGAGGTGGACGAGCACAGCGTCACGATCGCGCGCTATGCCAGCGGGCTTTCCCAGTTCGAAACGCGCTGGGGCACGTTCACCGATCCGTGGACGCACCAAACCCAACCCAAGTGCGGCTTTGTTCTCAAAGGCACGGACGGCACCATCAGCAGCTACGATTACGAACCCGCGGTGCGATTACAGACGCGCAAAAAGCCGCAGGGCGAGGAAGTGCGGTCGGACAAGCTGAAGCCACCGTTTCAAAATCCGATCCAATATTTTGTGGACTGCCTGCGCCGGGACCGTCTGCCCGATGGCCCGCTCTCGCCGAAGCTCTCCCGCATCGGACAGCAGATCGTGGATTCGGCCGTGCTGAGCGCGCAACGGAAGCAGACGGTGAAGCTTGTGGATTGAAAGGCACCGCCGCGATCGCTGCCATGGCCAGATCCTCGAAACGCAACTACGCCCTCACCGCGAAGCAAAGCGACCGCGAGTTTCCGGCGCCCAAGCTTGCCTACCAGCCGCCCACGCCGAAGCGTTACCGGCCCAGGATTGGGCTCGTCGGTTGCGGCGGAATCACCAAGGCGCACCTGACCGCCTACCGCGCGGCCGGCTGGGACGTTGTCGCGCTTTGCGACCGCATTGAAACGGCTGCCCGCGAGCGGCAGCAGGAGTTTTATCCCCAGGCGGAGATTTACACCGATTACCGGAAGCTCCTCGCACGCGGCGACGTGGACGTAGTGGACATTGCCTTGCATCCCGAGCCGCGCGTGGCGGCAATCGAAGCCGCGCTCAAGGCGGGCAAGCACGTCCTGAGTCAAAAACCCTTCGTCCTCGACCTCGATGCCGGGGAACGCCTCGTTGCCTTGGCCACCAAACAGGGATGCAAACTGGCGGTGAATCAAAATGGCCGCTGGTCGCCCTATGTCCGTTATCTCGCGCAAGCCATCGCGCACGGGCTGATCGGTGACGTGCAGACCGTTGCGATCAACCTGAATTGGGATCACACTTGGATTCGGGGCACCCCCTTCGAGTCGGTCCATCACGTCGTGCTCTACGATTTCGCCATCCACTGGTTCGACATGGCGGCGCTATTTTTCCCGGGCCGTGCGGCCCGGTCGGTTTTCGCCGCCAACGCGGTTGCGCCCGGCCAGCGACTAAAGCCGCCGATGATTGGCTGCGCGACGATTGCGTTTGCCGGCGGCACGGCGACCCTGAACTTCGACGCCCACTCGCGCTTCGGGGCCGAGGAGTCCATTTGCATTACCGGCACGCAAGGCACGCTTCGGGCGCACGGCCCGGTCTGCGCCGCGCAGGACGTGACTTTGTTCACCCGCCGGGGTTTCGCCCGCCCGGTATTGCAAGGGCAGTGGTTCAATGATGGATTTCGCGGGACGATGGGCGAGTTGCTCTGCGCGATCGAGGAGAACCGGGAGCCTTCCAATTCCGCCCGTGAAAATCTGCGCAGCCTGGCGCTTTGCTTTGCCGCGGTGAAAGCCGCCGATACGGGCAAAGCCCAAACGCCCGGCAAAGTCCGCCGGTTACCGCGCCAATCCGCCAGACGGTAACGGGGTTAAAGAATCAAATTCCATTCCGGGGTTCAGCCGAATAATCTGGGGCGGGTTCCTTGAAATACCGACAACCATGAAACAATCAATCCTTCCGGCCACCGCGGCCGTGCTGCTGCTCGGGTGCCAGTCCCATCCGCCCGAGCAGGTGGGTCCGTCACCGACGGGCGGACATATCGTCACCACCTACCAGGCGCTTCATCCGGCAGGTCAATCGCTGGAATTTACGGGCCGCCCCGTGGACCTCGTGCTGTCGCCCGACGGCGGCACGCTCTACGTGAAAGATAACCGCGGCCTGGTGGTCATTGACGTTGCGACGTGGACCCTCCGCCAGGAGTTGAAGTTCTCCGCCGGGGCCGGTTCGACGCATGGCATCGTGGTCACTCGCGATGGCAGTCGCGTATTTGTCACTACCTCCCAGAATACCCTGTGGGAAGCCAGGCGGGAGGAGGCCGGCAAACTGGCCTGGGGACGAAAGATCACTCTGCCCGGGCCAGGCAGCACCGGCAATTCCCACCCCGGCGGCCTGGCACTCTCGCCGGATGAGAAATGGGCTTACGTCTGTTTATCGCGAAACAATAGTCTGGGGATCGTTGACTTGGAATCGGGCCAATTGACCAGGGAATTGCCGGTCGGAATCGCTCCGTTTGATGTGACCCTATTGTCCGATGGCAAAACCTTGTTTGTGTCCAACTGGGGTGGTCGGCACCCGAAGGCGGGCGAGAAGACCGCCAAATCCTCCGGCACGGACACGCTGGTGGATGATCGGACAGTGGCCGCCAGCGGGACGGTCTCGGTGGTGAACCTCGAACAAGGCAAAGAAACCACCCAGATCGCCACGGGTTTGCATCCCTCCGATTTGGAACTCAGCGCGGATCAGCGAACTCTCTATGTCGCCAATGCCAACTCGGACACCGTCAGTGTCATTGACACTGCGAACCTGCGGGTGGTGGATACCGTGTTGGTGCGACCCGACCCGACTTTGCCGTTTGGCAGCGCGCCCAATGCCCTGACCTTGAGCCGGGACGGCAAGACTCTCTTTGTGGCCAATGGCGGCAACAACGCCGTGGCCGTGCTCGCTCTGGCCGCAAAACCAAAACTCGTAGGATTCATTCCCACCGCCTGGTATCCGGGCGCGGTCATCACCGACGGCAATTCCCTGTTCGTGGCCAACGTCAAGGGGCTGGGATCCCGGCAACCCGGCGAAGGCAAGCAGGGTTGGAACAGCCGTCGGTATCTTGGCACGGTCAGCAAGATCAGCATCCCCAACGCCCCGGAATTGCAGGCCTACACCCGGCAGGCCAAGGCCGACGCCCGGGTCCCGCAGATCTTGCGGGCCTGGGAAAAAAGCGGCTCACGCCAACGGCCGGTACCGGTGCCCCGCCGGCTGGGGGAACCGTCGGTCTTTGAACACATGGTTTATATCATCAAGGAGAACCGGACCTATGACCAGGTCTTCGGGGATCTGCCGCAGGGCAACGCTGATCCGTCGCTGTGCGTTTTTGGCCGCGAGGTCACGCCCAACCACCATGCGTTGGTCGAACAATTTGCCCTGCTGGATAATTACTATTGCAACGGCGTCCTCTCCGCCGACGGCCATGCCTGGGCGATGGAAGGGTATGTCACCGATTATCTGGAAAAGTCCTTTGGCGGTTTCACCCGCAGCTATCCCTTCGCCGGTGATGATCCCATCAGTTATTCGGCCACTGGTTTCATCTGGGACAACGTGCTGCTGCATGGGCTTTCGTTCCGCAATTACGGCGAAATGAGCACGACCGAGCCGGTACCGAAGAACGCGGAATGGTCGGCGATCTACGAAAACCATCGCACCAACGGCAACGCCATTTCGTTCCAGCATGACATGCAAATTGAGACGCTGCGCCGCTACAGTTGCGCGGAATCGCCCGGCTGGAACATGCGCATTCCCGATACCATTCGCGCCGACGTCTTCCTCAAGGAGTTCAGCGAGTACGAGAAAAAAGGTGAATGGCCCAACCTGGTAATTATTTATCTGCCGAGCGACCATACGTCCGGCACCCGCGTCGGCTCGCCGACGCCGCGGGCCCAGGTCGCCGACAACGACCTGGCCGTGGGCCGCATCATTGAACGCATTTCCCGGAGCCGGTTCTGGCCGAAGACGTGCATTTTTGTGAACGAAGACGATCCGCAGGCGGGGTTCGACCACGTGGATGGCCATCGTTCGCTGTGTCTCGTGGTCAGCCCATACACCAAGCGCGGCGCAGTGGTCAGCAAATTCTACAATCAGACATCGGTGCTGCACACCATGGAACGGATGTTGGGGTTGCCGCCGATGAACCAGATGGATGCCCTGGCCCCCTTGATGACGGATTGCTTCACGGACACGCCCAATTTTTCCCCGTACACCTGCCGGCCGAACAACATTGCGCTGGATGAAATGAACAAACCCGCCGCCCAATTGCAAGGGCTTGAGCTCTACTGGGCCGAACAGAGCCAGGCCCAACCGTTGGATCAGGTGGATCAAGCCGATGAAGACACCCTGAACCGGATCATCTGGCATTCGGTGAAAGGCGTGGACACGCCATACCCCGCCCTGCTGGCCGGCGCGCACGGCAGAGGTTTGAAGCAGCTCAAACTTGGCCTCACCGGCCAGGATGACGACGATGACTGATGACCAGTTCGGCGCAAGCCGCAAGTCGGCCGCCGGTCACGGATTGACTATCGCAGCAAGTCGGCACCGGAAAGTCCGCCGACCGTCCAGTCCAGGTTGTAGATTTTCTGGCTGCCGTTGACAAAAGTGTTGTTCAAGTTCCGGTAAAGCGCGAACTGGGCGTGGCCGTCCACGAACAACAGTGCCATGCCCTTGGTCCCGTGGCCGCCCGTCGGCGTGTCCAGGGTGACGTCATAAACCATGTTGGGGGTACTGGCGAAACAAGGCGCAATGGCCTTCTTCGTGGGAAAACGAACTTCCTGTGCCCGCCGCAACTTCAGGGCACTGCCAGCGTCGTCGTTGTAGAATTGAAAGTAGTAATAGTAGGAAGCCGGAAAGAGCAGTTGGTTTGTGGCGATCCCGGCGCCACTGCCGTTGCGACTGACCCATTCCATGTTGAATCCGCGGCCGCGGTCCGCGGGGCAAAGAAAGAACGCGCGGTTGTTGGTGCGGATGTACGGATCATACAATTTCAAAAGATCCACAAACGGCATCTGCGGCCAGCCCCGGCCGGAATAGGGAAATTGCTCCCGGTTATCGCCGGTGTACATGTTCAGGGTGAGTCCAACCTGCTTCAAATTGGAAAGGCAATTGGCCAGTTGCGCCTTCTGTTTTGCTTTGCTCAACGCAGGCAGGAGCATGGCGGCAAGAATCGCGATGATGGCAGTAACCACGAGCAATTCGATGAGCGTAAAAGCGCGGCCCGCCGCCGATGGCGTTGGCGGTCGAAACCACGGCGGTGGCGGTGCGGGCGGCATTCCCCGGGGGCGCTTCATGCCCGCGGCCAGTTCCCCGGCGGGGACGGAATCAATCCGCCGGACGGCTGAGGAGAAAAAATCGGCGACCGGGACAAGGTCAATGGCACGCACCTTGTCGATCGTGTCATGCGGGTCAAACAGGTAAAGCGGCCCGGAGATGTGGCATGCCGACGGGATGCCCGCCGTGAAAAACGGTGCACTGTCGCACGGCGGCTCGGGCCCGAAACCATAGGCATCGGCGCAGACCATACGGTCCAGCTGGCAGCGCTCCGCTTCCTCGGCAAGCATCCGGGCAAACGCATCGCTGCCGTCGAAAAACACGGCCCGCACCTCGGGCCGGCCGGTCAAACGGTAGCCCCCTTGGCCGTCGCTCGCGGCTTCTTCGGCAATATGTTCGACGCCCAACGCGGCGACCGTTCGTTTCAAACATCCTTCCGCGTGGCGCTCGACAAAAACGCGATTCCCGATGCCGCCGTGGAAATGGCCGGAGGCCGCGACAAAAATAAGATCGCGGCGCAGCGGATGCCCGCCTTGCGTGGCAGCGAACGCCTTGGCCAGCGCGAGTAGGACGGCGAGCCCGGAGGCGTCCTCGACGGCCGAAGCGAAAGGCGCATCATGGTGGCAGGTGATGATGATGTTTTCGTTGGCAGAGTTTAACCCGGTCGCCACCCGTGAACCTCTCCCCTCCCGGCCTGCGGCCAACCTCTCCTCTCCTTCTGAAGGAGAGGAGAGGGAAGGGAGAGGAGTGGTTGGGATCAGGGAAACCATTTGTGAGCCCGGACAACTCATGGAGCCTCTCCCCGGGATAACTCCAATGACGTTGTGCGAAGTTACCATGCGGTTCTCGCCGGTGCTGAGAAGTCGCGCCGTCTGGCCGGCGTGCGCGAGGGCCTGCAGTTGGGTTCCGTTCTCGCGACCGACCCATACCCCCGGCAACCCTTTCAAAAAGCCATCATAGGGGACATAGAATTCGCAACCATCCGTCGGCGAATCCGCCAGCAGACCAATGAAACCAACGGCCCCGCGGGCCTGCGCCTCGTAATAAGCAGGGAAATTTCGAACGAGCCAGTTCGCCACATGCAAGGGCCCATCCGGAATGGACTGATCCGCATCCCGAATGAAACGGGCGCCCCGCTTGAGCGCCGCGCCCGGCAACTCGGCAAATCGCATTTTCACCACGGCAATGCGCCCGCGGAGGTCCACACGTTGGAACTCATCGGGAGTCCCTTCACCCACGAACACGGTCGGCGCTTCGATGCCCGCAGCCGCGGTCCAACCGGTATAGGGAATCGGAAAACACGGCAGCTCGACGGGGCTGGCTGGAAAAACCAAGGTTGTTGCCAACGGTTCCCAACAATTCACCGGCACCGGTTCCCGGCGGACGTCCGCGAGCCCGAACTCCCGGAAGGTCGCCTCCAACCATTGCTCAACCTGCAGGCTTTGGGGATGGCCCGGTCGCCGGGTCCCGAAGCCAACGATGGACCGGATCCAGCCGAGCATTTCGCCAACCCCCGGCAGCGCGCCAATATTTTCCGATTCACCCAGCGTGCTCATTCTCGTGGAAATATCAGGGTTTGGATCACGGCGTCAAATGCGGGCTTGGGCCGGCCGGCGCGGTCAAACAGCAGTGGATAATTTACCCGCGGCCACGGGAATTCATTAAGCCAGCTCTGACCGTCGTGAAGATTCCAGAAGGAAATCCGTGCGAAGACGTCGGCGTACTTGCGGAAGAGCCGGAACAACTGCGCGTACTGTTCCGCCTGGCGCTGGAGGATTTCCGGCGGGCAACCGTCGCGGTAGGGATTGAGCCGGGCGAGTTCGCTGCGGTACTTGCCGCCCTCCGCCCACCACTTCGAGCGGGGAATGACATCAATGTCCAGCTCCGACACGACCACCTTCACACCCAGGTCCCGCATGGCCACCAGGGTTAATTCGAGATCGGCAATGGGCAAATGATCCAGCTCGTAGTGCCCTTGCAGGCCGATGGCGTGGAGCGGCACGGCTTTCGCGCGCAGCGATTGAACCAGCCGGATCAGTTTCGCACGCTTGGCCGGCAACTCGGTGTTGTAATCGTTGTAAACCAGCAGCGCGGCCGGGTCGGCGGCGTGCGCATACTCGAAGGCCTTCGCGATGAACTCCTCGCCGCCCACGCGCTCCCAGCCGGAGGGGCGCAGATAATTCGTGCCATCATCGAGTGCTTCATTGACAACGTCCCAAGCGGCGATCCGACCCCGCCAGCGCCCGGCAACCGTTTCGATGTGCCGTCGCATGCGCGCCAGCAGCAGTTCGCGGCTGGCGGCCTGTTGACCATCGCGATAAAACCATGCGGGTGTCCGGTCGTCCTTGGCCCAGACCAAACAGTGGCCCACGAGCTTGAGTTTCTGGTGCGTGGCGAAATCCACAAACGCATCCGCCGTGGCAAAGCTGAAGTCGCCTTCGCTCGGCTGGAGGGCGGCCGGCTTCATGCAATTCTCCGGTGTCACCGTGCTGAATTGAGCCATGAGCAGCGGCCAATCGTTCGTGCGCAGGGGAATGTGGTCGCTGATGCCGACACCAATTTCGAACTGCGCCGCCGCGGCGCGCATTAAGGTCGGAGTTTCCGGCAGGGCAGCGTTGATGACGAAGCGCGGGAACATCAGCCAGGCGATGGCCCAGAAGCTGGCAAGGATTGGCTTCATCAGTCCGACGGTAGTGAGGCTTCTCCGAACCCGTCAAACAAATAGAGACAGTTTGGCCAGGATGAGGATCGGCCATTAGATGAGCGAGCAGCGGGAAGGAAACTCGGAGGACTTTCTAAGAAATTGTGCTGGGCTGAGCCGGGAGAATCGTTTTATCGCCTTCGCAAAAACTCTGCCAACCCGATGTCTCCGCGCACCACATTCCAAAGCCAGGGCAGCTCATCAACGGAGGATTTCCGCAGCCAGCGGCCAACGATTTGAAAGACCGAGGTGCCTTTGCCAGTCGTGCGAAAGCGGAATGTCTGAACGACACCCTGCTTCTCGAGAATTAAATTGTCCACGACAATAACCGGACCGATGGAGTTGGTTTGAATGACAAAAACGATCAGAGCAAAAATCGGAAACATCAAGACAAGCATGATCACTCCCAATCCGCGGTTAATCAGAGCAAACCAAAGTGGTCCAATTGACTTCATGCCTTCTGCCCTGACGCTTACTTCTTCAACTGGATATCCAGCTTCTGCGGCTCGTCCTTGATCGCGCCGGCTTTGGTCGGGTCGGCGAAGCTGAAGAGGTGCGTGTTGGATTGCAGATAGACCGTCCCGTTGGCGACGATAGGGGTGCCATAGACCGCCGCGCCCACGTTGGTTTCGCTGATGACTTTCTTGTCCTTGCTTGCGGCCAGCACCACGAAGTCGCCGTCCTCGTCACCCACGTAGAGTTTCCCGTCGGCCACAAAGGTCGAGCCCCACATGTGCGCCTTCATGTCGTGCGTCCAATTGAGTTTGCCGGTCTCCGCGTCGAGGCAATGCACGAAGCCGGAAAAATCGCCCACGAACAGCAGGCCCGTTTCCGGGTCAATGCTCACCGTCGAGATGCTGCGGTGAATGCCGCGATATTCCCAGATCTTGGCGGACTTGGTCA